>CAXTZL010000001.1:0-51193 GCA_964248555.1 uncultured Bryocella sp.
CCTTTGCCGAACGGACAGCCAAGCAGTTTCTCGCGGCGGTGCAGCATGCGGGTGAAATTTATCGCGCGCTTGCCGAAGCCAAGGGAGAGGGCAAGTTCGTTACTGAAATCTCCATGGACGAAACCGACAATCCGCAGACACCGCCGGAGCTGTTGATCATTCTGGCCGCCGTGGCGGACGAAAAGATCCCCATCCAGACGATCGCACCGAAATTTACCGGACGCTTCAACAAGGGTGTGGATTATGCCGGCGATGCTGCGCAGTTTGCCAAGGAGTTTCGCAACGACCTGGCCACCATCGCGTACGCCGTGGAGCGCTACCGCCTGCCTGCGAATTTGAAGCTCAGCGTCCACTCCGGCTCGGACAAGTTTTCGATCTACAGCGCCATCGCGAAGGGTCTTCAGGAGTTCGATGCGGGCGTACACGTGAAGACGGCGGGTACCACGTGGCTGGAGGAGCTCATCGGACTCGCGGAGGCCGGTGGAAGTGGGCTGGAACTTGCCAAGGAGGTGTATGTTGAAGCCTTCTCGCATGCCGAGGAGCTCTGTGCTCCCTATGCCACAGTGATCGATATCGACAAGACCAAGCTGCCCGCGCCGGAGATGGTGAGCGGCTGGACAAGCGAGCAGTTTGCCCGCGCGCTGCGCCACAACGAAGACGATGGGCACTACAACCCGAACATGCGGCAACTGCTGCACGTCGGCTTCAAAGTTGCGGCCAAGATGGGCAAGCGGTACACCGATGCGCTCGAGGCCAACGAGGAGATCGTCGCCAAAAACGTGACGGAGAACCTGTTCGAGCGGCACATCAAGCCGATCTTTCTCGCCTAATTCTTACGCGGGGCAAGAAGGGCAGGGTTGCCGGTGTGGCTTCCCTGCCCTTCTTGTTTTTTAGATGGATCGTTAGCGCGAATCACCTCCGCGCGGGTTTCAGTGGCATAGTGCGTCCGTCTGTGAGCGGCGTTTCCAATCCCAACAGGTGCGTGATGAAGGGTACACGTCGATTTGGTCCACCTGCACGAAGGGCGTGAGCTTCAAGCTTACGCGACACCCAAGCTTGAAGCCGAGAGCAGGTGCAGGAGGCGATGGCGAGGCAGCATCCGGTCTTTTTCCGTGGGGCGCTGGAAGTCAGTCCGTTTCCGGATCATTTACGACAAGAATTTCAAGTACGAGCGGAGGTTCGGCAAGCGCGTCCATGTTCGACATCTCCGCCACGGCGGCGTCCACCGTCGAGCGTAGACAAGGCTCTGTGGTGACGACAAACGGAAGCCGGTGCGCGGGGTAGCCACGGCGCTGTACGATGGAGTCGATGTTGACCCCAAATTTTGCAAGCGCTCCGGAGATGGCGGCGATGATGCCGGGCTTGTCGTCCACGACGAAGCGCAGGTAATGCGGTGCGTGTACATCGCCCGTAACGCGGAAGCGAGCCGCATGCCGCTGCACGGGGAAGCTGTCGCCTGCCACTGCAAGCACGTCGCTCATGACGGCTACCGCTGTTGCGTGACCGCCCGCGCCGTGTCCGCTGAGCACGACATCGCCGCCGAAGCGGCCACTGGTGACGACCATGTTCTGCGTCCCGTGTGACCAGGCGACGGGCGAGGTTTTTGGCACCAGCATGGGACCCACGCGGGCGTACGCGGCAGGCTCCCTATCGATCCCTGCCGGCAAATCGATTACCTGCGCGCGGGAGACCTGGCGAATGGTGCAATTGAGTTCCTTTGCGTAGGCGAAATCGATCGCCGTTACCTGCGAGATACTCTGTGCGGGCACCTCTTCGAGCTTGAGCTCGGCTTCCAGCGCGAGCCGGGCAAGGATGCACAGCTTGGCGCGCGCGTCGTGGCCGTCAACATCGGCGGAGGGGTCGGCCTCGGCGTAGCCCAGCCGCTGCGCCTCACGCAGGACATCAGGGTAGTCGGCACCGGCTTCCATGGCGCTCAGAATGAAGTTGCAGGTGCCATTCAGGATGCCGCTGAGGCGCAGAAGGCGATCGCCGCTGAGACCCTGCGCGATGCCCGGCAAAACGGGCACGCCACCCGCAACCGCCGCGCCGTAAAGAAGCTGCACGCCGTGCTTCCGCGCCAGAGCGAACAGTTCCGGCCCCTGGTGCGCGATGAGCTGCTTGTTGGCGGTAACCACGTGCTTGCCCGCGGCAAGCGCACGCTGTACCCAGGCACCCACGGGATCGAGCCCGCCCATGAGTTCCACGACAAGGTGAACACCGGGCGCGTCCAGGACCTCCTCGATGAGGTCAGTCCAGACCGTATCGGCGGATAGAAAGCGAGCACGTTCGTGCGTGCGCTTGCGTTCCACCTCGCGGTTGAACACATGCGTGATGCGGAGATCAGAACGGCCCCTGGCGGCAAGGACCTCCGCAAAGCTGCTGCCCACGGTGCCAAAGCCCAGCAGCGCGATGTGCAGCGTGGGCGGGCTTCCCGCGGACGAATGCCCCACGTTGGCGAGAACAGAATCAGGCATCTAGTACTCCACCCGGTAGGGGCTTGCATGCCAGGCGTCGAAGCTGCTCTGCGCTTCCTCACCCAGCAGACGTTCGATGGGGATGCTGCGCTGATCGAGTGGCTTCCTGACCTCTTCGTAGAGAAACAAATCGTCAAAGCCGGCGTGCGCGGCACCGGCTGCGTCGTTGCCGTAAAAGATGGCGCGGCAGCGGGACCAGTAGAGCGCCGCAAGACACATCGGACAGGGTTCGCAGCTGGTGTAGACATCGCAATCGGTCAGCTGAAAGGTGCCGAGCGCCTGGCAGGCGTTGCGAATGGCGACGACCTCGGCGTGGGCGGTGGGATCGTTGGAGGCGGTGACCTGGTTGGCTCCGGTGGCGATGACCACGCCGTCTTTCACCACCACCGCGCCAAATGGTCCGCCGCGGCCGTGCCGAACGTTCTCTGTGGCCAATTGAATGGCCTGCTGCATAAATTCGGGGCTTCCGGGCATAATCAGCATCATGGTACATGCTCTCCGTTCGCGCCGCGTGGTCACGCCCGAGGGCGAACGCCCTGCCGCGGTGGTGGTCGACGGCGAGCGGATTGCGTCGGTTGTAGATCCGGAGCAGCTGGATCGGGCGATTCCCTGCGATGACCTCGGCGATCTTCCCCTGCTGCCGGGCCTGATGGATGTCCATACGCACCTAAATGAGCCGGGCCGCACGGAGTGGGAGGGCTTCGCGACGGGTACGCGCGCCGCAGCCGCCGGGGGCTTCACCACGCTCGTGGACATGCCGCTGAACTGCTTGCCGGAGACCACGAACGTGGCGGCGCTCGCGGCCAAGCGCGCGGCTGCAGCCGGGAAGGCGCTGGTGGATTACGCCCTGTGGGGCGGCGCGGTGGACGGCAACCAGGCTGACCTCGCGCCGCTGGCAGCCGCCGGTGTCCCGGGATTCAAGTGCTTTCTGCTCTATCCCGGATGCGAGGGTTTTACCTCCATCGACTACGGCAACCTGCGCCGTGCCCTGCCCGCAATCGCGGCGAGTGGACTGCCGCTGCTGGTGCATGCGGAGCTGGCCGCGCCGATCGAGGCCGCAACCGCCGCGCTGAACGCCGAGGGAGCCGATTGGCGCCGCTACGCCACGTACCTGGCCTCACGGCCGGACGCGGCCGAGGTGCAGGCCATCGAGCTTTTGCTTGCGCTCTGCCGCGAGTTCCGCTTTCGCCTGCACATCGTGCATGTGGCTTCGGCGCAAGCCTTGCCTCCTCTCGCAGCGGCCAAGCGCGAAGGCCTGCCGGTCACGGCGGAGACGTGCCCGCACTACCTGCACCTGCCTGCCGAGGCGATTCCCGATGGAGCCACGGAGTTCAAGTGTGCTCCCCCGCTGCGCTCGGCTGCCCATCGCGAGGCGTTGTGGGCGGGGTTGCTGGACGGCACGCTGGACCTCGTGGCGACGGACCACTCGCCCTGTCCGCCTGCGATGAAAACGTCGGCTGGGGGCCGTTTCGACCGCGCCTGGGGCGGCATTGCTTCGCTTTCCACGGCGCTGCCGGTTATGTGGACTGAATGCGTGCAGCGCGGGATTCCACTTACAAAGCTGACTCACTGGATGAGCACGGCACCAGCCGCGCTGGCAAGTCTTTCGGACCGTGTCGGGGCCATTGCTCCGGGCCGTTTTGCAAATCTGGTCGCCTTTGACCCGGAAGCCCGTGCAACGGTTACACCGGACCGCCTGCACTACCGGCATCCCATCTCGCCGTACATGGGAGAAGCGTTACGGGGTGTTGTACGCTCGACCTGGGTACGCGGGGCGTGCGTCTTCAGGCAGACCGACGGGAAAGCCGAATTTGTGGGTACGCCCGCGGGCGTCGAGTACCGACTGGGAACGAGATCATGAGCGACCTCCTCGAAGCCTGGAATGCCATGCCGCCAGATGAGGCCGCGCAGGCAATTCTGCCGTGTAATGGGTCGCTCGCCTGGGCGCGGGCCATGGGTCTGCAACGGCCTTTCACGACCGCAGAAAGCTTTTTCATCGCAGCAGACAAGGCCTGGCGCTCGCTTTCCCTCCAGGACTGGCAGCAGGCCTTCAACAGCCACCCGCGCATTGGGGAAGCCCATGCGAAAGCCGCGAGCGCGCAGAGCCTTGCCTGGAGCAAGGGTGAGCAGAGCGCGGCATCGTCCGAGGACGCCACCCGGGCCGCGCTGGTGGAGGGCAACCGTGCCTACGAGGTTCGCTTTGGCCGCATTTTCCTGGTGTGCGCCACGGGCAAGAGCGCGGCAGAGATGCTGGCAATTCTTCAACGGCGGCTCGCAAACGATTCCGCTACCGAATGGCTGGAGGCTGCCGAGCAGCAGCGCCGCATCACGCAACTGCGCCTGCGCAAGTGGCTCGGACTGCCTCCCGCGCGCTGTGACAGCGTGTAAAGTAGGCTCACACATGGGACTTTCCACACACGTTCTCGACACCGCGCTGGGCAAGCCCGCGAGTGGCGTTCCCCTGGTGCTTTCGCGGCAGACGGGGGGCGCCTGGGCGCAGATCGGCCAGGGAATAACCGACGACGAGGGCCGCTGCCGTACCCTGCTCGGCGAAGCGGCGCTTGAGACCGGCCTTTATCGCCTTCGCTTCGGCATCGCGCCCTATTTTGCCAGGCAGCGGCTCACGCCGCTCTACCCTTATGTCGAGATCGTCTTCAATGTGGCCGATCCGGCGCAGCACTACCACATTCCGCTGCTCGCCACGGCCAACGGTTATACGACCTACCGCGGCAGCTGACCGCAGATTCAGGTTGATTGGATACCACCAAGGAGCTGGGCAGCCCATGGCAACCCCCAACGCAGTAAGCCTCGTGAGCCATCGCTACGGCAAGTCGCGCGTGCGCCTGATGCGCGTTACGCGGCATGAGACGCACCACGACCTCGAAGATTGGACCCTCGAGGTGTTGGTGACAGGCGACTTTGCCGAGGTCTTCACCGAAGGCGACAATACCCGCATTCTGACCACCGACACCATGAAGAACACGGTGTACTTCGTGGCGCGCGGGTCGAAGGCCCGGTCCATCGAAGAGTTCGCAGCCGAGTTGATCGAGTTCCTGCTTAGCCGCAATCCACAGATAAGCGAGGTGGAGGTGAACATTGAATCGCACCTGTGGAAGCGGCTCACCGTGGAGGGCGAGCCGTACCCGACCGCCTTCATGAAGGGCTCCGACGAGCGGGGGACGGCGCAGCTTGCCCGCACGCGGGACGGCGCTCTGTCGGTGCACAGCGGATTCCGCGAAATGACGTTGCTGAAGACCGCGCAGTCAGGTTTCGTCGGCTACATCAAGGACGAGTTGACGACCCTGCCCGAAACCACGGACCGCCTATTCGGCACCTCGGTCGCGGCTACGTGGAGCTACACGCCGGAGGCACTTGCCGAGGGCATTGATTTCAACAAGGTGCGGCATCCTCTCCGCGAACGCATGGTCACCACCTTTGCCCGGCATGACTCCCTCAGCGTGCAGCAGACGCTGTATGCGATGGCCGAAGCCGCGCTCGGCCATACGGACGCGATCGACGAGGTGTTCCTGCGTATGCCCAACAAGCACAATCTCCTGGTGGATCTCGCGCGCTTCCGGACCGACAATCCCAACACAATTTTCGTGCCAACCGATGAGCCGCACGGAACCATTGAAGCTACGGTGCGGCGTGGCTGAGATCTTCAGCAGCCCGCGCGCGGCCCGAATCATCGCACGCTGCCGCGAGCTGGCCACCGTCACCGATGTTCCCGGCGAAACCACGCGCCTGTTCCTTTCCCCCGCCACACGCGACGCGCACACCCTCGTCGGCTGGTGGATGCGCCAGGCCGGGCTGGAGGTGCGGGTCGATGGCGTGGGCAGCTTGCGCGGCCTGCGCCGGGCGGGCAGCGGCGAGGCAGGCAGTACCGCACACGACACACCGACCCTCGTGCTGTTCTCACACCTGGACACCGTGCCCAATGCCGGCGCCTTCGACGGTCCCCTTGGGGTACTGCTGGGGCTTGCGGCCGTTGAGGAGCTTGCCGGGGAGCCGCTTCCTTTTCACCTTGAGCTGATCGCCTTCAGCGAGGAGGAAGGGGTTCGCTTCGGGTTTCCGTTTCTGGCCTCGATGGCCGCGGTGGGCGAGCTCGCCCCGGAGCATCTTCAGCGAACCGACAGGGACGGGGTCAGCCTCGCCGAGGCGCTCCGGGCTTTTGGTCTGGATCCCGCGACCGCCCTGTCCAACTCAGCCCTCCGCCCCAACACCCGGGCGGCTCTGGAGGTCCACATTGAGCAGGGCCCCGTTCTGGAGGGCGAGGATGTGCCGCTCGGCATCGTGGAGGCCGTCATTGGCCAGTCCAGGCTGGAGCTGACCTTTACCGGGCAGGCCAACCATGCCGGCACCACCCCCATGCCGCTGCGCCGTGACGCCCTGGTAGCCGCGGCGCAGTGGATTGCCGAGGTGGAGCGCTTCGCCCTCGGCTACAAGCAGCTGGTCGCCACGGTGGGCCGCGTTGAGGTCTTCCCCGGCGCCACCAACGTCATCCCCGGCGAGGTACGCGTTTCGCTCGACGTACGCCATCCTGCCGACGAGTCACGCCATGCCGCGGTAGCGCGGCTGCTCACGAGCGCCGAAACGCTTGGCCGCCAGCGCGAGGTACGCGTGCGCGGCCGGGTGCTCTCCGAGCAGGCCGCCGTGCCCCTGAGCACGCCCCTGGCTGACGGCCTTGCTGCGGCCGCCGAGGTCAGCGCCTATGGCAGCCGCCGCATGTTTTCCGGCGCCGGCCACGACGCCATGATCCTGGCCCCGCATCTGCCGACGGCCATGCTGTTCGTGCGGTCGCCCGGCGGCCTCAGCCATCACCCGGAAGAGACCGTGCAGGAGGCCGACGTCGAAGCTGCCCTGGCCACGGTGCTTGAGCTGATCGCCAGTCTGCACCTTTGAAGGGGGGGCTCGTGATGGGTTGAACGCTTGCTTCCGGCGAACGAACCGAGGGAACACCACCTGCCCCTTTCCGCCTGGGAGGCCCCTGTCTCGTACAATGACGGCAGATGCATCACCTTGGCCTGACGCGAAGCACGAACCGCCGTGATCACCTGCTGCAAACGCCGGACACTTTTGTCCGCACCGTCCTTCCCGGTCTGTCCAGGGGAAAGGTCGTTGTGCATGCGGCGCCGCAGATGGGCGCGGCCTTTTCCATGATGACCGTGGAGTTCGAGGCGGGCGGCGTTCTTGAGGAGGGTCCCGGCGAGCGCTTTGTTTACGTGCTTGATGGTTCACTCACTGCCTCGGAAGCCGGTTTCCCCCAGCCGCAGATGCTGCCGCCCGGAGGATTTGCCTTCTTTCCCGAAGACCTCTCACACCAGCTCACGGCCGAGGTCGCCACCCGGGCGATCGTAATCGAAAAGCCGCACAATCCGCTGGCACCGGCACTGTTCAACGATCCGCACGACGACTATCCGGCCTGCGCCATCGGCTACGAGCCGGGAATCGCCCCCACGCCGCTGAACGGCGATGCCGCCCTGCAGGTGCGCACCCTGCTGCCGGAAGCGCTTGCCTTTGACCTGGCTGTGAACACGATGACCTATGCTCCCGGAAGCTCGCTGGCCCAGGTGGAGGTCCACTACATGGAGCACGGCCTCCTGATGCTGGAGGGCGGCGGAATCTACAGGCTGGGCGATGCGTGGTACCCCGTCGAAGCCGGCGACTTTCTCTGGATGGCTCCCTTTTGTCCGCAATGGTTCGCCGCTGTCGGCAAAACACCCGCGAAATACTTGCTCTACAAGGATTGCCACCGCAACGTGATCGCATGAGAGTCGCCGTGAACTCGCCGCGCCTGACCTCCGATCTGCAGCTCCTTGCAGGGCTGACGGACTGCCCCGCGACGACGGATCGGACGCTCCCGGAACCCACACAGGCAGTCACCCGCATCGTTTTCACGCGGCGCGATCTCCAAGCGCGAGCCTATCTGAAGGCACTCGCCATCGAGGCCGGACTCACCGTGCGCGAGGACGCTGTAGGCAATACCTTCTTTCGCTGGGAAGGCTCCGAGTCGCAGTTGGCCCCCGTCGGCACCGGATCGCACACCGACGCGATTCCACATGCGGGGATGTACGACGGCACGGTGGGCGTCCTGGGTGGCTTGGAGGCGCTGCGCGCCCTGCGCGAAGCCGGCTTCAGGCCGCGGCGCTCGCTCGAGCTCGTCCTGTTCACCAGTGAAGAACCGACCCGCTTCGGCATCGGCTGCCTGGGCTCCCGGCTGCTCGGCGGCGTGCTCGCCGCCGAAACCGCCGATGCCCTGCCCGACCGCCTGCACGAAACCGAACCGGACGCCCCCGCAGGCGGCACGCTGCGAACGGTGCGGGAGACCGCAGGTTTCCGCAGTTCGCGTGACGAGGTCAGACTGAAGCCGGGCCATTACGATGCCTGGCTGGAGCTTCACATCGAGCAGGGGCCCCTGCTCGAGCGCGACGGCCTCGACTGTGGCATTGTGACGGCGATCGCCGGGCCTTCCGCCTACCGCTTCACCGTCGAAGGCTTCGGAGGACATGCAGGGGCACTGCTGATGCCGGATCGCCGCGATGCCCTGACCGCCGCGGCGGAGCTCGTGCTTGCCATCGAAGCCGCGACGCTTGCGGCAAATCGCGATGCCGGCGGAGCGGACACCGTCGCCACGGTCGGCACCCTGAGCGTGCATCCCGGAGCCGTCAACTCCGTGCCCTCACGCGTCAGCTTCAGCCTCGATCTGCGCGACACCGACGCCACCCGGCGCGAAGGCGTGCTCCGTTCCATTCGCACCGCGGTACAAGATGTCGAAAGTCGCCGCAAGGTGCGCGTTACCGAAGAGTTCATCAACGCCGACAATCCAACGCTTGCCGATCCACGGCTCGTGGGCGTTCTGGAAGAGGCCTGCCGGGAGCAGGGTGCGAGCTTCCGTCAGATGGTCTCCCGCGCCTACCATGACACCAGCTTTATGGCCCGGATCGCGCCCGTGGCGATGCTCTTCATCCCCTGCCGGAACGGCGTTTCACACCGCCCGGACGAGTTCGCCACCCCCGGGGCCATCGTCCGTGGCGTCGCCGTACTGGCCGAGGCATTGGCTCGGCTTTCGCAGGCATAGGCGCGCTTTCAAGCGCTACTTCCCCTTTTACCATCCCAAAACAAACGCCCGAGCCGAAGCCCGGGCCTCTGCATCTTGCGCTTCGTTAAAAGTTGAACGACGCCTGGAGCGAGATCCGTCGCACGGCGCTCTGCTGTGTATACGGCCCACCCTGCAGCACGAGGCTGCGGCCAAAGTTCGTCGGGCCCGCATCCAGTTGTGCTATCGGCACTGCCGGATCCGTATTGCCGAAGAGGTTCTGAGCGATCACACCAATCGTGGCGCTGTAGCGCCGGCCGGTGCTGGTGCCGCCGAAGCCACCCCGGCCGCCGCCGCCAGGACCACCGCCACGGCCCCCGCCACCCCCGCCGCCAGGTCCACCCTGACCACCACCGCCATTGCCCCCACGGGCGATTTTCTCGCCAAAGCCGAAGCTCTTGGTCAGGCGAAGATTTGTGCTGAACAGGTTGGGGCCGGTGCAGGCATTGATGGGTGCCGTGCTGTACCCGGCGACGGCGCCTGGCTGCGCAAAAGCCAGGCCGCAGGAGCCGATGCCCAGGATGGAGTTGCCGTTCGCCATCGAGAGTGGCACGGCTTCGGGCCGCTCGTTGAAGTAGCTGTCGCTGAGCGGATCCGAGCCCAGCGTTACGTTATACGGCTGACCGCTTTGGCCGATGATAAAAGGGCTTAGCTGAATAAAGTGCGGCAGGGTCACCGAGGCAAACATCACGCCAAAGTTACGGCGATCAAAACTCGTGCGGCCCAGGTCGGCCTGGATGTCGTACGGCACGGAGATGGGCGACGCCGCGCCCGAGCTGTCCCCCTTGGCAAAATTCAGCGAGTAAAAGCCAGATAGCGAAAGGAACTTCAGCTGCGTGCGCCCATTCACGTTCAGCTGGTCCTGGTGGAACTGGCCTTCCGAGAAGTATTCATTATTCACAGCATTCGGCGGGGTCGTTCCGTTGGTTGGATAGAACGCATCCTGCAGCGCAAGCTGATGTACGCCAAGGGAGTGCAGGTAGTTCACCGACACCGTGCCATGCTTACCCACAGACTGATCGAATCCGCCCGCAAACTCTTCCAGGTACGGCGAGCGCAGGGTGGGCGCGATCGTCCCGTTCGACTGCGTATAGACCGAGGAAGCCGTCGCGCTCAGCAGGGGTGTGCAGGCGGCCACATTGGCAGGGCTGCAGCCGCTGCCGGTTGGAATCGAAGGCACGGTATAGAGCGTTTCGGCGATGCCGTTGTAGCGGAACAGATTGAGCAGGTAGTTCGTCCCGAAGCGGTCATAGAAGATACCGAAGCCGGCGCGCAACACGGTGCTGGGAGCGCTCTTGCTTTTGCCCACGCCGTAGGCCACGCTCAGGCGCGGCGCGAAGTCATGATGATCGGGAAGGTTGTTCTGGGTCTCATAACGCAGGCCGTAGCTCAGGGTGAGGTTGCTCATCGGCTTCCAGTCGTCCTCGGCATAGATCCCAAGATCGGCATAGGTATACCGCACGCTGGGAACATTAAGCCGGGTGAGCTGATATTGCGAAGGCACGCCGGTGGCATAGCTGTGGTCCGCATTGCCGGAAGTCCCTGCCGTCACGTTTCCCGCGTTGGTCAACGAGGAATAGGTGAAGGCGCCATTAGTATTGCTCGCGGCGTACTCGGCCTCCCGCGTAATGCGCAGCCGGCCGCCGAAGCGAAAAAAGTTCTTGGGAATCGCGAGCGACGTGTAGTTCTGCACTTCGAAGTGATCCTGGTGATCCGATGTGTTCTGTATCGACGCGCCACCCGAGGTGAAGTAGCCCTGCACGCTGACTAGCGGAGCCGTGCTCAGCGCGGCGTCGGCAACGTGCTCACGCTCATACTCAAAACGCGTTTCGTTGATGAGCTTTGGGCTCCAGGTCTGCGTGTCGCTCAGCTGCACAATCGTCGACTTGCTATCGGAGTTATATGCCGTGGATGGCAGCGTCAGGCCGCCGCTCAGGCCTGCATTGGTTGCGTCGTTCTGCACGTACTGGAAGCGAGCCGTCAGCACGTTCTTTTCGCCCAGGGCGAAATCGAATCGCGGCGAAATGTCCGTGCGTACCTGCGGGTAGTGCGTGAACGTCTGATACGGAGTGGATTGGCAGGCCGCCTGTCCGGGGGCACACAGGGTTGTGCCTCCCGCGATCGGCGCAAAGATGGTGGCGTTAGTCAGCTCGTCATCTTCGATGTCACGATGCGACCCACCCACGGAGAACGAAGAGCTCTTGTTGATCGGTCCCGTGATGCTGCCGAACAGAAAAAGGGTGTGATATGGCGGTTGCGCGGCGCTGCTCAACGGATTGCCGGAGTTGAACTGCGACGGATTGCCGTTGACCTGGAAGTTACCGTGAAATTTGTCCGTACCCGGCTTGGTGAAAACCTCCACACGGCCGTAGCCGATGCGGTCATACTCCGCCGAAAACGGATTCTGATTGATGCGGATCTCACGAATCGAGGACTTGGGCGGCAGCTGTCCGCCGGTAAAGCCGTCCACATAGATCTGGCCGCCATTGGGTCCGGCAGCGGGCCCGGCAAGGGCCGTCAGCTCGGACTGCAGCTCATCCGGATCGTCTGAGAGCGCCTCCAGATCCTTGCCCCGGATTACGGTGGAACTGGCAGCCGCATCCGGATCCACACTCAACTGCAGCGCGTTCGCGTCCACGTTCACGACGACGTTCTGCTGCCCGATCTGCAGCTTGGCATCCATCGTCACGCCGGCTACCGGGGCGATGCGGAGGCCCTGCACGGAATAGCTGCTGAAACCGGGCATGGTGACAAGCAGATTGTAGGGACCGGGCGCCAGGTTCAGGCTGTAGGTACCGTCCGGGCCGGAGGTAGTTTTGCGAACCGCGCCGCCCGGCGTCGTGTACGTCACCGAGGCGCCCGGAATGGCCGCGCCATCCGGATCAGCCACCGTGCCATGCACCCGGGTGGCGGTGACGGGCAGCTGGCTGCCGGCCGACAGGGCGGCACCCTGAGCGGCCTGCACCGGCACAGGCGAAGTGGGTATTGTGCCGGGCACAGGGGCGCCGGTCTGATTCGCGGTCTGGGCGCCGGCCGCGGTGCCCAGCAGCAGGCCAACACCGCCCGTATACAAAACCTTGGTCAGGTCCATCGTTCTCCTCGAAAGCAAACACAGTTTTGCAGGGGGTGTTTTCGCCCATTTCCAGCCGGGGCGAAAGCCGGTGATGCCGATCCTTGAAAACCGGCAGCGAAGATCTGAGTGCGGGCCTGCACGCTAGCTACCGCCCCCGCCTTCACCCTCGGCCTCGCCACCCCCGATATTCCAGGGAGACAGCGTCGTTTCCCCAGTTGGGTGCGCCGCCAGAATGCTTTCCACGCCGGCCAGCAGCGTGATCGCGGTGGGTTCGCCACCGTCGCCGGCATTGGAGGCCACAACCATCACGGCGTCGCCCGGCTTTAAATCGGCCAGCGTCTCCGTCGGAAAACGGTTCATCATGCGGGAAAGATCGCCACCGGCCCGGCCGCCTCCACCACCCTCCCGGCCGCCACCACCCTCCCGGCCGCCACTGCCTGCTGCCGCGGTGGGCGTAGCCTGTGCCGGGGCTTCGCCGGTCGCCGCGCCTGTGCTGCGTCCGGCCATGGCCTGCCCCGCGGCCGCCGGCATGCGCCGCACATTGCTTGAAGCCGTCACATTCACCGTCACCGTGCGTTTGCTGGCGAGATCCTTCAACGTGACGGTTCCGGCTGAAGCGTCCACAGAGGAGATGATTCCTGAAAAATTGCTGAACGAGCCGGCAACAATCTCATCCGCTGCGATCGAAAGCCCATCCGGCGTCTTCGAGCCGCGTGCACGTACCTGGTCGCCGGGATGAATCGCGGAAACCGAGCTGGGCACGGCATCCTCAAACCGCACCGAACCGCCAGCGTAGCGCCGAACCACCGTACGCGGCGTCGTCTGCACGGTAAGGGAATGCAAACCGCTGGAGACGTTGATGTTGCCGTTATCCGGGTCCACCGAGCGGACGATGCCCCCCACGCCCTGCGCCCACGCGGCCTGCTCGGCGGCGCGGCTGGCCGAAATAGCGCCCGACTTCATCACGATCACGCGGCTGGCGTGCAGCGTATCTCCGGTGTCGCCGGCGGTGCCATTCACAATCGCGCGGTCGCCGGCTGCAATGTCGGCAACGGTTCCCTTTGCCGCAGATTTCAGGTCATGGCTCCCGGGCTGCACCAGCAACACCGTCGTACCGGAGGCAACGCCTACCTGAACGTCCTGACCGGTAGCCGTGGTCAGCACAAGAGACTGATCCGCAACCGTCTTCACCGTTCCACTCTGATGGGGAACAGCATTGGCCGCAGCACCGGTGGTCTGCGCCACGCCCTGGCCGGAAGGGCCGACGGCAACCAAAGCGAGACCGAATAAAGCCACCTGCATGTACTTCGTAGACATCGCTTGCATCCTGTCAGCCTCCCCCCACGCGGGCCGGCCGTAGTTCCTGTATCTGGCGTGCAGGGGGAGGGGCGAAAGGCTTACGCCATCCGGTCACTTCCCCTGCTGAACGCGCTGCTAGCTTGAATACGCTTCGCCTGCGGGAAAGTTTCTACCCGGCTGACTCTTCTTTTTTGGCAGTTCCCTCGAACCCCGACATGCTTTCGACCCGCTCGTTCAAACTCACGGCAGCCTGGAATCCAACGTCATCGGCAGATCAAGATGCGAAGGAAATTTGGGCGAGTCGTAGATCGTCACCGTCTCCGCCTGGTACGCCGGCGCAGGCGCCGTCATGATGTTCGGCACATAGGTCTGCGGGTTGCGGTCATAGAGCGGAAACCAGCTGGACTGCACCTCCACCATCATGCGGTGGCCCTTCAGGAAGGTGTGGTCCACCCCGTGCAGGCTCCACCTGTACTCGTTCACCTCGCTCGGCTTTACCGGTTCGGGCGTTGTGAAGCTGTGGCGATAGCGGCCACGCAGGATCTCCTCCGCCACCATCCCCTCGTACCCCGTCGCCGGATCCACATCGATCAGCTTCACGATCCAGTCGCTGTCCGTACCCGTTGTGGCCGCAAACAGGTCTGCCGTCACATCCCCGGTCACGGTCACATCCGAGGGCAGCACCGGCGTTTGAAAGTTGGCCAGGTCCTTGCGCCCGGAGACGAAGTCCTGGTTCTCCACCAGCCACGTGCGCCAGGTGGAACCCTCGCCATAGGTGGACTGAATCGGCCGGTGACGGTACGGAACCGGGTCCGCAGGATCGGCCACATACGCCGCCGAGTGCGCGTCGTAAGCCCCCGCCGGCTGCGCCGCCGTCAGCAACTTGTCCGCTGCAAGGTACACCTTGACGGTGTGATAACCCTCGACAGGCGGCCACGCCGGGTAGCGGTGCCATTGGTTTTCGCCCGTGCGGAAGCTGGCCGTGTCGGCGAGATCGAAACCCGGCTTGCCCTTCAGGTAGTACTCGAAAAAGGGCGATTCAAAGGTCGCGCGGTAGTAGGCCCCGGTGTCCTGGCCACCGAACTGGATGCCGCCCCACTGGCTCATCAGCTCGTTGCCCGGTCCACGTGCCCAGCCGCCATGGTTCCACGGTCCCAGCACCATGAACACCTTGTGCAGCGGGTCGCTTGCGTTCTCCTTCGGGCGAAGCGAGGCATACTCCGCCTGCGGTCCCCACATGTCTTCCTGGTCCCAGTAGCCGCCCACCTCCAGCGTCGGCACCTCGGGTTTGCCGAGCCGCCGCTGGACAGCCATGTCCTGCCAGAATTTCGTATACGTCGGCTGCATCAGAAACTTTTGTGCCGTGGGCAGATCGGTCATCCCCGCAGAAGCCGCTGCACCCGCAAAATCCACATGCTGCAGAAAGAAGGTGTACTGATCTTCCTTCGCACTGACACGTGCATCCGTTTTCTGCGCCTCCAGTTGCTGCACATAGTCAAAGCCGTAGGTCTCCCGAAAGGCGCCGTTGTGGAAAAAGTCATCGCCCAGCCAAACATCGGTCATCGGCGCCTGCGGACTGATCGCCTTCACCGCCGGCTGCGCGTCCACCCCGGCCATCATCGCCAGGAATCCGGGATAGCTGATCCCCAGCACACCCACCTTCGCGCTGTTGTTGGGTACATTCTTCAGTAGCCAGTCGATCGTGTCGCGCGTGTCCGTGGTCTCGTCCACTGCGCTCTTGCCCGAGTGCGCCACCACGGGCCGGTTCATCACGAACTGCCCTTCGGAGCCGTAACGCCCGCGGATGTCCTGGAACACAAAGATGTAGCCGCTCGCGGCCAGGTCCGGCTTGCCGCTCTCGATCGCCCGTGCCGTGGTGTTGGCAATGCCGTAGGGCGTGCGCTGCATCAGGAACGGCAACGGCGTCCCACCCGCATCGCTCTTCTGCGGACGGTAGTAGATCGTGTGCAGCTTCGCCCCATCGCGCATCGGAATCATCACCTCCGACCGCACATACAGCGGCCCGGCGTACCCCGCGGGGGCAGCTTCATCCTGCACGCCAGCGGGATCGGGAAGATTCGCCGGCGGCTGCTGCGCCATGAGACTCGCTCCGCTGAGCACCATCACAACACTCGTCACACCCACTAAGACGGTCCGATTCATCCTCGCTCTGTCTCCCTTGCTCTTGCCCTGTCTCCCTTACTGTTGTCCAGTGAGATTGCCCGGGCTGGCCATGCACTGCCACCCTTGCCGCGCATGCGATCCATCGCAGAACGGCCGCTTTTCGCTCAAACCACAACGGCAAAGACTCACGGCCGGCTTGCCGGTAAGGTCCCACGTTTGTCCATCCGCATCCTTGAGCACAATGTGCCCTTCCACGCGCAACGGCCCATTCGGCCGCACGGTGATATAAACCGGTTCTTCTGCCACGATCTTCCTCCGAAACTGCTGTCTGGCCAGAATAGCAGCGATAACCGTGGCCTAGCGCTGCTGCCAAATGCATTCGGTCTCCAACACGAATCCGGCAAGGGGGCCTTCACCCTGTACGTTGACGGGCCGCTCCAGCACCTCGGGACGCGCGATGCCGGGCCGGTAAATCTCCACCGCCTGCCGTTCCGGATCGATCAGCCATGCCAGCTGCACGCCGTTGCGGAGCCACTCGCCCATCTTGGCCTGCAGATCGGGCAGGCGGTCGCTTGGCGAGCGCAGCTCGATCACGAACTGGGGGCAAAGCGGTGCAAATCCACGGCGGCGCTGTTCTGGCGTCAGGGTTTCCCATTGCGCACGCGACGCGGTTGCCGCATCCGGCGAACGCATGGAGCCGTCGGGGAGCCGGAACCCGGTGAAAGAACCGAAAACCACAACCGCATCGGCAGCCCGCGCCCAAAGACCCAGCTGCAGGTTGATCTCGGAATCGGTTTGGCCCGCTCCGGTTCCGGTCGGCGACGTCACGGTAAGCTCTCCATTCGGTTCACGTTCTACGCGCAGCACATCGTTTGCTGCGCAGAACTGCAACAGCTCCTCGTCGCTCATGGGGTGCTCGAGACAGATCCGAAGGGGCAGCGGCAGGTTCGCGAGATGGAACGGGATCTGCGGATCTTCCATAGCTGCAGTGTAAGCCTGCCCTGAAGGGGACTCCAACGCTACATCGCAGCCGCCAGACACGCCTTTTGCGCCTCCAGCAAGTCACGAATGCCACCCTCGGCCGCGTCCAGCATCTCGTTCAGCTGCGCGCGGGAATAGGTCTCCCGCTCCGCCGTCGCCTGCGTCTCCACCAGACCGCCCGAAGCCGTCATCACCACGTTCATATCCACCTCGGCACGCGAATCTTCCTCGTAATTCAGATCCAGCAGCACCGTCCCGTCCACCACCCCGACCGAGGTCGCGGCCACCATCTCGCGAATGGGATTCTGCTTGAGCGTGCCCGCCTCCACCAGACGGCCCAGCGCAATGGCCAGCGCCGTGCAGGCCCCGGTGATCGCCGCCGTACGCGTCCCGCCGTCGGCCTGCAGCACATCGCAATCCAGGATCACCGTACGTTCGCCCAACAGCTTCATGTCGACCACCGAACGCAGGCTGCGGCCAATCAGGCGCTGAATCTCATGAGTGCGTCCGCCCACCTTGCCGCGTTCGCTTTCCCGTGCCGTACGGGTCAGGGTGGCGCGCGGCAGCATGCCGTATTCGGCCGTCACCCAGCCACGCCCGGAGTTTCGCAGCCATCCCGGCAGGGTCCCCTCAATCGTGGCATTGCACAGAACGCGCGTGTGACCCGTTTCGATCAACACGGAACCTTCAGCGGTAGCAACAAAGTGCGGTGTCAGGCGAAGCGGACGCGCAGCACGCGGGAGGCGGCCATCACCGCGAGGCAAGGAAAGGTCGGAAGGCATACCTGATTATAGGCAACCACCGGCGCAGGCCAGCTCTAACCGGCAGCGCACTCCAGGGTAGGCAGGAGTTCCATTTCGGAACGGCACGTTACCAAAAGCATTCCCAAAATGTTGCACGGGGGGCGATTACCTTCGTTCTTCGGTTCACCATGGCACCGTGGTCTTCTTGCGTTGGGAAATGTTTCCCGAATTGGAGCACCAACGATGAAGGCGCACACACAGAGCACCACCGCCCCTCTCGCACCGGGCCGTCTCACCTCGCAGACCGGAAGCCCTCGCCCTGCAAACCAGGGGCACCCCGGAGAAGGAAGCGAGGTGCGGCATGGGTGACATGATCCCAGTGCTGCCCGGCCAAGGAAGGGGCCCGGCAACGTCGCTGCCTCCCGGGCGCCTGCGCACGGGCGCCGTGCCCACTCCCCTGCTAAGCAAATCGCCCCGACTTACCGGCTACCGGGAACGTCCGCTTTTGGAAAGGGCGCCCCCCAAGCCAGCGCCCTTGCAGGTGCTCGTTGTGGAAGACGACCCCCTGGTGCGCCAGGCCTGCGCCGAGATCGCCCGCGAACGCGGCTATGCCGTCGAAACCGCGGATACGGTCCCCAGCGCCAGGTCGGTCATGAAGCGGACTGCCATCGATGTTCTGCTGCTGGACCTCAAACTACCCGGCGGTGGTGGTTTTTCGCTCCTGGAGGAGATCCGCGAAACCCATCCGCGTACCTCGGCCGTGGTGATGACCGCCTTCGCCTCCGTGGGGTCCGCCGTCGAAGCCATGCGTACCGGCGCGGGAGATTACCTGGCCAAACCCTTTAGCCTGGAGGAACTGACCGCGGTGCTGGAGCGCGCAGCCGAACGCAGGACCTTCTTCACCGAGACCGGTGCCCTGCGCGAACGCCTGCGCACCGGCGCGGCCTCCAGCCTCCTCATGGGGCAGGACCCGGCCGTGGAGAAACTCTTTCGCATCCTCTCCAAGGTCGCCTCCACCAACCATCCCGTGCTGATTTTGGGCGAAGCCGGGACAGGCAAGGAGATCGTCGCCCGGATGATTCACACCAATGGTCCCCTGGCGTCGCGGCCTTTTGTTCCGGTCGATTGCGGCTCCCTTCTGCCCGCCCTGGTGGAGCGCGAACTCTTCGGAGCCGTAGCGGAACCCGGCCCCGGGGGCCACCGCGCCAAAACCGGTCTGCTCGCCGCCGCAGAGGGTGGAACCGTGTTTCTGGACGAAATCGGTGATTTATCACTCGAACTGCAGGCCCGATTGCTCCGTGCCATTCAGGAGCGGGAGATCCGTCCGGTCGGCGGCACCGTGGCCACTCCCATGCGGGCCCGCCTGCTCGCCGCCACCAACCGGAACCTCGCCGCCCTCGTCGACAGCGGTCGCTTTCGAAAGGACCTCTACTACCGCCTGAACGTGGTCAATCTTCGCATTCCGCCGCTGCGGGAACGGCCGGGCGACATTCCCCTGCTCGCCGCGCACCTTCTGGAGCGCTTCAGCGAAGAAGACGGCACCCGCTACACCCTCTCCGACGAAGCGCTGCGCCTCATGGTGGATTACGACTGGCCCGGCAACGTCCGCGAACTGGAACACGCCATACAGCGGGCTTGCGCCCTTTCAAGCGGTCCCGTGCTCCACCTCGCCGACCTCCCGGTCCCGCTTCAGGAGCGCCGCTACCAAACCCGCCTCGCGGGCGCGGTCATGGCGCTCCGCCCTCCCCCAGGCCCGGATGTGGTCATCCCCATCGAAGAGCTGGAAAGGCAGGCAATCCTCCGCGCTCTGCACCAGTTGGGGGGCGACAAGCTGCTCGCCGCCAAGCTGCTGGGCATCGGGAAAACCACGCTTTATCGCAAGTTGAAAGAATACGGGTTGGGCGATGATCTCCTCCAAAGCTAAGTCCTGCAACCTCGAGCTCAACTCCTCGACCGGCGTACCCTCCGCACAGGCCGGAGTTGCGCTCCCCGACACCTTTCGGTCCGCGTGGGAGGCAGAGGATAAGGCCGCGCTTTCATATCAAATGGCCAACGAGCTTCAGACAAGCAACCAGACCGTCCTTCTGGTCGCCCCGGAGCCGGCTGCCACTGCCGTGGCCCACGCCCTGCGCCGGGACCTGAACGTTCATGTGCAGACTGCCGCTGGCGGCCGGTCCGGCCTGGTGGCCATGCGGCGAGAAGAATTTACCGTGATCGTCCTGGAAGAGAACCTGGCCGCTGCGGGACCGGAGGCTACGCAGACCCTTTATACCCTGGCGACAACGGTCCCCGTGCTCGAAATCAACTTCGGGCTGTGTGGAGTCGAGCGAATCGTTCGCCAGGTTCGCTCCGCGCTCGAGCGCCGTACCGCCGACGAAGCCAAGGCCCGTTTAGCGGTCAGCAATTCCCTGGTGAACCACCTCAACGCCTCGCTGGCAGGTCTTCTGCTTGAGTCGCAACTGGCGGTGCGACAGGCCTCGCCGGAGGTATTGCCCACGCTGCAACATCTCATTCACCTGGCCTCGGAGCTGCGCGCGCAGTTGCGCTCCTAAAGGCAGGGACAGAGTGCTCGAGGCGGACCCAACGGGTTCGGCACGCGTTTGGGGGCTGCGATTCCGACGAAAAAGCACGCCACGGCCCACCTGCGCCCCATCCAATGAGGGAGCCCGGCTGTGTAGAATCCGGGATGAACCGCTCGCGGAGCGAACACAAGGGAGAGAGTAATGAAATTGACACCGGGAAAGCTTGCGGGATTGAATGCCGTCTCCAATGAAAACGGCGTAATCGCCGCAGCCGCCATGGACCAGCGCGGCTCACTACTAAAATCCCTGCAGAACGCTCGCGGAGCCGCCGCCGATGGCCACGATCTCGAAGTGTTCAAGGTCATGGTGACCGACGTGCTCACACGGTACGCCTCGGCCATTCTCCTGGACCCGGAATTCGGTCTGCCGGCCACACACCATCGCCACGGCAAAGGCCTTTTGCTGGCATACGAGAAAACGGGCTACGACGCGACCACACCCGGACGCATGCCCGACCTGCTGGACCGCTGGAGTGTACTCCGCCTCAAGGAGGCTGGTGCCGATTGCGTTAAAATCCTGCTCTACTACACACCCTTCGATTCACCCGCGATCAATGACGCGAAGCATGCATTCATCGAGCGCGTCGGCGCCGAATGCCGTGCATACGATATGCCGTTCTTCTGTGAATTTGTGGGCTATGACGCCACTGGGCTCAAAGACGATACCGTCGAGTACGCGCGCAAGAAGCCGCAGGTGGTCGCCGGTTCCATGAAGGAATTTTCCAACCCCAAGTACGGCATCGATGTCCTGAAGGTCGAGGTCCCCATCGTGATGGAGTACGTCCAGGGCACACAGGCCTACAAGGGCGAAAGCGCCTACACGCGCGCCGAGGCCCTGCAGCACTTTCGCGACACCGCGGCTGTAACGAACCTTCCCTTCATCTATCTTTCCGCAGGTGTTTCTAACCCGATCTTCATTGAAACCCTCGAATTGGCCGGAGAGTCGGGCGTGGCCTTCAACGGCGTACTCTGCGGACGCGCCACCTGGAAAGATGGTGTATCCATCTTCGCCCGGCACGGCGAGGATGCCTTTCGCCAATGGTTAGAGACGACCGGCGTGGAAAACATCAGCAACGTCAATCGCGCCCTCGCCGCCGCCACCTCCTGGCACGGCAAAGTCGAAAAGGCCTAGGGTGATCGCAGTCCTCAGGAGGCCATAGGAGCCTCCTGAGGAGATCCTGCTCTCCTTGCAGATTCACTCCCCTCGGCGTCCGTGGCGTGCAGTGACCGCCTCCAGGCCGCGGCCAATACCCGGCCCGGCAGAAGTGCAATTCCAAGCAGGAAGCCCCACTCCAGAATGCTGGGCCGGCAAGGCCGCACCTCTCTCGCAATGAGTCGCAACCCCTTCCAGTCTCCGGCCCGCTTTGCCTTCAGGGCTGCTTTTGTGCACAGGAAAGAACAAAAAGCGCGATTACCGATCCATGCTCTGTAAGACCTGGCCCACTGCACCGACTCAGCCCAGTTCATGCGCCGCGAACGCGAGATGCTTTCCGTGGCGATGTTGTAAATCACCAGCGGCTCCCAGGCGAACACCACGCGAGCGCCGGCCAGATGCCAGGCTTCCAAGAGCCACGCCCAATCTTCATGATCGGCATGCGTGCTGAATGGTACACGTTCCACAATCGAGCGATGCACCAGCAAAGTCTGTATGGGAATCACGCCCGGCCTTCCAAGCAATGAGGGGCGGCGCAGAATATAGTCGGCGACATCTTCCCCTTCGCGCATCGGTCGCTCCGGCCAGATGTCCTCCCGGGTCTCCCGGCGATATAGGGTCCGGCACGAGATCATACGCCGCGGTTGGGTTGGGTCAGCCAGGCGCATCTCGGCTTCCACCTTACCCGGCAGCATCAGGTCGTCGTCATCCAGAAAGGTCAGCCATTCGCCTCGACTCGCAGCAACGCCCTCATTACGTGCCACAGCGGGTCCAACATTCTGTTGCAGCTCGATGAGCTGCAACCGGGGATCAAGGTCCCGCAGCATCTCTCGAGTGGCCGGATCGGGGCCGTCGGAGACGACGATCACCTCAATCTCACGCCAGGTCTGTGTCAACGCGCTCTTGGCCGCTAAAAGCACCTCATCTGCCCTGCGATAGGTGGGAATGATGACGCTGACCAGCCCGCTCGCACCCTCACGCATACTCATGCAATCTCTCCTTCAGAGCTTCTCGTTGGTGAACAGGAACCGCGTACGCGCCCGTTGCGTGGCAGGACTGTAAGCACCTCAGAGGCCGTCAGCGCTCCCGAAACGGACATGTCGGAGCCTTCCTCCATTGCCAGCTTCACAATGCACGAGTAGACGATCAGCGTGGGCAGGTACGGGGAAACCGGCGCGGATTCGGTCAGGCTTAACAGGCCCAGCCATGTGAGCAGGAGAGCAGGCAAAAGTGCTGTCTCCACGTTATTTCGTCGATAGCGCTGCCACGCAACAACGCAGGCACCTAGAAGGGTAAAGCCATACAGAACAGCCCCGATAACGCCCAGCGACAAAGTCTGATCCAGATAGGTGTTATGCGCGTGGGGTACCATCCAGCCTTGATCGAAGGACACTTTTTCAACCCGTTCCGGGCTCCAGAACGCCTCGAAACCGACGCCCAGAATGGGATGCTCATCGACACTATCCATCAACTCTGCCCATAGAGGTGCACGGTTCGACAGACTGGCCGTATTCTGGGTGTCCTTACGCCCCATCATGAACACATCGGTGAGCGCTCCCTCGCCGGACTTGCCCAGTGCAAAGACCGCCCCCGGAACAATGACCATCAGCGCCACGCAGATCGCCAACGCCCGCATCGTCGGTTGCAGGTGCCGCTTGGCCATGCGCAACAGGATGAACGTCATCATGCCCAGGCAGATAAACGTGCCAACACGAGCGCGAGTGAGGAAAAGCAGGGCCGCAAAAAGGACCAGAAGCGGCGTCATCCAGGCCAGCCACCGAGGCCGGCTTTGTGCGAGCGTGAGCCCACACAAGAGACATACAAGCAGATTCATTGCTTGGAAATTCGCCGTCATCACGCCCATGAAGCGGTAATCAGGATCAAACGGCGCAAAATTATGCTGCACGAAGATGTCGATACCCAGGGAGATCAAGGCGACTGTCCCGGTGCAGGCAAATCCCAGCAAGGCGAGTTCCAGCATGGAAGCCACGCGAGCCAGGGCATAGATGAACAAGACGTTGATCAGAAAAACAACGATCCGCTTTCGCGTGATCGCAGGGTCCAGACTCCACGCAACGCTGGCAATTGCCCAGCCCACATAGCCAAGCGCACACCAGGCCAGCTTGCTGGACATGGTAAACCGTCCACGCTTCGGCAATCGCCAGAGCATATATGCCGATGTCAACATGATCATCGGCATGGCGAGCTGACGGCTGAAGTTTCCCTCATAGGCAGCAGCTTCATTGGCCGCTGCTTTCATCGGATCGGGATCAAGCTTCAACGGCAGGTAGTACGGTACCGAAAACCAGAAGCACACCCCAAGAATTACCGCACACAAAATCTTGCAGAGCCGGACATAGTAAGCGCCTCGCTCGCTCGCAATGAAGGTGCGCTGCTGCGCTGCGCGCGCGCCGGCGTAGTTGAGCATGGAAGTGCTCATGCCCGTGCCATCTCTCGCTGGAAAAACATGCCTCGCACTGCCAAGACCATAAAGCTGCCTAGCAGCATCGCAGCCGCTGCCCCAGGGACCTGCAGGTGACGAACCAGGAAATAACAGATAGAAGCCTGCACCAGCATGCCGAGCGCGTTTGCGTAGAACGTGGTGTCGGCGCGGCCCAGTGCAGTCAAAGCGTATGACTGTGCCAGCGTGGCGGCATAGGCCACTAGATTCAATGCAAGAATGATCAGCAGGATGCGTGCATTGACCGGTACAGTGCGAAAAATGAGGTGAGCCACCCAGGGTCCGATCACGGCGATCCCCGCCGCGAACAGAATCGATCCCGCCAACAAACTGCGGTCCAGCTTCTTGACCATCACGCGCAACCGGGAGCGCCCGCCTTCATTGCTCGCCCTGGCAATCATGGGACCCATCACATTCTGCATGCTCGTGAGTGCGACCCGCGGAATATTCACCACGCTTTCACACACGGCATAGGCCCCCACCGCCGAACCTCCCATCAAGGCACTTAAGATCCATGGGTTGCATTGCGAGCTTGCCAAAAAAACCATATTGCTGCCAAGAAACCATCGGCCCAGATGCAGGTTAGCTTGCAGATCCTGGCCAACAGCCTTCGCCTTCACGGTGAAGTGCCCCCATTCACGGCCAAGCCACCAGAAGCTCACCAACACCGCGCCGGCGCACAATATCAGCAGCGTGTGTGCCACATCGAGGCGCCCGGTGCAGTAAAGATATTCCACTCCCGCAACCTGCAGCAGCACCGTGGCTGCATCGGTCCAGAAAGCTTCCTTAAGCCGCATGTGGGAGAAGTACATGCGGCGCGTGAACTCACGAAACAGAATGCCCCCGCTGGTCAGCACAAGCGGTGCGAAGGTACCGTAATACACTCCCCGCGCGGGCACTGCGGCCCAACGGGTGGCAAACCATAACGCGACGGCAAAGGCGAAACAGAAGATCACCTGCAAACCGAAGATGCTGCCCTGGTATGCCCCTTTGCGGTCCTCCGCCGTTCCGGGAAGGTTGAACGTAAAGGGTCCCCACAAGAAAACGTTGCACAGCTGGATCAGCACATCCATCGTGCGTTGCGTCAGGATGTACATCCCAAACTCGCGCTGCAGACAGTGACGGCTGAGAAGCGCCGCCACAACCATGTTGCCGAAGCTATAGACCACCTGATCCGCCAGCGCATAGCCTAGCCGCTCCCCAACACGGGCGCGCAGGATGTTCACTCCCTTGATCCATCGTCCTGTGCGCACGGCAGGCTGCAGCAACGCGTCCTCGAGGCTGGCTGTTGGAACCGTGCTCAACGCGACCCCGCCTGCATCGCGGCGCGAGCGTACGGCTCAGAAAATGTCATGGGCATAGGAGCGGGTGTGACGGCACCGGCAACGCGGCGATAGGCTGCATTCATGACTTCGTGGTTCTGTTCCCACAAGAAGCGCCGCGCCTGTACCGTGGCGGCATAGCTCATGCGCAGCAAGCGTTCGGGATCGCGGGCCATACGCTCGATGGCTGCTGCCCACTCTCTATAGGCCTGATGAGGAGAGATCACGGGGAGCTTAATGCCACACTCCAAGTTGACCATGTCGCTGCCTCCCTGGTGATCAAAGCACACCACGGGTACGCCTGCCGCAAGAGCCTCCAGCACTACATTCCCGCTGGTGTCGCGCAGGCTGCTGAAGCAAAACAGATCGGCCGAATGCATCGACTCCCTGGCTTGCTCAAAAGGAAGACGCCCGCGAAAATGGACGCGCTCCTGTAAATGAAGTCTATGTGTCTGGGCTATCCACTGCTCCCGCATCGGACCGTCCCCAAGAACTTCCAGCTGCCACGAGACCTCTCCGGGCAATCGCTTGAGTGCTTGCAGCAGGACTGGCAGGGCCTTGCGAGTCTGCAGCTCTCCACTCCAAAGCAGCCGCAAGGGTGGCAGCGCCAGTCCCTTGGCCACAGCATCCACCCGCTCATGAAAACGTGTGCGATCGGGCTCCATCACCTCGTGCAACCCCGTCTCCAACAGGTGGTCGCAGCTTTGCCCAAAGACCTTGACGAAATCCTGCAGATTCGTCGAGTTGGCGGCAAACAGTACGTTGGCCGCGCGAGCTGCACGGCGTACCCTTGCTCTGCGCAGGGTCAACCGATTGGCTACGCCTCGCAAACCTTCCTTCACCGCCTCGGTGGCGGACAGCATAGAAAAAAATTGCGGAGGGAAATTCTGGGTCCCTCCAACCGGACCCCAGATAAACGGCAGACCCAGTAGATGCCCATAACCCGGCTCACGGAACGTACACACATTTACCTGATGCACCAGATCGAAATGCTCACGGCTATGTAGATCAACGGTCAGATCACGGGCAAGCACTTGCCAATGGTGATAAGCCTGATAGTTGTAGGCGAAGAGGACCGGCTTCTTCTCCAGCCTCCGCAACTTGGCATCCGGCTTCGGGGTGTAATAACGAACGTTAACGGGCAACAGACCCTCAATGCGAGCTTTGTCCAAAGCTGCGTAGTTCGCGTCGCTCGTGACCACGTGCGTTTCGGCCACCTTGGCCGCACCCAGGACGCGTCCCCAGCCGACCGCCCACTCTGACCCACGGTAAGGGCTGCATTCGTACGCTAACATCAGCAGCTTCATGCCTATTTCTCCCTTCCCTGTTTATCGGCCAGATACCCGGAAAGAACATGACTCTTTCGTCGCAGCAAGCACCCTATGTGTTCCACTGTGCGACAAGGACTAAAACGTGCCGAGTCCCTGCAGCGGGTTTAGGTAGAAGCCGAGGTTCACCAGCTTCACGTAGCGCTCGATTTGCGAAGGCACATCGTGCCGAACAAGCAGCATGTCATCGGGTTCCAGCAGCATGTCGTTCTGTTCGCGCGCATGCCGCGTGAATTTGTCCAGCCGGAGCACATGGACTTCTGCAGTCTCGGCATCGATACGGCGAAACAGAAGCACGCGGCCAAGAGCCGCATCATCCTTCGGTCCGCCGCTCGCCAGGATGGCCTGCAGCGCCGTCGTCGGCCTGCGCAGGTCAAGTCTGCCCGGCGTATTCACTTCACCGGCGATAAACACGTGTGGCTTGTCAAAGTCGCGCAGTGTGACCACAACCTCAGGATCCACAAGGCGGGTCATCGCGGCTTGCGCGACACGCTCCTGCAATTGCGGCAACGTCAATCCGCCGGCCTGAATATCTCCGCCCGCCTTCAGAAAAGCGTGGCCGTCAGGGCCGACCACAAGCGTCTCGTTAAATTCCGGTGTGAAACGAAAAGCCACGTCTACCGTGTCGCCGGGTTGCAGCGTGTACGGCCTTCGGTTGGCCCCAAGCGGCTGCGTCAAAGGCCGCCGCTCCCCAACCGGAGCAGTGCCGGCGCCCTGAATCTGCGCCCGTAAGAAACCGGGGAGGCTTGACATAACACCCAGTGTGAGAAGAACAAGACAAACATGTTTCGGCGAACAGCGCATGAGTGAAGCTTTGCGTAAAATGCACGGTGTGACTATCCCCGCGCCGGTCTCCCGTCTAACACTTGCGTGCGCCGATCTACCAAAGCACACGGTAAAGCCACCGTGGCACGGGGTAGCTGCGGCGATTCAGCACGTAGCCCAGCAGCGGCGCCGAGGTGACCGTCATCTGTGAGATCAGGTCCTCAATGTTCTGCTTGCGCGCTGCATTTGCGCCTATGATCGCAAGGTAGCCGTCAACACAGGGAGACAGCTCCGAAGCCAGCGTCGACACTTGAATACTTGGACAATCCAGAACGAGCAGATCGAATTGCCGCCGCAGCTCTTCCAGCGTCGGGCGCAGCCACTGAGAAAACTGTCCCTGTGCATCTCCGGGCGGCATAGCCTCCTGCGTTACAGGCGCATCTTCACCCGCCAGCCGCCAGTAACGTCGTTCCGGATCGAAAGTAGTCTCCAAAGGCATAGCTCCGGAGTGCCCTGGGCGATTGTTTTCGAAGCGATGCAGAAGGGTGAGCATGTCCAGCACCGCAACACGGCTGGAGGTTTGTCGCGCCGCCTCCGTGGCCAGGTGGCCGGCAAGGTAGCTCACACCTTCACGACGAAGCGACGACGTCAGCGCCACGCAACCGCCGCGAACTTCTTCACGCAGGCTTCTGCGGCCGTTCCTGCTGCCTGAATTCCAACCCTCCGCGGAGTGAACACTTACAACGGAGGTCAGCACCGGAGCTTCCACCTGCTCCTCCGCCTGCGCGTAGCTCGCCTGCCGTATTGCGAACAGAACACGTTGCATCTGCAAACGACTACCTTCACTCAGAGGCTCGGCTGGCTCTGTTTCAGCGAAGGTGGCCAGCGTGCGCATGCCGGTAAGCGACTCCAGTTGCCCGGGGCTGTGCACCTGCCCACCGGACAGATCTGCATACAGCGCAAACGCCGTACCCAGAAAGCATGCAAACACAAAGGCAACCAACGTGTACAAAACGGGCTTCGGCCGCACCGGGTCGGGGGATGTCATGGGCGTCTCCAGCACCGCGACATTGAAAAGCTTTTCGCGGTCGAGTGCCTCGGAGATGCGCGCTTCGTCCCGGCGCTGCGCGTAAAGCATGTAATCGGACTGCGACTGCTGCACCCGGCGGCGAAGCTCCCCATAGGCAGAGGAAGCCTCCTCCAACTGGTTCAGACGCCCACGCGCTTCAGCAGCTTGCTGCTTCAGTGCGGTTGCCTGCGATTGGAGCCCGTGAATCTCCGCTCCCGAGGTCACCACCGCGACATTCAGCTGCTGCCACAGGGGATTGATGTCAGTTGCTTGTTCCTCTGCGGGATGCTGTCCCGCTTCCGTGATCGCCGCACGTATCGTTGCGATCTTCTCCGTGGTTTCAACGACCTGCCGATCGCTTGGAGGATAGCGCTTCAACAGCTCCGTACGATGATTCTCCAGATCCACCATCGACGTATTTAAACGTTCCTGGGAGTACTGGTTGGTGGTTGTGCGTTCCAGCGTGTTTGACCGGGTCGGCGTCTGGTTCAACTGTTGGCGTTGTGCTGCGGTGCGGCCACGCTGTGTGGCCAACTGCGCCTCCGTCTGGGAAAGCTGATCCTGCAGCGCCGCAATACGCTGCACCTGCAGCTTGGTCTGCTCGTCCAGATCGGCGATGCCGAACTTCACCTGAAACGCAGTCAGCGCCGCCTGGTCCTGATTCAGTTGCCCTTCCTTCGACTTTAGCTGCGCATTAAAGAAACCTGCGGCGCCTGAATTGCGCGATGTCCCTGCCCGGCCTTCAAAGTAAGCATCGATGACATGCTGTAGCTCGGTGTTCGCCATCTGTGGTGAATTGGCCAACAGCTTCACATCGATGATGTTGGTCTGGTGCACGGCTTCTACGGACAAGCGATGTTCCAGATTGCGCGCAGCCCTGTCGTCACGTTCATCACCCAGCGACAACGTCTGCTTCAACCCCAGGGCCCGGCGCGCGACCTCGTCGCTTTGCAACAGATCCACCTCGGTGTTGATCTCTGCAGGGCTCACATCCCCCTGCGAAACAAGCCGGTCCACGTTGCTCGTGCTGAGTTGCGCCGCAGTTCGAACATTCTGAACAACCAGCTTGGCCGTTGACTGGTATTTGCGATGCATCAACAGGCTCGCAAGCACCGTCAACCCAACAATCAGCAGCACCGTACCCAGCAGGAGGCGGCGCCGACGAAAAATCGCCTCGGTGACCACCTGGCGCAGCTTCGGCAGTGCAAAGCCAGGGGAGGTGGGGTTGGATACCGCAACGGACAAGGGCAAGGCCAAAGCTCACACACCGTGTTCAGGAGTTTTCTCAAACGTGTCACTTCGCCTGGGAAAGCGGCACACAATCCACACTGCCGCGTAGTGGACAGTAGCATGCAGAGCGGTGTCCCAGGGCTGTACACCGCTCACACGAAAGGCTGAGCGGGGAAGACGATCGTCACATTCACCCCACCACCTGGAAGGGCGCACCTTAGATCCAGCGCGGAAGCTCCATCACTGAGATAAGCTCCCGCCGGTGTTCATTCTTCGATTAAAGAATCCGCCGCATCTGCCGATAAGCAAAACACACCAGGCAGGCGAGAGGACGAGTGACGATCCCATGCAAACCTTTGGCTCCACGGGCGAAACGTTCGAGCAATCCAGCACTCCTACCGCGCCCGCACCGGCGGCGCGCCGGGCACTGGCAACGCACGCGCGCCCAGCGCGCATGGCACAGCAGCTGTCGTCATCGGCTGTCCGCTTTCTGGACAGGATCGCCATTCTTCTGGCGCTAACGTTGTACCTCTTTGACACGCCGCTCACCGCCGGCCAGACGTTAACCAATTACCTGGCTGCACGCGTAACGCTTCACAACGTTCTTCTCGCCGTCGCGCTTCTGCTCGTCTGGCACGTGATGTGTTGGCTCACGGGCATGTATCAGGCCAACGTGAACTACCGCGTAGCCCTGCTGTTCTGGAAGGTACCGCTGATCACCCTGCTCTGCACCGTACTGAGCTTGCCGGTGTTGCGGTATACCGAATCTGCACACGGCAGCCTGCGTTCCGCCTCGCTCTTCTGGTTTTTTTCCTGCACGATTCTGTTGGTCGTTCGTGCAGGCGTGATGACCTATGAGGAGCAGATTCGCCCGGCCTTTCGCAAGCCCCGCACCGCTGTCATCTGTGGTACCGGCCCACTCGCCCGCATGCAGGCCACCGATCTTCACCGTCACCCCAAATACCGCTATCAGCTGCTCGGCTTCGTCGACACCAATCCACACCACGGAATCGAGTTGATGGGACCGGTCCTTTGTGGCATTAGCGATCTGGAACAGCTGCTCATGCACCAACCGATCGATGAAGTCATCATCGGTCTGCCGCTCAAGAGTCACTTCGGCGAAGTGGAAAACATCGTCGCCATCTGCGGGCGTGCCGGCGTGCAGATGCAGTACTCCCTCGATCTCTTCAATACGGAGATTGCCAAAAGCAGAAAGGTCGATGCCGATCGCGGGCATCAAATGGTGCTCGAAATGGTGCACCACGATCAGCGGCTGCTACTGAAAAACTTGATCGATCGCAGCCTTGCCGCGCTCGGCCTCCTCCTTCTTTGGCCGCTGTTTGCGGTGATCGCCATCACAATGAAGATCACCGATCCGGGTCCGATCTTCTTCGTGCAACAACGCTTCGGTTTGAACAAGCGGCGCTTCGGCATGATCAAGTTCCGCTCCATGGTGATCGATGCCGAAGCCCGACAGGCTGCGCTTGAACATATGAATGAAAACGCCGGACCTACTTTCAAAATCAAGCGCGATCCTCGTATCACACGGGTCGGCGCACTCCTGCGCAGCACCTCGCTCGATGAACTTCCGCAGCTGATCAATGTGGTCAAAGGAGAGATGTCCCTTGTCGGCCCCCGTCCTCTGCCCACCCGGGATGTTGAGCGCTTCTCGGAGCCGTGGCTCATGCGCCGGTTCTCCGTCAAGCCGGGAATCACCGGCTTGTGGCAGGTCTCAGGGCGATCCAACACGGACTTCGACAACGCCATCAAACTTGATCTTCGCTACATCGACCGCTGGTCCATGCTGATGGATATCAAAATCCTGCTACGCACCGTCGGTGCCGTCGTAAAACGGAGTGGAGCATACTGAACCGCCGGGCCGTATAAGCCCGCTCAGCCCAATGCTGCAGGGAAGCAGCTGTAACTCCAGCTCGAAAATGAGAGTTCCGGGAGCACACCCGGTCCTTGCAGACGACCCCACGCCCGTCTAGGTCGTCGCACCCTGACGATACGACATCGCTGTCTCACGTCCATGCACCTTCACGCACCAGCGAGGGTCGGAGGTGATGACGCTGGGCAACTCTCCAGGGGCAACGGCACGACGTACCAACTGCGGGGCGTTCCACGGCACATCCAGAAATGCTGCGCCCAGGCGAGAACCCGTCGGATCGCTTTGGACGTGTTGCGGAAACGTGGCGATCAACCCATTCTTCACAGGGCTGGGCCGGTCCGCAACGTCTTCCATGCCGAGCAGCTCGCGCAGCAGGCTGGCGCAAAGATCCAACCCCGGCCCAAGCGGCAGGTGCGCCAGCTGTGTCGGCCGCATGTTCATCTCGAGCAGATAGATCTCACCCGTAGTTCCGTCCAGCATGAAATCGAACCCACAAAAGCCGGAAATTCCCGTCGTCTCGGCGACCCGGCGCATGCCATCGAGCATGGCTGCATCGTCCACCACGCGCAGCTTGCTTGCGGGACCATTTGCATAGCCAACCTCTTCCACCTCCAGACAAACGGCCGCCAGCAGACGTCCCTTGACGCAGATGGCCATGCCGGTTCTCTCTCTGCCGAGCACGAAGCTCTGCGCCACCACGTCGCGCGAGGCGCCCCGCAGCCACAGGTGCAAATGGCCCCACTCCTTGCCCTTCCAGCCGCGCTTTACCGATTGCAGGAAATCAAGCGGCTGCTGCAATCGACGCCAGGTGCTGAGGAGACGATCCGCCCGCGTCACCTTGCGCACACCAAAGCCGCCCCACGTCGAGTCGGCTTTCAGCATCCACGGGCCGGGCATCTCCTGTGCAACGCGCTGCAGGTCTTCAGCCCCATGCAACGGCGCTGTAAGCGGGATTGCGACGCCGGCAGCCTCGGCGGCCGCCAGCAGTGCCATGCGCGATCGCGTCAGCGGCAGGCATTCCAGGTTGCCGAACGAGCAGCGGAGCAACCGCAACGTCGCATGGGCCTCGCCCGAGTCCATCGCCAGGGCCCATTGCGCCAACTCCTCCACAAGAAGAAAGCTCAACTCATCGGCCAGCAGCAGCAGGTCAGGGCGGCTTGCGCCCAGGGCTCTGCGCAGTCCTGCCATCGGAAACATCGGCCAGTAGCTATGGTGGGCCGCGATCGCAGCGGTCGCAAGGGCCGGATGCCCGGAAGGCGCCATCAACTCCACGCGGCATCCCAGCTCCGCCAGTGACATCGCCAGACGCCCGGTCGAGACCCAATGCGCAGTGGCGATTATGAGAATTCTTTTAGATTCAGGGCTCGCGGAAACGGGATTTCTGATGGTGGTCATCGACTGCTCATCATGCGCCGTCCCAGCCGGTCGGTTGATACCACTTCGGGGTGACTGCTTGGACCTTGCAGGCAATTCCGCAAGGGGTACCGGAAGGGGTTCTATGGGGGTGCAGCCCCCAGGGCGCGGCAGAGAGCCGCAGGAGCGCCACCGTGTCATACACCCACAGGACCCCATCGCTTGTCGTCATCATCGGAGCCGGCCCCTACGGCCTTTCCCTAGCTGCTCATCTGCGCGCCAAAGGCGTCCCGTTCCGCATCTTCGGCCGCCCCATGCAGACCTGGGCCACCCAGATGCCCACTGACATGCGACTCAAGTCGGATGGCTTTGCCTCCAACCTCAGCACCGGCGCCAAACCCTACACGCTCGCCCAGTTCTGCGAAGAAACCGGCCGCCCCTACCACGACACAATGCTGCCCGTGCCGGTGGGGGACTTCATCGCATATGGCGAAGAATTCGCCCGCCGCTTTGTCCCGAACCTTGAGCCGGAAAACATCCGCTCGCTCCAATCCGTGGATGGGTACTACCGGGTCAGTACCGTAAACGGCGAGGAATTTCTAGCGCGCCGTGTCGTGGTCGCTACAGGACTCAGCCATTTCCACCACCTGCCCCAGGAGTTTCGCCACCTGCCCGCCAACCGGGTGACACACCCGTCACAACACACGAGCTTTGAGGAGTTTGCTGGGCGCGACGTCACCGTACTGGGCCGCGGCGCAAGCTCGCTGAACGCGGCCGTTCTGCTGCAGGAAGCCGGCGCGAAGGTCACTGTCATCAGCCGCGCCCGCAAAATCCACATCCATGAGCTCGCCGATCCAACCACGCGTCCGCTGCCCCAGAAGGTGATGCATCCGTCCACGCCCCTCGGCACCAGCCTGCGTTCCTGGATGACCTGCAAGGCCCCGGACCTCTTTCACCTGTTGCCGCTCAGTCTTCGCCGCGCGCTCGTGTACAAACATCTTGGTCCGGCTGGCGGCGCCGCGCTTAAGGGACGCACCGAAGGCTTGCACGTGATGATGAGCGCGCGCATCCATGCCGTCGAGACCGCGGACGGCTCCGGGGAGCGCCTGCGGCTCACCCTCACTGACTCCAGATCCAAGGTTCGTCAGCACCTCACATCGCACCTGATTGCCGGAACGGGGTACCGTACCGATCTCAAGCGGCTCAAATTTCTTTCCATGAACATGCTGGAGCAGATTCGCACCGACGATCGCGGCGTTCCCCGCCTGTCACGCCGCTTCGAATCCTCAGTGAAAGGGCTACACTTCATCGGCGCCATCGCCGCCCCGGAGTTTGGTCCCCTCGTGCGCTTCGTGGCCGGTGCGGAGTTCGCCGCCGAGCGGGTCAGCACACACCTGCAACACGCCTGGCTGCGCGAGCGCCGCTCCGCCGAAGCTTCCGTTCCGCTGGGCAGCGCCACGCGCGAACAGCTTTTCTAAGCTTGAAGACGACCAGCCGGCGGTGCAAGCCTCTCCTGCACCGCCAGCGGTTTCAGAAGCCCGGCGGCCGGCTGCCACGAACACCCAGCGCCTTTTCCATCGACATGCCGGCCTCCACGATGGTTCCCTCATCGAACAATCGGCCCACCAGCGAGATACCGTAAGGCACACGCCGCTTCGGATTGAACTTCGCGAGCGGTCGTTGCGGGTCCGGCGCCCAGTCGCTGCGCGCCGCGCCAATCTCCACAAAACCCGCACGCATTGTCAGCGACGGGTGTCCGGTAAAGTTGGTGATCACCAGAAACTCGCCTCGCAACGAAGGCACCAGCAGCAGATCCACCTCGCTCATCACGCGTCGCATCTCGAGAGCCACCATGCGCCGCATCCTGTCTGCCTGCACGAAATCCACCGCACTCAGGAACCGCGACTGGCGGAACGTATTCGGCCACGCATCCGGCACCTGCATCTTCAGGGTGTCAATCTGGTGATCCAGCGTAATCTGCTCAAAAGCAGCAGCCGACTCGGCGAAGAGGATGATATTGAGCGAATCGTAAGGCCAGTCCGGCAGCGAAACCTCGACCGCCTCCATCCCCAGCTCGCGTGCAACCGCCAGCGCATGGCGATCCACCTCCGTCGCCGGTGCCTCGTTCATCCATTTCGGGAAATAGCCCACCTTCAACCCGGCAACCTTCGCCTTTCCATCGAAGGCCAGTGGCCGTGAAACGCTCGCCGTGTCGCCTGGATCGTAGCCGGAGATCGCGTTCAGCACCAGAATCGTATCTTCAACGCCGCGCGCCATCGGCCCCAGCTTGTCGCACGTCCAGCTCAGCGTCATGGCGCCGGTCCGCGGCACGCGCCCAAAGGTCGGACGCAGCCCCTCCACACCGCAACGCATGGAGGGCGACACGATCGAGCCCTGCGTCTCCGAGCCGACCGCAAAGCCGACCAGCCCCGCTGCCACGGCCGCTCCCGGACCCGCACTGGACCCCGAAGACCCCTCCTCCAGCACCCACGGATTCTTCGTCTCCCCGCCGAACCACACATCATTGAGCGCCAGCGCGCCCAGGCTCAGCTTCGCCACCAGCACCGCACCGGCCTCGTTCAGCATGCGGGTTACGGCAGCATCTTTCTCCGGCACGCGATCATGAAACGGCTCCGCCCCCCAGGTTGTACGAATACCGGCGGTGTCCAGCAGATCCTTCGCTCCCCACGGGATCCCGTGCAGCGGCCCACGGTAGTGCCCGGCAGCTATCTCGGCATCCGCCTTGCGCGCCTGCCCAAGCGCATGGTCCTCAGTCAGTGTGATCACACAGGGCAAAGTCGGGTTGAACCGCTTCAGGCGTTCGAGATAAATCCGCGTCAACCGCTCGGAGGTCAGCTTCCGCGTTCGGATCCATGCCCCAAGCTCCGCCACGGTGCTGAAGGCAATATCCGCATCGCTGCCGGGCAAGGGGCCGGGCTCCGGCAAACCGGCCGCAAACACCGCCGTCCGCGACGGCACCGGCTCCCCAATGGGCGTCATCTCCGGGTTCCATACCGTGGCCGGTGGCACCTCGTAGCCCGGCTCCAGCTTGCGCGGCCCCACGCGCCGCTCATACACCGGAGCCATCGCCTGCGACCAGTTCCCTGCCGCCTCGGCCAGGTGTGCCTCGCTGTTTTCCACCCGGACCAGCTTTTCAGCCTCGCGAAACGTCCCTACCGAAACCGCCGGACCCACCGGCGGCGCGGTGCCAAAGGCCGGGGGTGCGCCCGGCGTCTGGGGTGTCTGCTTCCGTGTCGCTGCTGCCGAATCTCGCCCGTCATCGCCACTCCCACGGCGCCCACCATGCCCATGGTTCCCTTGGCCAAAAAGCCCCTGCGCGTCTCCTCCACTCAAACCCCTCCGTGCTTCGCCTGCCTCGTTCCTGCACAGTACAGCATGGCCGCAGGAGCATCGCGGCTCAGGGCTGCTACGCTGTGGGAGCAGGACGTTCCATGCCGTTTGCCACCCTCACCCTCGAGCTCGCCATCGAGCACGCGCAGTCCCTCAAGGACCGCCGCCAGGCCGTGCGCTCCCTCAAGGACAAGCTCCGCCACGGCTTCAATATCTCGGTCGCGGAACTCGACGAGACGCCTGTCTGGAACCGGGCTACCCTCGGCATCGCCGCCATCTCGAGCTCGGGATCCTACCTCGCCGGACAGCTGCGGGAGGTCGAGTCCGCCGCCCGCCGCATCGCCAACGGCCTGGGCTGCGAAATCCTGGACAGCTATATCGAGACAGACATCGTTTTACCGGAATAGCCAGACGTCATTCTGCCGAATACCAGACGCCGGCGCACAATTGCCGTCCCGCCCTGCCACCTTATCGTCCGATCCGGCCCCGCGCGGACACGCGATGATAAACTAGGGCGTTAAACGATGCCAGAACAACGAGCCCGACAAATTCATCGAGACCGCGTCTCCAGCACCTTTGGAGAAGAGATCACCGCCATGCTGGAAGGTGAGCTCGCCGACCCGCGCATCTCCCCCAGCTATGTGACCGAGGTGATCCTCGCCCCCGGCGGCAAGAGCTGCCGCGTCTTGGTCGCCGTTCACGGCGGAGAAAAGGCCGAGGAGGAGACCCTTGCCGGCCTGATCGCCGCCCGTGCCTACATCCGCACCGAGATCCGCGATCGTATGGGGGTACGCCACGTACCCGAGCTCACCTTCGCCATTGATCGCTCGGAGCGCATCGGGGCGCGCATGGACGACCTCCTCGGCCGCATGAGCAAGCGAAAAGCCAAGCTGGAGCGCAAAGTCCAGGCCGCCGAAGCCGCGAAGTCCGCGCCGGCCACAGCCGCGGGCCCTGCCGCAACGGAGGGTTTCCGCTGAGGCGGTTCCATGCCTAACTTCCCCCATCCCTCCGATCGCCAGGAAGCGATTGCGACCATCCTGAAAATCATCGGGGACCACAACCACTTTCTTGTCACCTCGCATGCCCGCCCGGATGGCGACGCGATCGGCTCCTCCCTGGCCGCCATGTATCTGCTCCAGGCACTCGGCAAAGAGGTCGTGGTGGCCCTGGCCGATCCTGTGCCGCGAACATTTGCCCACCTGCCCGGCGCCAGCCGCGTCGTACGCACCCAGCCTGCGATGGCTGCCGAGGTCGCCCTTGTGCTCGAATGCGATTCCGTCCAACGCACCGGCTTTGACCATATCGCCGCTCCACTCATCATCAACATCGACCACCATCGCAGCGGAACGGGTTATGCCGCCGTGAACTGGATCGAGCCAGCCGCCGCCGCCGTCGGTGCCATGCTCTACGACCTGGCTATCGCGGCAGGGGTGCCCCTCTCGCCCGAGTTCGCCACCTGTCTCTATGCCGCTCTCCTGACCGACACCGTTCGCTTCACCGTTCCCTCCATCACCGCCGAAACCTTCGCCCTGGCACACCAACTGGTCAGCCTCGGCGCGGACGCCGCCGGGGTCGCCGAGGCGGTCTACCATTCCGTTCGTCCCGCCAGGCTGCGGGTGATGGGAACTGCGCTGCTGCACCTCCAGATCGAAGGCCCCGTCGCCTGGAGCACCGTTACCCTCCACGAAATTCAGGCCGCGAACGCCGAGGTAGAGGACTGTGAGGACATCGTCAATCACGTGATCGGCGTGGAAGGCGTCTGCGCGGGAGCCTTCCTCCGCGAGCTGCAGGAAGGCCGCTACCGCGTCAGCCTGCGCAGCAAAGGCGAGGTCGACGTAGCCGAGGTTGCGGAAGGTCTCGGCGGCGGAGGACACCGAAACGCCAGCGGCTGCACCCTGGAAGGCCATCTCGGCGAGATCACGGTCCAACTAACAGCCGCCCTACGCGCAGCCTGTGACAAAGCCGCAGTCTTACCCTCCCCCGAAGGGCGGAATGGCTGAGACAATCGGCTCTGGTAGGCTGGTTTCGCTTCGCCTGTGCCCCGGCTATCACCTGGCCTCCCAGCATGCGCTCCAGAAGCTAACGGATTCACCTAGCCCTTGACGCCCACCTCCCAATCCGTCGCCCCCGCGCCTGCTCCGGAGCAAACAAGTCTCCTGCCCGCCTGGCTGCTGGAGCTGCGCCGCACCGCCACCGTATGCGCCCTCCTCGAGTTCGCCGTGCTGCTCACCATCACGGCCTATTTCATGCTCTTCGGCCTCGTCCCCTACTTCGGCGGAGACCGCCTCGGCCTGGTCGGCGCTGACGAGCCACGCTACGCCCAGATCGCCCGCGAAATGCTGGCCGCCCACTCCACTGACTGCCACGAGGTCCACGCCCGCGTCACCCCGCACAGCCTCCGGCCTCGCGACCTCCACGCCTCCTATGAGTGCCTGGTCGGTGGCACCGTCACGCCCATCCTCTACGGCAAGCCCTGGCTCGAAAAACCTGCCCTCTACTACTGGCGCGCCATGGGCTTCTTCAAGGAGTTCGGGGTCTCGGACTGGTCCGCGCGCTTGCCCTCCGCCTCCGGCGCCGCCTTCCTCATCATCCTTTCCTTTCTGCACCTCCGGCGGTTCCGCCCTGGCGGTCACCTCGACGCCGCCCTGATCATGGCCTCCTCGGTCGCCATCGTCGGCTTCGCCCGCGGCGCCTCCACGGACATGCAACTCGCCGCACCCTTTTGCGTCGGCATGCTCGGCTGGTATGCCTGGTACGAAACCGGCAAAAAGTTCTGGCTCTTCGATCTTTACTTCTTCGGTGCCTTCGCCACCCTCGCCAAAGGTCCCGTCGCGCCCTTCATGGCCCTGGCGATCATCGTCGCTTTCCTGGGGCTGCGCAAGGAGTGGTCCGCGCTCCGCCGCACCATCTGGCTACCGGGCATTCTGCTCTACTTCGCCATGGTGCTTCCCTGGTACATCGCCGTGCAGCGCCGCAATCCCGGCTTCTTCCGCGAATTCTTCCTCGATCACAACCTCAAGCGCTTCAGCACCAATCTCTACCAGCACCATCAGCCCTGGTATTTCTACGGCATCGTCCTCGTGCTCGGCATGATGCCCTGGACCGCCCTTGCCCTGCGCGCCCTCTGGGACGCGCTCGGCACCTCCGTCACCGAGTGGAAGGTCCGCCGTCAGCCGCGCCGCTACATCGGCCATACCCGCGCCGGCGACGCCTTTCCCGAGTTCCTCGTTCTCTGGGCCGGCTTTCCGATCCTCTTCTTTTCCTTCTCCGGCTCCAAGCTCCCGGGCTACATCCTGCCCTCCATCCCGCCGCTGGCCATTCTCACCGGCGACTGGCTCTTCCGCACCCGCCGCCGCGGTCTTTCACCCTGGCTCCTGAACACGCACGCCCTGCTTACCGGATTTCTCACCTTCGTCCTTCTGCTCTGCCCGCAGTACATGGTCTATGAGCGCATCGTTCCCGCGGGCCGCACCTTCGCCTGGACCGCCGCTCTAGGGATTCTCTCTGCGGTTTCAATTCTTTTTGTGGTGCATACCTTTGGCGTTCGCCGCCTGCGCGCGATCACCCTTGTCCCCCTCGCCGGCTGCCTGTTTTTCCTTCTCGGCGTCAATGGCCGCCTGCTGGACCTCAACTACTCCGCACGTCCCCTGGCACGGGAAATTGCCTCTACCGCGCCAGGCGTTCATCAGGTAGCGACCCTCGATGTCCGCCGTGACCTTCGCTACGGCATGGCTTTCTACCGCAATCAGGACATCGCACAATATCGCGAAGATGGCGTACCAGACGACGAGCACGTGCTCGTCATTCCCACCCGCTACGCCTCCCTTCTACCCACCTGGCTAGGTGGTCGCATCTACCAGCAGTTGTTCCTGTACCCCACGCAGGGTCTCTCCGTATACCGCGTCCTTCCGCGAATCCAGCCATAGCGACTCACACGTCGGCCGCGTAAGATGTACAACGCGTCACCCCTCCACGCCACTCCATCTCGGTAAGCCATGTCAGCGCTCCCCCGGCAACTCGAAATGCACCAACCGAAACTCCCCCAGGTAGAAATCCTGGACCTGCGCCACTTCTCCGGCACGGCCCTGCGCCCGCTTCTCGAGCAGGAGGCTGCAATCTGGGAGCGGCGGCTGATCTGGGACTACTCCCGCTCCATCGATCTTCTCGGCGAATACCTCGACAACCGCTCCCTGACCGGCTACGTGGCCCTCAGGGCCGGAAAAGTGGCCGGCTACGTCTTCGGCGTCTGCGAAGCCAGCAAAGCGGTCCTCGGAGACGTCTATGCCTTCGGCGAAGGCGAACAGCAGACCAACCCCGTCTGCGCCACCCTGCTCGAGCACATGCTCGAAACCATGCAGGCGACCCCGGGCATCGACCGCATCGAATCGCAGCTGCTCCTGTTTCCCAGCGGCGCGTTACAAGGACCCTTTCTCACCCGGGGCCTGCACCCCTTTCCACGCCTTTTTATGCTCTGCGACCTCGCCGCAGCGAAATTCGGGCGCACGCCGGCTGAAGGCGCAACATCGCCACCCCGCACGGAGCTGACCCCGGTACCAGACACCTCACGCATCGAGCGCTGGAGCGCCGAAGCCTACGATGAGGTCGCCGGCCTCATCCACGAGGCCTACGTCGGCCATCCGGACAGCGAAATTAACGACCAGTACCGCACCCTGGCCGGCGCCAAACGTTTTCTGCACAATATCGTGCAGTTTCCCGGCTGCGGCGTGTTTGACGCCGCCGACTCCTGGCTTCTGCGTCACCCGCGCACCGGCGCTTTGCAGGGCGTCATCCTTTGCTCTCGCGTCCAGAACGAAGCCGTACACATTACGCAACTCTGTCTTCGCCACGGTGAACGCGGACGCGGCCTGGGTCACCTTCTGCTGACCCACTGCCTGGCAAAGCTCGCCGCCAATGGTGCCCGCACCGTCTCCCTCACGGTCACGGAAAGCAACACCCGGGCCCGCCACCTCTACGAGCGGCATGGCTTTGAAACGCTGCACCGTTTTGAAGCCTGGGTCTGGAACAAAAACGGCGTGCATCGGCCATCCTAGGCACCCCCAGGCACGCTGCCCGCTGCACGCCTCAGGCACGGCACAGGGATAAACCCGACAACCTACTCCACATGGTAATTCGGCGCCTCGCGCGTGATCACCACGTCATGCACATGGCTCTCCCGCAAACCCGCCCCGGAAATGCGAATGAACCGGCCGTTCGCCTTCAACTCTTCCACCGTGGCGCAGCCAAGATAGCCCATGCCGGACCGTAATCCACCCACCAGCTGAAACACCATGTTCTGCAGCGGTCCACGGTGCGGTACCCGGCCTTCAATCCCCTCGGGAACGAACTTTGCCAGCCGGTTTCCGCCCGCGTTCTCCGGCTTCGTCAGGTCCAGCCTTTCGGTGGAGTCCCCCGTCAGGTCTTCCCTGCTTTGGAAGTATCGTTCGCCCGAGCCCTGCGCCATCGCGCTCAAGGAACCCATCCCGCGATACGCCTTGAACGATCGTCCCTGGTACAGGATCGTCTCGCCCGGCGACTCATCCACCCCGGCAAACAGCGATCCCATCATGCAAACATCCGCGCCGGCGGCTATGGCCTTCGTGATATCACCCGAATACTTAATCCCGCCATCGGCAATGATCGAAACCCCGCGCTCCCGCCCGGCCCGCGCCGCCTCCGCGATGGCCGTGATCTGCGGCATTCCCGCGCCGGTCACCATCCGCGTCGTGCAGATCGACCCCGGCCCAATGCCCACCTTGATCGCGTCGGCCCCGGCATCCATCAGCGCCAGCGCGCCCTCATACGTCGCCACATTCCCGGCCAGTAGATCCACGTTCGGAAACCGCGCCTTGCACTCCCGCACCGCCTCCAGCACCCGCGACGAGTGCCCATGCGCGGAGTCAATCGCCAGCGCGTCTACACGACTCTCAATCAGCGCCGCCGCCCGCTCCAGAAAGTCGCCCGTCGCGCCAATCGCCCCCGCAACCCGCAACCGCCCCTGCTCATCCTTGCAGGCATTCGGGTACTTCAGCTTCTTTTGAATATCCTTCACCGTGATCAGGCCTTTCAACTCATAGGCATCGTTGACCACCAGCAGCTTTTCCACCCGGTGCTGGTGCAGAATCTCTTCCGCATCCTCGAGCGTGGTCCCGACAGGCACCGTGATCAGGTTCGCCTTGGTCATCACATCGCCGATCGGAATATCGGTCCGCTGCACAAACCGCAGGTCGCGATTGGTCAAAATGCCGACCAGTTTGGCCACCTTCGTCACCGGCACGCCGCTGATCTTGTAGCGCCGCATCACCTCCAGCGCATCGGCAACCAGCCGCTCCGGCTCGATCGTCACCGGGTCGACGATCATCCCACTCTCGGACCGCTTCACCTTGTCAATCTCGCCTGCCTGCGCCTCGATGGATAAATTCCGGTGCACGACTCCAAGTCCGCCCTGCTGCGCCATCGCAATCGCCATGCGGCTCTCCGTCACGGTATCCATGGCGGCCGACATCAATGGAGTGGCCAGGGTGATGCGCTTGGTCAGGCGGGTTTGCGTGCTCACCTGCGTGGGCACAACCTCGGAATAGGCGGGAACGAGTAGAACGTCGTCAAAAGTCAGGGCTTCGGAAAGAGGGCTACTAAGCATACCGTTCCCGAGATTGTAGTCCCCCACAAAGGTGGTACGGCGATCTCGTCGGGGCCATTGCACCCGTTCCGCGAAGAACGGCAGCATATCTCTCACGGGATGCACATCTCGCCGGAACAGAAACGAGGAGAAAAACCATGCTTCCGCAGGTTTTACAGGACCCGCTTGACAAGGCAAAAGGAGCCGGTTGCGGCGCCTGTCAGGATGACAGCAATGCCTTCCCGCTTGCGCTTACGATGGCCTTTCAGCCCATCGTCAACACCGCCAGCCGGACCGTTTACGCCTACGAAGCCCTGGTGCGCGGCGTAAACGGCGCCTCCGCCGCGGAGGTGCTGGCCAGGGTCACCGCGGACAACCGCTACTCCTTCGATCAGGCCTGCCGCGTCAAGTCGATTGAGCTCGCCTCCCGCCTCGGCATCGCCGAAGGCGGCGCCCGGCTGTCCGTAAACTTCATGCCCGGCGCCGTGTACAGTCCGGCCGCCTGCATTCGCCGCACCCTGGAAACCGCACAGGAATGCGGCTTTCCCCTCGATCACATCATCTTCGAGCTGACCGAAAACGAGCAGATTGACCCGGCTCACCTGCAGGGCATCGCGAAGGAATACAACCGCCACGGCTTCACGCTCGCCCTGGACGACTTCGGAGCCGGCTACTCCGGACTAAACCTGCTGGCAACCCTCGAAGGAATCGACCTGGTAAAGCTGGACGGCACGTTGGTACAAGCCGCCGCCCGGAGCGACCGAGCCGCCCTGATCGTAGCCTCTGTCGCTTCCCTATGCGCCAGCCTTGGGATCGAAGTCTTGGGCGAGTGCGTCGAAACTCTCGAGCAATATGCAATCTTGCAACGTTGCGGAATCCACCTGATGCAAGGCTATCTCTTCGCGAAACCGGCCATCGCACGGCTGCCCTCCGTGAACTGGCCAGAGCCTGCCTTCACTGCCCCGGCGATCACCCTGGACCACAGATAACCCGCCCGCAAAGATAGCTACGGCAAAGGTTGGCCACGGCTGCACGCAAGACAGGCCACATTGCCGGATCCCGAGGTAGATCTTTCCTGTCTAGGGAGGGAACTGGTCAGCGCAACGGGCTCTGAAAGTCTGAAAAGTCCGGAAAAACCGAAAAACCATTTGCCTCGGCCGACTCCACCGCACGCCCTGCCAGCGCCTGCCCAAATCCGGTCTGCGGAGCGCGAACCTGTCCCGGACGAACTTGTCCAGCATCGGCCAACACCCCTGCAGGTACACCGGCCATCTCCGGCCGCGCGGTCGAGGCCACGGTCAAATCCAGAACAGGCGCATCCTTCGGGACCGAGAATCGGCCCCGTCCAACATAAGCAACCAGCACAACCGCAGTGACATGCGGCGAAAGCAGCACCAGGGGCACGCCATACCGTTTGATCAAGCTTTCCGTCACACCCTCCACCCCAACCGAGCGGGGCAGATCGCCGGGAACCTGCCGAATCTGAAATACCTGGAAACCGGTTTCGGGGTGCTTTTTCGCATAAAGGGTCAGGCTGCGCGCCACCGCTTTGGGCGTCGTCAGCCCAAAGTCCGCCACCAGGTTGCGCCGTATGGCGTGCGGATACAGGCGGTCCACCGTGACCCGGACGAAATCCGCACAGTTCCGGAAAGCCCCGTTATACCGGGTCACATTGGGCCGGTCGTTGAAAAGGGCAATGATCGCCCCGTCCTGATCCGCAGTCGTTTCCACCTGAAATCCATAAATGGTCCGGTCATAGGCTGAACCCACGAGCTCATACCAGTTCCCGCCCGGCATCCCGCCCGCCTCGTTGTCCGGCGCCACGGACTCCAGGTGCTCCCGGCGGTACAGATCACGCAGGCGCAACACCGTAAGCCGGTCCATGCGGGGCGGAACCTCCCCTGCCGTGTCAACCGCATACAAATAAGGCACAATCGGCACCGCAACCCAGTCCAGCGTGCCAATACCGTCGTAGCGGCTGATCACAACACCCTGTTCGCCGGGGCCGCACACGCGCAGTCGAACCGGGGTATCCGCACAAATATGATCAAAATAGAGCGCTGCGTGACCCGTTGGATTAAAGGTCCCAAGCTGCCCATAAGGCTGTTCCAACAAAACAGCGACCGACGCCCCCGACGCCCGCGCGCCGAGCACGCAGCAGACGAAGGCAGTCCAGAGCAGCACCCGGACTGGATTGAAAGAAAACACCATCCATCCGCCGTTACCAAAGGTTGACTCTTTAGCTTGGTTTCTCATCTCGAAAAACGGCTCCGTCTCTCAACGGTGCGTTCCCACTTTAGATGCAGAGCTTCCACGAAGGCTTAAACCGGTCCCACGGACAAATGTCGCTCACCGAAGCCCGAAAATCTGCCGGATAATCAAACCTGATGCCGACGTCCTCCACATCCTCTCCGAAAACGGTCGTTCTGGCCATCACCGGCGCCAGCGGCTCTCTCTGTGCCCGCGTCATGCTGCAGGCCCTGGATGCGGACGATCGCGTGGGCCGCATTCACCTCATCACCTCGCCCAGTGCCCTGCGTGTGCTCGCCGAAGAACTCGCCGTAAACGGCCGCACCGACCTCGTAGCGAAACTACTCGGGCACGCCTCCGCAAAGGTCATCACGGAAGCCCACGAGAATATAGGGGCCGCTGTGGCCAGCGGATCCTACCCGGTCGACACCATGATCGTTCTTCCCTGCTCCATGGGGACTCTCGCCGCCATAGCGCACGGCCTTGCCGCCAACCTCACCGAGCGCGCCGCCGACGTCTGCCTGAAGGAACGACGGCCCCTCATTCTCTGCGTCCGCGAAACCCCGCTGAACCTCATCCACCTGCGCAACATGGCCGCGGTGACCGAGGCAGGGGCAACGGTCTTCCCGGTAATCCCCGCCTTTTATGCCGGCCCGCAGACCGTCACCGAGGTCGTGAGCACGTATGTTCAACGCATTCTGCAGTACGTTGGCCTGCCACAGACCGGGGCCTACCAATGGGGTGCCGACTCCAACTAGACCACCTCCGCGCAGCCAGCTTCAGCTCAACGATGCATATTCGTCAGGGTACGAACCCCGCCCTCGGGCGGAGGATTGGCCTTCAGGAAATCCGCTACCGCCGGTGCCACCCGCCCAGCGCACAATGCGGGCTCCAGATGACCGCAACCCTCGACAATGTCCAGCTCCGAACGGGGATCCAGAGCGTGCATCCGCTGCCCCACCTGCAGGGGTATGAGTCGATCCACGCTGCCCCAGACAATCAGCAGCGGTTCCGGGATCTGCGGGATCATCGCCTCCAGCGTCCGCCCCTGCAGCATCGATGCCATGTTCTTGCTAACTGCTAGGCTGACATCCTCCTGCTGTCGCACGACCGCTTGCCGCACATTCTCCGGCAAGGGCTTCGCCTCCGGCTCCAGCAGGGACCAAAGCCGGGCCACTTCGGCCGGCGTCTTAGGCTGGAGCACGCTGAAGGGGTAATCCGGTTTAAAGGTCAAGGCCGCACCGTCGAAAACCACCACGCGATTCACCAGCTCAGGGTGCGCATGCGCCAGGTCCAGCGCAATCCATCCACCCATGGACCAGCCACCGACATCGGTTCGCTGCAGCCCCAGCGACTGGATAAAATCGTCAACAAACCGGGTCTCGCCCGCCATCGTGTAATCGCCATTCTCCGGTTTCGGCGACCGTCCATACCCAAGTAAATCCGGAGCATACACGTGGAACCCCGCACCCTTCAGGCGCTTCAGCATCGGTGCCCAGCTCTCATCGCGGTCACCCAAACCGTGAATCAGCACCACCGGAATCCCACCACCCGGAATACTCGATTCCGCCTCGTAATAGTGAACGCGGCCTTCCGGGGTCAGCACATAGTTGCTTTGCACGTGGGCCAGAAACAGGTCCGCATGGGTCACCTGCCTCTCCGTCCACAAAGGCACACGCCAAAGGAGCACGCCGGCTACGACGAGGAGCATGACTACGATCAAAACCAGGCGACCCAAAACTTTCATACCGCGCTCGTGTGCCTCTTCCCCGGCACTTGTGCGCGCCGATCATGCTGCTGTGATGCAGATCCGTCCAGCCTGCCAGGTGTACGCCGATCCCTGCTGCATCTGCCCTAACGCAACGGCTTCCCAAACTCCTCGCCAAAAACCGTGTGCGACAGCTCGAAGCGCCCGCCGTCGAACTTGTCCGGCCCCTGCAGGCGCCCTACAGCCAGCAGGGCAACCACCCGGTAGCTCAACGGCAATCGAAGCATTTCACACACCTTCTGCTGCTCAAACCCCTCCATGGGCGCGGTGTCATAGCCCAACGCCTCCGCCATCAGCATCATGGAGGTATAGGCCAACATCACCTGCCGTGTGAGCCAGCCCGTCATTTGCTCCTCATTGAAAGAAGACACATACGCTGGCACGCTCTGCGCCGCCTGCGCCGCATAGCTTTCCGGCATACCGGCCGCCCGCCCCAGCCGCAGCATCTCTTCCAGATCGCGTCGCCACCCATCGCGATCGCCACAGGCCACGATTACCGCGGAGGCCTCTTCCACCTTGGCCTGGTTATAAGTGGCCGCGCGCAGCCGCCGCCGCTGTTCCGGGTGCTGCACCACAACAAAGCGCCAGGGCTGCAGGTTATAGCCGCTGGGAGCCTGTAAGCCGGCGTCCAGTATCTGGCGAAGATCGCTGGCGGGAATCGGTTCTCCTGTAAAACTCGGGGTCGACCGCCGCTCCCGGATTGCCTGCGCCAGTGTTTTCATCTCCGTCGCCATGAAACTCCTTGCACCCGGACCTGCTGCGAAATCTGCTGAAAGCCTCTGCCCCGGTCTTCTTGTTGCATAAGCCTGTCCGGCATCATGGCGCGACCGCCACCGCGGCCATGGCGCGAATCGAAACCACGGGATTGGTTCCCGGGGTCTCCGCGATCACCCAAAGGTTGTCAAAACCCGATCGCAGCTCCGGATGGGCTTTCAGCAAGGCGTCACCCGCCGCGACATCGCGCTGCAAAGCGGCCTGTGCGTCGTTTCCGCCCTCGCCCCGCAGATGCACCAGTAGATTCAGCTGCTTGCCATCCGAAGACGCCTCACTACCAAGTCCTGTAATGCGGAACTCCGTCCCGTTCGCCCCCGCCAGCGCCAAAGGCGTTTTCTCGCTTACCCCATCCACCAACGCGGGCGGAGTGGCCGCTCGCAACTCCGAGCGCAGCCGAAAAAGATTGCTCGTCGCAACAAAATTCGCCGGCCGCAGCAGCTGATCCGCCTCGCCGTACAGCACCCAGGCAAGCCATGGCTTGCCCGCCTTTGTGTCGGCCCGGGCCGTCGTCCAGTACCAGAGGCCATCGTGACCGGCGGCGGTGCGGCGGTGCGGGTAGAAACCGGCCAGCCTCCATCCGGACCTCGTCGATTGCAGAAGAGTCGATTGCAGAAGAAAGGACAGCGTATACGGCTGCGCTCCGTTCGCCTCGACCATGGCAAAGGCATAACGGCCGGGTGGCAGGCCGGAGATCGAAAAATCCGTCTCCGCCGCGGTGCCAGACAGCGGGCACGTAAACTCGGCATCACCCGCGTCCGTGCTCGAACGGTTGCTCGCATCCAGAAGGTACATCTGGGTCACCACCAGCGAATCGCCCTTCAGCTCGGCCGCCGTACTCTCAATCAAACTCTCCGTCGCACCGAAATCAGCAGTCAGCTGAGAGACCGTGTCCGCCCGCACGGCCGCCGCGTTGTCACCCTGCACCGCGGCAGCCAGCCGAAAGGCCACCGCGCCCACCTCGGTCCGCTGCTCGGCCGTGGCCTTTGCCTGCGTCGTGCAGCTCTGCGCCACAGCGATGGCGCCAGTCCCGATGCCAACGCCCAGCAGCACTGAAAAACAGGCCGTCCGAGCGTACTTCTGCATCCTGGGCCGGGTTGCTGTTTGACTCCACATACGGCCCAGCATACGAAGGGAACGCGATGCCGTCCAGCACCTGCGTTACGGTTGTTCCGTCATATCGTCCGAATCTGGGACACATCGCATGCCACCAATGCCATTCCTGCCACCTTCGTGGCAGCCACGCCACGCGCCAGTCCATCAGTCTGGCCCCGTCAGGCTAACCCTTTGCGCGAACTCCACGTCCGACTCTGCATGATCGTCCGCCTGCGTCCGACATCCTTAGCCGCCCTGCTTGTTCTCGCTGTACCTGCAGCGACCCTGGCGCAGAACGCAAAGAGTCTCAAGGGCGCCACCCTTCCCCCGCTGGCGCCAACCAGCGTGAACGCTATCGCCACCTCCGGCTCCGTGGCCCCGCTCGCAGCGGTCGCAACCCCTGCCGACCGCGCCGGTGGCCGCCGCCACCGCGCGCAGGTGCACTGTGAAGCCGGCCAGCTCACCGTCCGCGCCGACAACTCCAGCCTGAACGGCATCCTGCAGCAGATCAGTCGCTGCACGGGCATGAAGATCACCGGCGGCGTACTCGACCAGCGCGTCTTCGGCAACTACGGTCCAGCCGCCTCGGGAACGGTCCTGGCTACCCTGCTCGATGGCACCGGAAGCAACATCCTGCTACGCGAAACAGCCGCCGATCAGCCCGCCGAGCTCATCCTGACGCCCCGTACCGAAGGCCCGACGCCTCCCAGCCCCAATGCAACGCCCGACGACGATCCGGATGACCTCGGCGTCGCCACGGCCCCCACAGCAGCAACGGCCACAGCCAACAGCAGCACCCCAGCCGCCACGGGCGTCGCTCCTTCCACCGGGTACAATGCCCGTCAGGCAGCGAATGTCGGAAGCGGCGCAGCACCTGGCGTCGTCTCGGGCCCGGTCAGCATCCCGCAGCCAATCAACAACGTCAACGGCAGCCCCAGCAACACCTCGCCGACGGCCGCAAACTACCCTACGACCCACTCGGTCCCGCTGGACTCTCTTCCTACCCCGTCCACCACGCCTTCTACGACAGGCATCGTCGACGCACCCAACCCCCCACCCGCAGGATCGGACACGGCAGCGCTGCTAAACGGCAGAACCACCAATCAGCCCGGCAACATCGTCATAACCGACAAACCCACCACACCGGCAGCCAATGGCAGCGGGCAATCACAGAATGCCGCCCCTGCGGCGACCAGCCCGGCAGGGGCGGACGCGAACAGCAATGCGGGTACCGCACTCACGCCGCAGCAGATCTTTGAGGAACTACAAAAGCTGCGCCAGCAGCAGTCCCAGTCACCCCAGGGCCAAACACCCGCACCCTCGACACAACCGCAATAGCGGCCAGGGCACGGCAGACCTCCGCGTATTTCGCAAATCCTGCTAGCTCCGCTGCGCCCGAAGCGCTTGGCCCGTCGTGGATCGGGACCGTGCCGCTGAAACCGAGTGAACCTTGAACACCTGAAACATGCCCTGGCAGATCCCGTACGCAACCAGCACACCCAACGCCAGAGAAGCCAGAACGGCGCACACCAACATCAACATCCCCATATCCACTCCTGGCCCGTCCACACTCCACGCCGGCGAAGGACCATGCTCATCTTCGCTTGAACCTGCGCGCCTGTCGTGAGGTAAAAGCGTGATCCCTGTTATTCAGGCCGATACCCTCTCGGCCAGCTCGGGGGCTGCCTTTACACACCGCCGCAAATTGTCTCGTGCAAACACCGTATATCCTAACCGATGGGTCCACTCGGGCCGTCCTTTCCTATGAGCCTTACCCACATCAACGTTCGCGGCGCGCGTCAACACAATCTGCGCGACGTTTCGGTCTCCATCCCGCGTAATTCACTCACCGTCGTCACCGGCCTTTCCGGGTCGGGCAAAAGCTCGCTCGCCTTTGACACCATCTACGCCGAAGGCCAGCGCCGCTATGTCGAAACCCTCTCCCCCTACGCCCGTCAGTTCCTCGACCAGATGGAGCGGCCCGACGTCGACTCCATCGACGGCCTCTCGCCCGCCATCTCCATCGAGCAGAAAACCACCTCGCGCTCCCCCCGCTCCACCGTCGGCACCATCACCGAAATTTACGACTACCTGCGCCTGCTCTGGGCCTCCGTCGGCCAGCCGCACTGCCCCAACTGCCATCAGCTCATCTCGCGCCAAAGCGCCGACCAAATTCTCGCCCAGATCGTCGCCCAGGCCGTCGAGCGCAACCAGGCCGGCTCTCCCCAGGAGCGCATCACCGTCCTCGCCCCCATCGTCCGCGGCCGCAAGGGCGAGTTCCGCGAAGAGATCGAAGCCCTCGACAAAAAGGGCTACCGCCTCCGCATCGACGGCGAAATGGCCGAAATCGAAGAAGGCATGCGCCTCGAAAAGCGCAAAAACCACACCCTCGAAGCCAT
>CAXTZL010000002.1:0-42147 GCA_964248555.1 uncultured Bryocella sp.
AGGCCGGCGGCGAAGGCCAGCTCTTCGGCTCCGTCACCTCCGCCGACATCGCCCAAGCCCTCGAAGCCCAGGGCTTCACCGTCGAGCGTCGCCGCATTCACCTCGACGAACCCCTCAAGACCGTCGGCGAATACCACGTCCCCGTCCGCCTGCACCGCGAGGTTACCGCCCACGTCCAGGTCAACGTCAAGAGCGATCAGCCCGAGCCAACCCCAACTCCCGAGCCCGAAACCGCCAACGCCTAAATCGTCAAGCCTGAAATCCAGGCACGATACAAGGCCCTTACCCTAGAGGTGAGGGCCTTGCCTTTTTGCTTGTCATTCCGCAGTAAAGCGGAAGAATCCGCATCTCCCGCAACACCCGTCCCTCAAGGCTTCGCAGCCCCTTCCACCACCGGCGCACCCTTCATCCAGGCCGGATCGCTGAAAACCAGAGTCATCGCACCATCTTTTCCCCCGGTCACCATCCCCGTACCCAACACAGTCTTCTTCGCGAGCACGGTAACCTTATCGCTGTCCACCTCAGCACGTAGCGGCGAGGCAAACTCCATTGTCAGCCCATGCTTCGCCCCATCCTTCACCGGCGAAAACCGTACCCGCCCGTAGCTCCAGCTCCCGCCCGCACCCCGCGTCGCCTCGATCACCCGCTGCACCCCCGGCTCAAACGCATCCGTGGCCGTAAGGGAAAACACCGCACCATCCACCTTGTCGATCCGCACGGTCGCATGATCTCCATGAGCCCCGTCCAGCTCCCAGCTCCCCCCCGCAGCCAGCGACGAAGGCGCGCTCTTCACCGTCCAGTCGCTCGCCCCCGGCAGAAAAACCAGCGTGTGCGCCTCCTCGCTCATCGCCCCGTGATACGCCACAAAATAGGGCGGCTGCGAGATCTCCGTCCACACCGTCGCTTGGCTCACCACACCGCCCACGCTCAGCGCCGTTCCTTCGCCGGCCACCGCCGCCTGCTCGCGATACGCAAAAACCGGCACCGTGCTGCCCGGCAAGGGCGTCATCCCACCGCCCCGCTCCGACACATCTGATCCCTGCACAAAGCGCCACACCAGCGGCTTGCCATCGGCCAGCGTCAGCCGCACCGTCGACACCGCCCCCACAGCCTCCGTATCCGCCGGCTCCCACGCCATCGCCGCCTTGTGCGATTCCTCGCCGCTCGCCCCCTCCATGGCCACCAACGCATCCGTCTCCGCATAGTGCACCCGCTTGCCCGTCGCCCGGTCGGTCAGCGTCAGTACCAGCGCCGGCTTCTTGCCCGCCGGATCCACCTCCAGCATGACCACGCTGTACGGCAACTCCGTTCCCACAAACTGCACAAACTGCAGCGGCCAGAACCGGTAAACCGTCCGGATCGGCACAATCGGCGGGGCAAGTACCCCAGCGCTGGAGGAAGCGGGAGTGGCTTGCGCAAGAAGCGCGGCTGACGGGGAAACAACAAAAAGCGTGGAGGCAAGAAGGATGGCAAAGCGCATGGCAAATCTCCTCAATCGGGTGGATAAACCTATGGTTGATGTCGGTAGTCCCGCAAACCGCGGCAACTTGAAATGTGCTTTAAAAGCTCCACCGCAGCCCGGCCTCCACCCGCCGCCCCGCGTCCGCCTGGTACGCCTGCCCAAACAGTGGCGAACCCAAAACGCCACCGACCGCCGTCACATTCGTGTGATTCACCAGGTTCGTCGACCGCAGATTGAGCGCCAGCACCTCGCCATCCGCGCCCGCCCGATGCGGCAGCGTGAAGCTCCGGCTAAGATTCGTGTCCAGGTGAATATTCCACGGCAGCGTCCCCGCATTCCGCCCGATCGACGTCCCCGTCCCGCTCGGCGAAAGCGCCCCAAACCGCGTCGCGTACACCGTCGACACCCCGCTCGCCCCCGCCGCATACACCGGTCGGTCGTTGAAAACGCCATCGCCGTTGTTATCGAAACCCGTCGTCACGTTGTACGGCAGCCCCGAGGCTGCATTGAACTGCACGCTCAAACTCACCTTCTCGGGCAGCTGATAGCTCCCAAACCCGATCACCTGGTGCGTCGCAACACCGGTAATCCTGGCATACTCCCCCGCATCCGAGTAGTAGCTTTGCGGGAAAAAGGTGGACGCATCGGAATCGCTGCGCAGGTCCAGCCGTACGTAGCCAAGAAAAATCTGCAGCTTCTTGAGGCTGTGCTGATCCAGCCCGGCGAAAAGGACGTCTCCACGCTCACGCCCCGTCTGCTGAAATTGGTACAGGTTCAAATTCGCCGCCCCCGGTCGCGGCCCGCTCGGCGACCCATTGAGCGGCGAGTTCACATTCTCCGACCGCAAAATATCCCACGCATGAACCAAATACACATTCCCTTGCGCGTGCCAGTGCCCCGGAAAATCATGCTCCACGCCCAGGTGCGACTCCCACTCCGGAACCTGCGTCAGGTTTGGCAGCCCCGCCCGCACCGTCGTCACCGTCGAGGTCCCCGTCCCCACCCCGTTCACCAGCGGTGCCCCATACACCGGGTTGTAAATCTCCAACTGCCGCTGGATCACCCCGTTCAGCTGCTTGTCCGCCAAGGCCGTCTGCGCATCGATCGGCCCAAAGAAGATCCCACTCCGCACGTGAAACACCGTCTTCTGCTTCCGGTCCGGTGACCACGCCAGCCCCAGCCGCGGCCCCGCATTCTGCACCGTATTCGGTGCATTCTGCATCGCCCACCGGATCCCCAGCGAAAGCTGCAACCGCGGCCGCAGCTTCCATTGGTCCTGCGCATACAGCACCGCCTGCAGTTGGTTCAGCGTCACCTGCGGCGTCCCGGTCGTCACCCCAAACTGCGTCGGCGTCCCCCCGGGCAGACCCAGCAACGCCGCCCTGTACTGCTCCACCCCGGTCAGCGCCCCCGTCGCCCCCGCCGTACCGGCCGCCGCTCCGCCAAAGAGGTACGTTCCGTTAAAACCCGTAGGCAGAGCATCATGCAGCGACGCGTCCATCAGCTCCAGCCCCATCTTCAGGCTGTGCTTCCCGCGGCTGTAGAGCACATCGTCATCAAACTCCAGATCGCGCTCATGCGACCGTAACAACCCCGTCGTCACGCCGCCGCCCGTAAACGCCCCGGCCACTACCACCGAAGGCGCCAGCGAGTTCGGCGTATCCGTCCGGTACCTCCACGTGTAGCCCAGCTTCGTCTCGTGCACCAGGTTCGCCGAAAGCGTCCCGATATTCGAAAACCGGATCACATTCTCACTCTGCGTGCTGTGATACCCCGCCTCGGGCAGCGTCGTTCCGCCCACGCCCTGGTTCAGCAGGCCATTCACATTCGCCGTGTAGGCCAGCGTCGCATTGTTCTTCGGGCTCAGCAGAATTCCCAGCCGCGCACTTCCCTCCCACAACGACTGCGTATCGGGCACATTGGCCGACACCTGCTGCGCGTTCCCCGCCGCATCCAGCGTCACCGCGTCCACCACCGCGAACTCGTCGATCTCGCGATGCTCCAGCGCCAGCGAAAAATCCACGCGGTCCCGCACCACCGGCCCACTCAACTCGCCGCCATACCGCTGCCGCCCGATCGCCGCCTTGCTCGGCGAAAACGGGTCCTTCGCATTCATAAACTGCGCACTCTGTGTCGTAAAGAGCGCCCCATAAATGTGGTGCTGCCCCGGCTTCGTATAAATCTCGATCCGCCCACCCTGGTACGGCGGCCGCGCATACTCCGCCGAAAACAGGTCTGGATTGATCCGGATATACGAAATGGCCGACTTCGGCGGAATCTGCCCCGACCCCTGAAATCCATCCACCGTCACCAGCGCCTGCCCCGGCGCCCCGCCCGCCGCCGCCGCCAACACCTGCAACTGCCGGTTGAATTCATCCGGATCGTCCGCCAGCTTGCTCAGATCCGCCTTCGTAATCGTCTGCGACCCGGCCACATCCTCGCTGCCCACGCCCGCGTCCTCCACCGTCGCACTCACCTCCGCCTGCACCGTCGCCGGCACCAGCTTCAGCGTCAAGGGCGCCCGGCGCTCCCCTCCAACGATCACGCTCCGCGTCGCGGCCTCAAAACTTTCCGCCGCAATCGCCACCTGGTACCGCCCCGCCATCAGGCAGCCCGACGTAAAGCGCCCTTCGCGATCCGTATGCAGCACCGTCGCCCCCGGCATCACATTCACGGCCGCATCCACCACCGCCGCCCCGGTATTGTCCAGCACCTGCCCGCTGAGCACGCCCGTTCCCCCGGCGCATACCGTCTGCGCCTGCGCCCCGCCCGCCAGCGCAATCCAGCCGGCAACACCCAGCCACGGATGAAGAACTGCACTTCCCTTGCGCATCACCACTCCTCGCGATCCTTTGATCAGCCGCCAACAAGAGCTATCCTCAAACCCCGCGCAGCAAACCCACAGTGTCACGCGTCAAGCTTCGGGCATGACACGTGTCACCTACGCAACGGCCTGTTATCGCGACCCGGAGACGCGCAGCACCCAGCGGAAACGCCTGTCTTCCCGCGGCACCGGCCATGACCTGATCTACAATTTCCCCATACCGTACCAGGTGGTGTAGTCCCCTTCAGGAGGATTTTTGATGCGAGGTGCCCTTCTGCTCTCGTTCAGTCTGCTTTGTGGTCCGCTTGCCGCGCAGGGGGCTCCTCAAACGCCGGCAACCTTCGCCGTGGCAACCATCAAGCCCAGTGCCCCGGGCGAGCCCACCATGACGCAAATCCGCGGCAATCGCTTCGTCACGGAAGGCACCACCTTCCTGGACCTCTTCAAGTACGCCTACGATGTCCATCCGGACCAGGTGGTGGGCGGCCCCGAATGGCTGCGTTCGGAAAAATTCAACGTCAATGCCGATCCCGAAACCGAAAAGCGCCCCAGTTCCACACAAATGAAAGCCCTGGTGCAGGGGCTCCTCGTGGAACGCTTCCACCTGGTGATGCACCGCGGGCAAAAGGTTCTCTCGGTCTACGCCTTAATGAAAACGGACGACCCACCAAAGCTGAAAAAAAGCACCGCCGATCCCAATGGAATCCCGGGGGTCGCCTACGATCCAAGAGGAAACCTGGGCGTCGGGAACGCCACGATGGCAAACTTCGCAATCTTTCTGCAGCGCTTCGTTCTGGACCGGCCGGCAGTGGATCAGACCGGCATCGCTGGCCACTTCGATCTCGAACTGCACTGGACGCCCGAAATCCTCAATCCCGGCAGCAAAGCTGACGACTCGGCAGCCGATTCTGCCTCAAACCCGGGCCTCTTCACCGCAATCAAGGAGCAACTGGGACTAAAGCTCAAACCCACAAAGGCCGATACCCCGGTCTTCCTCATTGACGCAGCGCAGCAGCCCTCCGAAAGCTAGGCACAACCCGCACAGGCCCGGCCTGCCTCTAACCCTGACACTGTTTCGGACCGGTGCGAAGTCTGCCGTCGTACAGGGTACAGATCTAGAGCACGCCGTCATCCTGAGCATAGCGAAGGATCTCTGTATTCTGCCGGCTGCTGCGCTACCCGTCGGAAACCGCTACAGCCCCCTCCTCTCAGCCGGAGCCAAAACCGAAGCGGAGAGACCCGCAACCGCACCGCCGCTCATCTACAATCGCCCCATGCCGAACGCTCTTCCCCTGCTCAAGCCCCGCGAGGCCGCCGCAATGCTGGGCATCAGCTACCCCACCGTCAAGCAGTGGATCCTCTCCGGCAAACTGAAAACCGTACAAACCCCCGGCGGCCATCACCGCATCGAACACGCCGCCCTCGAACCCTTCCTGCGGAAAGACGCCGACCGTCCTCCCACCGAGTCCCGCGAGCGCTTTCGCCGCGTCTCCGGCCGCAACCAGCTCATCGGTAAAGTCCTCGACGTGCAAATCGACGGCCTGCTCGCCAAGGTCGTCATCTCCTTCGGCCACCAGCAGATCACCGCCATCGTCACCGCCGACGCCGTACGCGAGATGGATCTAAAAAAAGGTGACCCCGCCGCCGCCCTCATCAAGGCCACGGAAGTCATGATTGAAAGAATCTAAATCGGGCCCCAAAACTCCACACCGCCGCACCCGCTTCCGCTACGTTCCCCCTCCCGCCGCCACCACCCCTTCTCTGTCATTCCGCAGCAATGCGGAGGAATCCGCACTTGGCGCCTGGACCCGGCAGGCATCCCAACGCCGCCACCACCCCCTATTTGTCATTCCGCAGCAAAGCGGAGGAATCTGTATTCCGTTTCCGGGCCAAATAAGGCTCAGGACCAGCCCCGAACAGGCAAACCAGCGCACCCTTAAAGGAACGCTTCACCAGCTGTTAACTACCTTGATCCTGTGCCCCTTTGCACAGCAATACCTGTCAGGGGCGTACCTTGTTTCAACACCCAAACTCGCAAACATCGACTCAACCCATTCAAAATGAGGACCTTACCGCTAACCCCATAGGATTGAGGACTTTACCCCGCGCAAGAACCCCAAAGCTAGCAGAATCAAGACTTTACTGAAACGCTACGGAGGGGGGCTACTCGTATTTCAGCGTCGTCACAGGATCCAGCTTGGCCGCCCGATTCGCTGGTAACGTCCCGAAGATCACCCCAACCAGCACCGCGGTCACCAGGGCGATAATGGCGCTCCAGGGCGAAATCGGAATCTTGAAGTCCGTGAAAATCCGCAACGCCAACGGCAGTGCCAGCCCCAGAAGCGTACCGATCAGCCCACCCGCAAGGGACAGAAACACGCTCTCCGTAAGGAACTGCAATCGAATTTCACGGCTCGTCGCGCCCAGCGCCTTGCGGATGCCAATCTCCTTGATGCGCGCCTGAATGTTGGCCAGCATCGAGTTCATGATGCCCACACCCGAAACCACCAGCGTGATCGCCGAAGCCAGCGTCAACACAACCGTCAACATGGTCGCAATCTGGTCCATCACGCTCAATACCTGCGTCAGCGTGAAGGCATTGAAGGTATTGCCCGGCCGATGGCGGCCACGAATGACCTGCTCAATATGCCGCGCCGTCGGTTCCACCTCCTTCGAATCGGAGACGGAAAAAAAGATCTGCTTCAGGTTGTCCGTTCCCGTGAAGTAGCGCGCCACAGGATAAGGAACCAGCATGGTCTGATTGCTGATCTCACTTTGCCCGAAGGTCTGAATACTCTCCTCGAACACGCCAATCACCGTGAACGGAATGCCCATGATCGTCACCTGGTGATCCAGCGCTTCCGCGGAACTGCCAAACAGCTCGATTGCCATCGGCTTCACGATCACTGCCACTTTGGCGTGCGTCTCATCATCCTGGTCGTCGAAGAAGCGGCCGGCAAGCACCTTGAGGTTCCGTACCTCCTTGTACTGCGGACTCACTCCCAGCAGCATGGCCTCTTTCACCTGACCATTGCCGACCGGAATTGCATCGTGGAACTCCAGCATCGGCGAACTGGCCGTAATGCCCGGAACCTGCTGCAGCACCGCATCCATATCGCCACTGTTCATGAACTCAGGCGAGGTGGATCCGTCCGGCCCGGTAACGGTCGCACCACCACCCTGCATCTCGATCATATTCGGCCCGATCGAGGCAATCATGTTCATGGCATACTGCCGTCCCGTGAGGCCAAGCGTCGCCACAAGAATGACCGAAGCCGAGCCGATCACCATGCCCAGCATCGTCAGCAGGAACCGCGCCTTGCTCGCGCAGAAACTGTCGATCGCCAGCGCCCAGGTTTCACGGAAGCCGACCGTGGATCGCGCACTGCGAAGCGTCGCCTCAAAGGAATCCCGCTTCTTCGGCACACCCACAAGCGGAGCGACAGGCGTCGGCTTCGTAGCCCGGCCGATCTCCCGAATCTTGTGGATGGGTTCCTGAACGCTTGTCGCCACGCCAACTCCGCCACTCATGGCCCCGAGAGCCACGAAACCAGTATCGCAGCCCCTTGCAAAAAGCTGCCAACTTTCAGATAGAAACGCGAGAACTTCGGTTGCAGATCTTTATCCCACCTTCGATCGCATGCAAAGGTTACATCGTCATCGCGTGACTGCGTCGCGCCGCCAGAGCGAGCCCAAGGCGAGAGATACCACTGAAAAGGATGGCAATTCCCAGCAGCGTACCCACGGCCCATTCCGCCGTAGAAGGCAGGTGCAGCCAGATAAATACCGCAAGAACAATCGAAATCACGGCATCGACAAAGATCCAGATGCCTCCAACGGCTCCGCGAGCCGTAAAACCAGCCACCAACTCCAGAATCCCTTTCATTAGGAGGTAAGCGCCCAAAAACAGGGTTAAGGAAACCAGACCGGCAACCGGATGCAGCAGAAGGAAGACACCCGCGGCGATATAGGCCAAACCTACCAAGAACTCCCACACATGGTGGCCGGCACCCCGCACATGCCACGCCAGAACAAAGTGACCAATGCCGCCAAAGATCAAAAGCCAGGCGATCAGGGTTTCCACGACGACTCCTGCGATCAGCGGAGCCGCGAGTGCAACTAATCCAAGCACAATCAGCAGGATGCTAAAACCGATCGACCAACCCACCGAACTCCGCCCGATACGGCGTACAGGCAAACCTTCGCTCAATGCGCTCATTCCGAAACCCCATAACCAACGCTTGGTTGGCCTTGTTTCCCGTAGGATGCGAAGTGTGAGCAGGGGCGCCCACGCAGTCCAGGCAGACCCCGACCCTCTGCCGCTGCATCGCAGCAACCCCTACATGCCGGCCAGAAGCCTGTCGAAGTAGCCGAGCATGGGTAGAAAAAGTTCCATGACGAGCCCGAATCCAAAGAACATGAAGCCGAACATCAACCACAATCCCCAGCGCTCATAGGCCTGCGCGGCGTTGTAGGGCAGGTAGTAGACCAGGATCTTGCCCCCGTCCAGGAAGGGCAGTGGAATCAGGTTGAAGACAAAGAGCAGCAGATTGACAAGAATCCCAAAATACAGGAATAGCAGAAACGGAAAAATGCCCGGCAGTCCCGGCGGAACGCTGTCCAGTTCGCGCAGGCTCAGGGCCTCCGCAAAGACCAGTGTGGAGCCAGCGGCCGGGTTAGCGTGCTTCACGATGACCAGCGCCAGCAGACATAAGAGCGCGGCGCCAAGCTGCGCGGCGGGGCCGGCGAGGGTCGCCTTGATCTCATCCTTTGGGTGCCGGAAGTTGCGCGAGATCATGGGTATGGGTTTGCCCCAGCCCAGCACCAGCGGGGAACGCCAGATGTAGATCAGCGGCCAGAGCGCCGTGCCGAAGAAGTCAAAGTGCGGCACGGGATTGATCGTGAGACGTCCTGACAGGCGCGCTGTGGGATCGCCGAGGCGGTTCGCCATCCAGGCCTGCGCGCAGTCGTGAAGTGAAATGGCGAGCATCAGTACGACAAGCTCAAAGAGTACGAGAGCCAGGGTCATCGGCATGTGTCTAGGGTAACCTTTGAGGCCGCAGGAAAGGCCACAGCCCTTATGTCCTCAGCAGGCGAAATCTCTGGAACGCTACGAATTCAGGAAGCGCAGGTCTATTCTGGGAAGGAACAGGATCGCCACGGCGGTCCCAAGGGCCCGGAGGAAGCACAGATGCGCGGTGGATCAAACGGCGGAAGTAATCGAGAGGGTGGTTTTGGCCGCCGCGATGGAGGCTCTGGTGCAAACTCCCATCCAGGCCAGGGTGGGAGCGGTCAGGTGCCGAGCCGGAGCTCTTCAGGTGGCGCACGCTGGTCCGATGAGCTGGACTCGATCTTTGAGCGGGCGCCCAAGGAGACCACTGCACCCAAGAATGAGGATGAGCGGAACTTTTTTGAAGAGCGAACCGAGGTGAAATCGCACAGTCTGCTCTGTCCTGATTGCCGGACGACGGCCGACTATGCCCTGACCTGGTTGGTGCGCCGCAAGCGCGCGCATCCCCTCGGGTTCGCGGACGAGGCGACGCAAGCCCGCTTTGAAAAGGCTGGCAGCTACATGGTCCGTCGTGAGGACAGCGTGATCTGTCAGAACAGCCGCTGCCACAAGCGCTTCGAAATCGTGGGCGTGCAAACGGTCGCTTTCCTGGAGAATGCGGCCAAGGGCTCTGTGGAAGACCGTGCCGCGCGGGTACGGGCGGCCTTTGCGGGTAAACCGCGCGGCTAACCGGTAGCACAGTGGTCCGCCGAAAAGGAGAGCCATCGGCACCGGCTGTGTGATTTAATGACCATGTTTGTAGGCCTGTTTACCTTGAAGGAGCCCTGTCATGGCCAATACCCTGCTCCCGTCCGAAGAGCGTACCCTTACACCTGACCAGGTGGAGGCTCTCGACCGCCGCCGCCGCCGTGGACAGCTTCTGATTGTGATCGGCTTTCAGATGGCCATCGTGGCTACCCTGACGACGCTGTGGACAGGTCAGGATATTCAGTACTCGCCGGGCTGGGCCCATCCCATGCTGTACTGGAACTGCGTAACCGGCCTTGGGTCACTGATCTGCCTTACTGTGGGCCTGCGTTTGCGGCGGGGCCTGAACGAATTTTTCAGCTACTGACGGCAGCGCCTTCGTTGTTAGGTTTAGAGCAGTTTCAGTTCAGGCCCAAGGACGCTATGAGTCCGGGCCTGACCTGTCTAGATTGGCAGTCAGTGCCTTGCCCCGGGCGCGGTAAGAGATAGTGTCGTGCCGCCGTCGAGGGTTACCGGAAAGGCGCTCATGGTGCGCAGGCTCTCGGCACTGTTGCCGAGTAACTGCCAGCAGGCCACGTCCGGCTTCAGCAGAACACAGGTGACCATGGCGTGCATGGAGTCGCCGGTGGGCAGGGCGAAGGTGCCCTGCATTTGTTCCACCGCGTGGCCGCTGCTTTCGAAACGGACGGGCTCGCCGAACTGCGGTTTCGCTCCGGATGCGGACAGACCCTTCACCTCGCCCTGGGTGAACTCGGGTAGCTGGTCGGCGGTGAAGGTGCGCTTGAGGCAAGCGGAGTCCGCACGTACGAGCAGTACGATGGCGAGCTGGCCGCCGGCTGTGCTCATTGCAGAAAACGGCAGGGTGACGCAGCGCGCGGTGTCCTTTCCGCCCACGGGGCTTTCGCTCAGACTTGCTTTAAACGCGGCTCCCACGATCGCGCTTGCATCAGAAAACCCTGCCGGATAGATGTAGCTGAGGTGCAGCGCGTCATCGTGGTAGGTCTTGGTTGCGGGTGCGGGTGCAGAGCTCTGCGGCGGCGCTGTCCCCTGCGCCGGCTTCGGAGCCGCCAGAAAGGTGGACGAGAGGGCAACACCCACGGAAAGGAGGCCGGCTAGCACGCGCATAGGCGCCATGCTAGCACCGCCCCGGCACTTGCTGCAGCACTGGGGGAGGCGACGGCAGACCGAGACGGTATGCTGACAGGATGCCTCCAGAGCCAACGCAGCGGAGCTATGTGCTGATCGCCTTCGCCGCGGTATATCTGTGCTGGGGTTCCACGTATGCGGCGATTCATATTGCGGGCGAGCATCTGCCGCCGCCGGTGGTCTCGGCCACACGCTCCGTGATCACCACTGTGCTGATTCTGGCAATCTGTCTGGGCCGTCGCAAGAGCCTGCGTGTGCCGGAGGGGGAAGGCTGGAAGCTGGTCCTGGTGGGGCTGCTGTTCATGAGCGGCAACAACATGCTGCTGACCTGGGGCGAGACCATGGTGCCTTCCGGATTCGCCTCGCTGATTGTCTCCACGCTGCCTATCATGATCGCGCTGATGGAGCGTTTTTTACCCGGTGGCGAGCCGCTGAACAAGCGTGGCTGGGCGGGCACGCTGATGGGTACCGCCGGCATTGTGGTGCTGGTCTGGCCTTCGCTGCACCGTCACGCCGGCGGCGCTGCGGCGGGTGCGCATGCCGGGTTGGGCACGGTGGTCTGCCTGCTGGCTGCGCTGTCCTTTGGAATTGGATCCGTGCTTTCCAGGCGCTTTCGTTTCAAGGCGGATACATTTGTCGCAACCGGATGGGAGATTGGCGCGGCCGGCATCTTTAACCTGCTCTTTGCCTGGGGCGCGGGCAGCTTTCACCGGGCTGTCTGGACGCTTCACGGGATGGAGGCGATCGTTTATCTATCCATCTTTGGATCACTGGTGGGCCTGGTGGCATTCACCTATTTACTGCAGAACGTGCCGGTAACGAAGGTGGCGACGTATGCCTTTGTGAACCCGATGATCGCCGTCCTGCTGGGCATCCTGCTGCTGGGCGAGCACCTCGCGCCCAGCGAAGTTGCCGGCATGAGCATCATCGTGGCCGCGGTGGCGCTGGTGGTCCTCAGCCGCGTGGGCGGGACGCCGTCCCAGGCTGCGCTCGACCGCGAATTGATGGCGACGGCCGGCGGTGCCGAGCAATAATCGTTAGATCTGAGGCTGCTCGTGAGTCGGCGGGGTTGAAGGAAGGGAGCTGGGAGCGGGAGGCGTCACAGTCAGCTTGCCGTCCTCGGCCTCCATTGTCTTACCCAGCTTCGGCAGGGAGACCAGCTTATCTGTTGTGAAGCCCTGTGCCGCCGCGAGCTGTTCGATTTGCGTCAGCGTAGAGGGTGCCATCTCCGGCGTGCGCGACAGAACTGAAAGCGCCTTGCGTTTCGGCTGGCCGAGCAGAGCCCAGCTGTAGTCAGGAGCAAGCGCTATAACCCAAACCTGCGTCTTGAACAGCGGGATAAAGCCGGACGTCAGCTTTCCCGTGCCATGCTTATCCATTTTGCCGGTGAGATCACTTTCCAGCGGTGTACCAGTCTTTCCGGGGCAGAAGGTGCCCATCTGAAAGGTTCGCGGCTTATCGCCCTGGTTGAACAGAACCGTAGCCTGGCCGGCGCAGCGCTTCTGGAACTTGGTGGGGTAGCGTGTCACCTCATACCATGTGCCGCTCAGCTTTTTCAGATCCAGTTGCGGCACCGCAGTGACCTTTTGCGCAGCCGCTGTGCCCGCTGCAAGGAACACTCCCCCGAGCAGGACCGCTGCTGCCCTTCGTACCTCTCGTACTGCTGGTGTTCCGACCTTCAATGCTGCCTCCCGATGCCCGCCGGACTTGTTCCCTTCCACACTTCGATGCGTCTCGGGCGGCCTACTTGCGCCGCCAGCGAACCCCGTCCTTTGAGTCTTCGATCAGGATGCCCTGCGCGAGCAGATCGTTGCGGATGGCGTCTGCCCGAGGGAAGTTGCGTTTGGCTTTGGCCTGCGTGCGCTCGGCTACGAGAGCATCGATGTCGGCATCGGTGGGTCCGGACTCGGAGAAGCGCGCGACGACGTCGGCATCCGCCTCCCCCAGTCTGCCTTCGGACTCCGCCCACTTCAGGGCGAAGCGGGTCAGCTCGGCGTCTCGATCTTCCATGACGGCGAAAACGGTATCGAAGCGAGCCAGCAGGATCAGCGTGGCGTCCGCATCCCTTTTGCAAAGCCTGCCCTGGTCAGCGGCCGTGTTCACCGCGCGGATCACCTCGAAGATGGCGGCGCGCGCCTCTGCGGTGTTCAGGTCGTTGGCCAGCGCGGCCGTGAAGGCGTCGTCGCCGCGGCGAATCTCGGCGGAAATCGCCTCATCGCAGCCGCTTGCCCAGTTCTTCCCCTCGCGCATCCGTTGGGCAAACGTTCGCAGCCGCTCGATGGCGTGGGTCGACTCCCGCAGGCCATCGAAGGTGAAGTTGAGCTGGTGCCGGTAGGGCACGCTCAGCAGCAGAAAGCGGATCGCCGAGGCCCTGTAGCCCTTCAGCAGAAGGTCGCGCAGGGTGTAGAAATTGCCCTCCGACTTGGACATCTTTCTGCCTTCAACCAGCAGAAATCGCACGTGAAACCAATGCCGTGCGAACGGAACGCCGGAAGCCGATTCGGACTGTGCGATCTCATTTTCGTGGTGAGGAAACATCAGATCCTCGCCGCCGGCATGCAGATCGAAGCTGTCCCCGAGATAACGCATGGCCATGGCGGAGCACTCGATGTGCCAGCCCGGACGGCCTTCGCCCAGCGGCGTTGCCCAGCTGGTTTCGCCGGGCTTTGTGGCCTTCCACAACGCAAAGTCGCGGACCGCATCCTTGTCGTACTCATCGGCTGCGACCCGCGCACCGTCCTCGATGCCTTCCAGGTCTTTCTTCGAGAGCTTGCCGTAGCCGGGGTCACGCGCCACACGGAAATACCAGCTGCCATCCTCGGCTTTGTAGGCAACGTCCTTTGCGGCCAGTTGCTCAATCAGCGAGGTCATGCCCTCGATGTTTTCCGTCGCACGGGCGATGATCTCGGGGCGCTCCACGCCGAGCGCCTCCATGTCTTCAAAGAACGCACGCTCATATTTTTCGCTGTACTCGCCGATCGAGACACCGGCCGCGCCGGCGTTGCGAATGATCTTGTCGTCCACATCGGTCACGTTCATGACATGCTTCAACTTCAGGCCGAACAGGCGCGCAGCCCGGCGCAGCGCGTCCACGTGCAGAAAGGTGCGAAAGTTCCCGATATGACCGTAGTCGTACACCGTCGGGCCGCAGCAATAAAAACGGAGGCTTTCGCCGTCGGCGGCGTATAGGGTTTCAATGTTGCCGGAAAGGGTGTTGAAGAGCTGGAGAGCTTGGTCCGCCACGCGTTTTTGAGTTTTCTCTCGCCGCTTGGCCCATGCTGCCATCGGGCGCGGCTGCCTTCCGCTTGAACGTTCAGGATCGATTCTAGCGAACTGGAGCGCGGGCCGGTGGACAAGCCGGGGAAAAGGTCATTTCGCACCTTGGCTCCCGTCAGAAAATCCTTCCAGGCGCATCGCGAAACGGGTTAGAAAAGTATGCAGGAGACGCATCCAAAGAGGCGATGAAAAACACAGGGCCCACGCAGGAGGCAATCTCCCATGAGCAGACAACGCCGTCAGCCCGCCGTAACGTAGCCCTTCTCATTCGGGAGGTCCCCGTCCGGCGATTGTTGGAAGCGATCCTGGCTGGTCTTGATCTGGAATCGTCTCAGGTTGCTGAAGCCGAATTTAACCAGACTGAGCTGAGCCGCTATGAGATGGTGATTGCGGATGCGGACATTGCACGCCGCTTGCGCCCCACAGTGAACACACTGCAACTTACCGGAGAGCAGGTGAAACCCGCTCTTGTGGGGGTGGGGTCCACTGAATTGGCGTCCCTCGACCCGCAAAATGGGGACTTCGACGCCGTACTCGTCATACCCGCCTCCACCGCGGATTTGACTTCTCGGCTGAGTGTGGTGCTCTACTCCCACCGTGCCCTCGCCCAGCGTTACAGGTCTGCACTCGAGGAGTTGAATTTCAACCGTAATATTGTCCGCTCGGTGACGAACGGAATCAGCCGTTTCCAACGCGCAGCTACCCGACATGCCCCTGATGTATGTGAATCCCTCCTTTGAAATCATGACCGGCTACAGCCTCGAAGAGGTGGAAGGAAAAAACTGCCGCTTTCTGCAAAGAGGGGAGAAAGACCAACCAGGTCTCACCTTGATCAGGGAAGCGATCCGGCAAGAGCGCCAGACAGTGGCCGTGCTTCGGAACTACCGCAAGGACGGCAGTTCTTTCTGGAACGAACTTACACTTTCGCCCATTCGGAACCGGGACGGTGTGCTGACGCACTTCGTGGGAATTCAGCTTGATGTGACGGAGCGGATCGAGCTCGAATCGGCTCTGCGCGAGAGCGAGAAGCTGGCAGCGGTCGGACGGCTTGCCTCCTCCATCTCGCACGAGATCAACAATCCGCTCGAAGCCATCGTGAACCTGATCTACCTTGCAGAACAGACTGCCTCCAAGGCGGAAGACAATCAGGAGTCAGTCACGTACCTGCAACAGGCTGATCAGGAACTGCAGCGCGTTAAGCTCCTCACGGCGCAATCGTTGCGTTTTTACAAGCAATCTACAGGACCGGAGGCCGTGCTCAGTCACGATCTGCTGGTCTCCGTCATCGACTTATACAAACCACGTTTCATCAACTACAACGTAACTCTGGACCTTCGGGAACGCTCGACACAACACATCGTAGGACTCGGAAGTGAGCTCGCCAGGTACTCAGCAACCTGGTGGGAAACGCCATCGACGCGATGAAGGGCGGCGGCGGCCGGCTCCTGATACGGACGCGGGAAGCCACCTGGTGGAGTGGGCACAAAAGCGGCCTCCTCATCACCGTTGCCGATAACGGCACAGGCATGTCCGGCGAGACGTTGAGCAAGCTATACCAGGCGTTTACACGACGAAAGGCGCAGGAGGCACAGGGCTGGGCCTTTGGATCTCCAACGAGATCATCGCCCGGCATCATGGGCATCTGAAGGTTCGCAGTTCGAACCGCACCGGTTCCAGCTATACGGTTTTTGAACTCTTTCTGCCTTTTCAGGGCACCGCGGGCACGGGAGGAAGCAGCAGCGAAGGAAAGCTGCAGATGACAGGCCAACCCCTGTAAAAAGTCGAAGCTGCGGGCCGATTGCCTTGCCAACTGAAATTCAGCCGAGCCGAAGCCCGGGGACGGCCTCCAGCGTGCCATCGGCAAAGCGGCCGTTCAACAGCTTTGGCCAGGCTGCGGCTGCAATCATGGCAGCGTTGTCTGTGGACAGACTGAGGGAAGGAAAGGCTACCGGCAGCCGCTGTTTCGCCGAGGCAGCCTGGAGCTTGGAGCGCAGCTCGCGGTTGGCGGCCACGCCGCCTGACACCGCAACGGCCCGGGCACCGAAATGCTCCGCCGCGTTGAAGATCGTGCGCGTGAGATAACTCGTTACAGAACCCTGAAAGCTGGCTAGCAGGTCCAGCGTTTCGGAATTGAGCAGCGCCAAGGCCCCTGCAAAGGCCTTCGGATCGTTGAACTTGGCCGTCATCAGGCCACCGGATCGCATCGCGGCCTCTCGCGCGGCGATAGCCTCGCGCATGCCGTGCAACTCGGTGTAACGGCGGACGGCGGTTTTGATGCCACTAAAGGACACATCGAAGCGGCGAGCTGACTCGAGGACGTCAGGCTCCGGGGCCGGCCGGCCATGGCCTTTGGCCTTGATCTGTGCGAAGCGGAAGGGCACGGCATTGGGGTTGCCGTGTGCGGCGAGGGCGTCTATCCACGGTCCGCCCGGGTAGGGCAGCCCCAACAGCTTGGCGACTTTGTCAAAGGCCTCTCCGGCGGCGTCATCGACCGTACGGCCGACGTTGCGGTAGCTCCAAAGCCCTTCGGCTCCGCAGGTTGCGAGGTAAAGATGCGTGTGACCCCCTGAGACTACCGCCGCCAGCAGGGGTGAGGCCTCGGCGAAATGCTGTTCGGCTTCGAGCAGCACAGCTTGAATGTGCCCTTCAAGATGATTGACGGCGATCAGCGGCAGATTCGCCCCAAAGGCGAGCGCCTTGGCGAAAGTGATGCCGACCAGCAGAGCCCCGGCCAGACCCGGTCCCGCGGTGACGGCCACGGCGCTTAGCTCGCGGTAGCCGGACGGCCCGGGGGAGAGCCCGGCAGAGAGCATGGCCTCGCGGACCACCGGGACGATGGCCCGCAGGTGCTCGCGGCTGGCCAGTTCCGGAACGACACCGCCGTAATCGGCGTGCACCAGTTGCGAGGCGACCACGTTGGAGAGCACGGTGCGCCCCTCCGCGACCACGGCGGCGGAGGTTTCGTCGCAGGAGCTTTCGATGCCGAGGATCAGACGGCCGCGCCCTGCATTTGACGAGTTCTCGGCCGGGGTTTCGGGCGACGGGGCCTCGGTGCTCAAGCCTGGTTGCCGCCGCCGGTCAGTTGCTTGGCGTCGGAAAGCGTGACCGGCACCTGCAGGCGCTTCTGCCCGCGATAGATTGTCAGGATCACTTTGTCGCCTGCACGGTGTGCATTCAGGGCTACAGAAAGGTCCTGGGGTGTGGTGATCTCCTGGCCATCCAAGCCCACGATCAGATCTCCCCCCAGCATCACCGGCGTGTTGCCCATGTAGGCGCGCTGCGTTCCACCGTGCAGGCCTGCCGCCAGCGCCGCGCCGCCGGGCAGTACACGCTCGATGAGGATGCCATAGTCCGCCGGCAAACCGATCCCTTCGGCGACGTCCGGGCCGATGGCCATGGTAACGATGTCCAGCGAAGGCCGGCGCACACGGCCATACTTGGCAAAGTCGCTCAGGACCGCCTTGGCCGTGCTGATGGGGATCGCGAAGCCGATGCCAGCCGACTGATCCGCCCCGCCGTTGGGATTGGAAGCAATCAGGGTGGTGATGCCGATGACCTCGCCATGCGAGTTCAGCAGCGGACCACCGGAGTTGCCGGGATTCACGGACGCGTCCGTCTGGATGGCGTCCTCAATCTTGTTGCCGGAGGGCATCTCAATGGACCGGATGGCGGAAACGATACCGCGGGTCATGGTGCCGGAAAAACCGAACGGATTGCCGATGGCATAAACCTGCTGGCCGACTACGAGGCTGGCGCCGTCGGCCAGGGTTGCCGGTTGCAAATTGGCCGCGCCCTGGATCTGCAACAGCGCGAGATCATGGTTGGCATCCTTGGCGAGCACCTGGGCCTTGTACTTGTGCTTGTCGGAAAGCGTCACCTCCACCAGCTGTGCGCCTTCCACGACATGGTTGTTGGTGAGAATGTGACCTTCCTTGTCGAGAATGAAGCCCGAGCCCTGCCCCTGCTGCGGCACCGGGCGATAAAAGAAGTCATAGGCCACCTCCGTGGAGGTGATGTTGACGACGCTGGGCAGGCCACGCTTATATACCGCAATATTTTGCTGCTCTTCCGTGTCGTAGGCCGGCGCGGCAGAGGCCACCTGAAGGCTGAAATTGCCCAGCGGCCCGTGCAGCGCCTCGGTAGCCGCATCCGCCGAAAGCGGATGCAGCAGAGCGGCCAGGGAACCGGCGGTGAACGCGTGGCTCGACAGGTAGTAAAAACCGGTCAGGAGTAGCAGCACGAAAAAGACGGGACGAAGTTTCATCGGTTTGACTACAGCTCTCTAGAAAACGTGCGGGGGGCCGGAGTTGCGCAACAGCAGCTAAATCCATTCTAAGCGGCGGTTCACAAATCGTCGTTCAATCCGGCCAAAACGCAGGGCAAACGGTTGTTCGAACCGCTGTGACTTTCTCGAGGAACAGCCTCTTCCCCTACCGCAACTTTCGTGCGACGCTATAGCTATTCCCATTCGTTAAACCGGACGCAACAAATTGCTGAGCTGTTTAGGGTCCTGCACTTGAAATGCCTGGTTCATGAGAGAGAAAGACTGATCGCTGCCGGTTGGCTGGCGCTTCTGCTGTGCTGCGGGCTCCTTCAGGGACAATCCGCATCCGGGCAGGTCGCAAATTCGCCAGATAGCGGCAAGGTGCAGCACGCTACTTCCGTACTCACGGGAACCGTGACCGACGGCACGGGTGCGGTTTTGCCCGGAGCGCAAGTTCAACTGACAGGCGTGAATGGCAAACTCACGGTTCACACAGATCATCAGGGTGGCTTTAAGGCGCGCGTGCAGCCGGGGACCTATGGCGTCCGGATCGAGGTCCCGGACTTTGCCCCTTACCAGAGCCCGTCCCTGCAGCTTCGCGCCGGGCAGACAACCCAGCTTCCCGTGCAGCTGGAAATCGCCGGCCTGGCGCAGCAGGTGGATGCCGACACGGCCAGCTCCCCCGACGAGCGCACTGTGGGTGGCTCACTTACCTTCGAGGGCAAGGCCCTGGACCTGCTCTCGGATGACGACGAGACGTTGCTGCGGCAGTTGCGGGCCCTGGCTGGCGGTGGCCTGAACGGGGGTGGGCTGCAGATTCTCGTGAACGGCTTTTCCGGCGGTGGATTGCCTCCCAAGTCGTCCATCCGCTCCATCCGCGTGAACGGAAATGAATATTCGGCCTTCTACGATTCCCCGGGGTTCGGACGCATCGAGGTGCAAACCCGGCCGGGAGCCAGCAAACTGCATGGAGCCCTGAACCTGGGCGGAACCGACCAGCCCTTCAACGCCCGCAACCCCTACACCGGAGCGCAGCCGCCCTACTACCAGTTTCTGACGGACGGCAACGTGAACGGTCCGCTGGGCAAGAAGACGTCCTTCTTCGTTTCCGAACAGATTCAGAGCCTCGCCAACAACGCCGTCATCAATGCCGTGAATCCGTTCGATACGACGGCTACGCTTTCTGAGGCGCTGCCCGCGCCGCAACGGACGGATGTGTACTCGCTCCGGCTCGATCGTCAGTTCAGCACGAACAACTTTGCATTCATTCGCGATGCGTGGAGCCAGGCCCATATCACCAACAGCGGCATCAACCCTCTGGTTCTACCCTCGGCGGCCTACGCACTGAATACCCTCACGAATACGCTGCAAGCCTCCGACACCCAGATCCTGAGCCCGCACGCAGTGAACGAAGTACGCTTTCAGTACCTTCGTACCCGCATCCGGCAGGACCCGAACAGTACGGCTCCAGCACTGGTGGCGGAGGGCTCCTTCATCGCCGGCGGCAGCGAGACGCAGGTCCTGCGCGACAACCAGGACCACTACGAACTGCAGGACGAGTTTGACCTGGAGCATGGACCGCACTCGTTCCGCGCCGGCCTTCGCCTGCGCGAACAGCGCGATGGGAACACCTCCAGCGCCAACTTCAACGGCCAGTTCATTTTTCCGAGCCTCGCGGCCTACCAGATCACGCAGAACGGGCTGGCAGCGGGGCAGAGTCCGGCGCAGATCCGCGCGGCGGGGGGCGGAGCCTCGCAATTCAACCTGACCGCCGGCCAGCCGAGCGCGATGCTGTACACCGACGACATCGCCTTCTTCGCCGAGGACGACTGGAAGCTGCGTCCCGATCTCACCTTCAGCTACGGCCTTCGCTTTGAGAGCCAGTCCGCGGTTCCGGACCACGTGGACCCGGCTCCCCGCGTAAGCCTGAAGTGGGCACCGCGCCGCGGCAACAGCCCCGAGCCGTTTATCACGGTCGGTGCCGGCTACGGCATCTTTTACGACCGTTTTGCTGCCTCCAATTTGCTGCAGGCCATTCATCAAAATGGGCAGAACGAGACGGCATATTTCGTCCAAGACCCTGACTTCTACCCAAATCTCCCGCCGCCGGCAGCCCTTCCAACCAGCCAACCCACGGTCTACCAGGTGAACCCCTCGCTGCGTTCCAGCTATCAGCAGGTAGGCGGCATCACGGTGACGCGGGATATCGGCCAGGGCGGCGCGGTGCAGGGCAAGTACTTGTTTTCCCACGGTTCGCATGGCTACCTGCTGCGCAACAGCAACGCACCCCTGCCAGGGACCTACAATCCCGACGCACCGGAGAGTGGAATGCGGCCCCTGGGAACCGCGGAGAACATCTACCAGTACGCTTCAGCCGGCAACAGCAACTCAAATAACCTGAGCGTGGCCGCCAACCTGCCTGTGGGCAAGCTCTTCCTTTACAGCCAGTATGCCTGGGAGCGCACCTATAGCGAAAACACTTACGATCCTGCGACAGGCCTTACGGGGTTCACGGCCCACCCCTACAACATAGCCGCGGACTATGCCCGATCGCTTGAGATGCAGAGCCAAAGGTTCGAACTGGGTCTGATCTGGACCCTTCCGCGGGGCTTTTCGCTCCGGCCCTACCTCGACACCCACAGCGGCAACCCCTTCGACATCACCACCGGCTCGGACGATAACGGCGACACGATCTACAACGACCGGCCGGCCTTTGCGACCGACCTTGGCCGTGCCTCGGTGGTTCGCACCTCGCTGGGCAACTTCGATCTGAACCCGCAGGCGGGGCAGACCGTAATTCCGCGCAACTTCGGTACGGCACCATCCTTCGTCTTCGTCGACCTCACATCGCGTTACACCCTGCACGTCGGCCCCCGGCCGGCGGCCAAGCCGGGAGCCAAAGTGCGCGCGGATCGTCCCTATTCCCTGCGCTTTCAGGTGGATGCACAGAATCTGTTCAATCACACCAACCCGGGCCCTCCAATTGGTGTGCTGGCGTCGCCGTATTTCGGGCGGTCACTTTCATTAGCCACAGATTTCAACACCTTCTCCGCCTCGAACCGCACCATCCTGCTGCAGTGTCTTTTCAGCTTCTAATTTGCGGCTGCGTCGTGAACGTAAGGAGACATCCGCTTTGCAACACTGTGAATCTGCGCCTTGCGCACGGATTCCGTCATCCAAGCATTCGTTGTTTAGGAGAAGAGACACGATGGCACTGGACAAGGTTGTGTACACGGCGCACGCGATCGCCACGGGTGGACGTGACGGCGTAGCGAAATCAGATGATGGCAAGCTGGATGTGAAGCTCGATCCACCCCCGGCGATGGGTGGCGACGGCACGGGAACGAACCCTGAACAGCTCTTTGCGGCAGGCTATGCCGCCTGTTTCATCGGTGCCATGAAGTTCGTTGCGAGCACGCACAAGGTGACGCTGCCCGCTGACGTGAAGATCGACTCCAGCGTCAACTTCGGACCGCTCGCGGAAGGTGCGAAGGGCTTCGGCGTCGGTGTGGACATGAAAATCCACGTACCCGGCATGGAAAAGGCTGAAGCAGAAAAGCTGGTGCACGAGGCCCATGAAGTTTGCCCGTACTCGAACGCCACGCGCGGCAATATCGATGTGACCTTGTCGGTGGTGTAATGGCCACGTAATGTTGCGATATTCCGGGCGTGCTCATGCGTCCGGAACATCAGTTTTCGGCAACCTGCCAACTCCCGGAGCTTTTGGACTGGGCGAAAGTGTGGTTTGCGTTCCCTGCCCCGTCCTCCGTAAGCTGGGGCATCGATGTCCTCTCCGCTTGAGCTCGCGCTGATCTCCTGCCTGTTGCTTGGGCTTCGGCATGGCTTCGATTACGACCATCTGGCGGCCATCACCGACATCACCAGCGTGCAGCGCGGTTGGCGCGAGGGCATGGGGCTCGGTCTCCTTTACGCCCTGGGACATGCTCTTACCGTGGCCGTGCTCGGCGTTGCGGCCATCTCGCTGCACCTGCCCATCCCGGCGCAGCTGGATGCAGTCGGTGAGCGGCTTGTGGGGGCTACGCTGATCGCGCTGGCGATCTATGTGGCGGTCACGCTCTGGAGATCGCGGGCCCGCCGGCCTGCCCTCGGAGGCCACCATCGCCACATTTCCCGCAGCCGTGTGGCAGCGCTGATCTCCGCTGCACGGTATGCGCACTGGGGCGTACGCCGGCTTTTCGATCCGGCAAGGCCCCGTCCGGAGCCGTTTTCGTTCACCTATGACCGTAGTTCGGTGTTCACCATCGGGATCATCCACGGACTCGGCGCCGAAACCCCTTCGCAACTTGGGCTATTTCTGCTGGCGGCGCACCTGGGCGGAACCCAACGGGGGTTGCTGGGGCTGTTGTGCTTCCTTGTGGGTCTGCTGCTGATGAACACGCTGATGACCGCAAGCGCCTCGGGGGTGTTTGCCGGCAGCGCCTACCGGCCTCGCCTGCAGACGGCCGTCACCTCGCTCACCGCGGCCTACAGCTTCACCGTGGGCACAATTTTTCTGTTCGGTCTCACGAGCCACCTGCCGCCACTGGCTCGCTAGGGTGGGTAGCGGGTCGAAAAGCCCAGAGAGCCTAGAATGAGAGAGATGGAACTGGAACCCAAGGCGGCGCGGCTGAATGAGGTGCTCAGAGGACTTGGCTCCGTCATGGTTGCCTACTCGGGCGGTACGGATTCGGCCTTTCTGGCCTGGGCGGCGCACCGTGCGCTCGGGGATGGCATGCTGGCCGTCATTGCGGACTCGGCCTCCCTGCCCCGCAAGGAGCTGGCTGCGGCGTTGGCGTTTGCGGCTTCCGCCGGCTTCCCCGTGAAGGTGATCTCCACTGCTGAGCTGAACAACCCGGACTACCAGCGCAATGATGCGCAGCGCTGCTTCCACTGCAAGGACGAGCTCTTTCAGTGCATGGCGGAGGAAGCCAAACGTCTCGGCTTCGCACATATCGCGTATGGGATGAATCTCGACGACCGAGGCGAAATTCGCCCCGGTCAGCGCGCCGCCACGCTACATGGGGCGCTTGCGCCGCTGGTGGAAGCCGAGCTAAGCAAGGCGGAAATTCGCAGCCTGGCGCGTGCGGCCGGCCTTGCCGTTTCCGACAAGCCCGCCAGTGCCTGTCTTTCCTCACGCATCGAGTACGGCCGGTCGGTAACGGCAGCGGCACTTGAACAGGTCGAGCAAGCAGAGGATTCTCTCCACGGGCTCGGCTTCCTGCAGGTGCGTGTGCGTCATCATGGCGATCTGGCGCGGGTTGAGATCTCACGTCATGAGCTGCCGCTGGCGCTTTCGCTCACGATGCTCGACCGCATCACATTTGCCGTGCGCGCAGCGGGATTTACCTATGTCACCCTGGACACACAGGGCTACCGTTCCGGCTCCATGAACGACGTGCTGCCGGTCTCAGCCATCGCCGCGGCGCGAGGCTAAGCCCTTGCCTTCGCGCCGCACCCGTCATTCCGCTTTCACTCGCCGGCTATCCCTGCACGCAGCGGCTGATCTCTTCAAAGGTGTTTCCTCATGCGTATTGCTTATCTTGATTGCTTTGCCGGGATAGCCGGTGACATGTTTCTCGGGGCTTTGCTCGATGCCGGTGTGCCGCCTGCGGTGCTGCATGAGGCAACGGCGGCACTCGGCCTGAACGCCAGCTTGCGTCTCGAAACCGTGGATCGCAGCGGCATCTCCTGCACAAAGGTTTACGTGCTGGAAGATGGCGTGCTGGCGGAAGGCAACGCCCATACCCATGACGCCAGCCACGCGGCAGAAGCCTCCCACACCCATACCGGGCTGCTCGAACAGGCGGAGCATACGCACTCGCACCAGCCGAAAACGCAGCACCAGCATAAGACCGGCCACGCCCATACCGATCACGATCCGCAGGAGCCAGTGCCTGCGAACGAACACTCCCACCCGCACGTGCATGGGCGGTCTCTGACGGTGATTCGCGAACTCATCCAGGCAGCTCCGCTGCACGATGCCGTCAAAAGCCTGTCCATTCGGGCCTTCGAGCTGCTTGGCCGATCCGAAGCAAAGATCCACAACGTTCCCGTGGATGAAATCCACTTTCACGAAGTCGGCGCGGTCGATGCCATTGTCGATATCGTGGCCACGTGCGCGGGCGTACACCATTTGAACATCGGCGCCTGGTACGCCTCGCCTGTAAATGTCGGTGGCGGCACCGTGCAGTGCGCCCATGGCACCTTTCCCGTGCCGGCACCGGCTACTGCCGATCTTTTACTCGGGGTCCCCACGTATTCAGCCCATGTACAAAAGGAGCTGGTGACGCCCACCGGAGCCGCTCTTCTGCGCGCGCTGGAGCCCCGCTTCGGCCCACAGCCACCCATGCGCGTGGAAGCCATCGGCTACGGCGCCGGCACGCGCAATCCGGAAGACTTTCCCAATGTTCTACGGCTTAGCCTTGGGGAAGGTTCTGTCGAAGCACACACCGCGCCGAAGCTCCATCTTCATGCAAAGGACGAGGTCTCCGCGCAGCCTCAACAAGAGGTCGTCACAGTGCTGGAAACGGCGCTCGATGATGCCTCGCCGCAGTTGCTCGCCTACGTAGCCGAGAAGGCTCTGGCGGAGGGCGCGCTTGACGTGATGATGACGCCGGTCATTATGAAAAAAGGTCGTCCCGGCACCCTGCTGACCATGCTTTGCAACCCCGGTGACAGCAGCCGTTTCGAGCAACTGCTGCTGCAGGAAACCCCCACCCTGGGCGTGCGGCTGCGGCAGGACCGGCGTATCTGCCTTGAACGCAGCCATACCGCAGTCGAAACGGCTTACGGCACGCTTCGTGTGAAGGTAGGTTCAGCGGGCGTGGAAGAGCGCAACGCGGCGCCGGAGTTTGAAGACTGCCGCGCCGCCGCCGCGCAGCACGGTGTTCCCTTGAAGCTCGTGCAGCAGGCGGCGCTGATCGCCTACCGAACCTTGAAAGGATAAAGCGATGACGCCCGCCGACCTCCTGCATCTGCTCGCCTCCGTGGAGCGCGGCGAAACCACTCCCCAAGCGGCCGCCAGCCGCCTAGCCACGCTGCCCTTTGAGGATCTTGGTCACACGCGTGTGGATCATCACCGCAGCCTGCGCACCGGGTTGCCAGAGGTGATCTATGCCGCGGGAAAGACACCCGAGCAGACCGCGGCAATCTTCGACGCACTCGCCGCAGACGGTGTCGACGTACTTGCCACACGTGCCTCGCAGGCAACGGCGGATGCGGTGTGTGCGCGGCATCCCAAAGCAGTGCACCACCCGATCGCACGCACGATCTCCCTGCGTCAGACGGCCGGCGAAGCGAGCCGCGGCCACATCGCCGTCCTGTGCGCGGGAACGAGTGATCTGCCGGCGGCGGAAGAGGCTGCCGTCACGGCGGAAACCTTTGGAGTACGCGTCACGCGGCTCTACGATGTCGGTGTAGCGGGCCTGCAACGGGTGTTGGCAGTGCGCGAACAGATGGCGGCGGCCGATGCCGTCATCGTCTGTGCAGGCATGGAAGGCGCTCTTCCGTCCGTCGTGGGTGGGCTGGTAGGCGTCCCCGTGCTGGCCGTCCCAACCTCCGTGGGCTACGGCGCTTCCTTCGGTGGCGCGGCTGCCCTGCTCGGCATGTTGAACTCCTGCAGTCCGAATGTGAGCGTGGTCAACATCGACAACGGGTTTGGCGCTGCGTACAGCGCCGTGCTGATCGCCCGCGCGGCTGCTCGTTGAGCCCACATGGCCCGTTGAATTGAGGGTGCATTTGCTGGTTCAGCAAGACAACACACCCTGAGCCTCGATGAGTGAGGGTGGTCACTGGCTCTTGCCCTGGAGCCAGACCTTATTCGCCAGGCAGAGCGATCTGCACAGGTTTCACACTGAGAAGGTGGTACGAGCCGTACTGAATGGTAAGGGTCGCATTGCCACCCAGGCGTACGTGACTGGTGGAGACGGTGCGCGCAGGAAACCAAAACCCGCCTACCTTGACGTAATCTGTCTGGAATTCGCCATTCTTCACCCAGAACGAAGGTGTTTCCATCGGCTCGGCCTCAATCCTTACCACCGCGAAGTCAGTACCCTGGACCCAGATCCTGCCCTGGAATGTGAAGCGGTTACTGTGCCTTGGCGACACCGTCAGAACGTAGCAGGTCCCCTCTGGCAGGTGGTCGGTGCCGATCAGCTTCATCTCGTAATTTGCGGGATTGAGGTTCGTGTCGCCGCGGGTGGCTGCTTCCTGCTCACTATCCATGGCGCGCTGAAACACGCTGTCACGTAGCAGGGGAGATCCGACCGCAGAGAGGATGACAAACTGCTTGGAGGAGGGCGCCGTATAGGTCATCTGCACGGTCTCGCTCGCCTGCTTGTCGGTCAGCTTTCCCTTGTAGGCCAAGGTCATGACCCGTCGGCTTTCGTAGCTCTGCAGGGAGGCAGCCCGAAATTCATTTCGTTGCTGCATGTGCTGCGTAATCTGTTCCGCTGAAAGAACAGGAAGACTTTCCTGGGTCCCCGCGCCAGGCACCTGCCCCCATCCGCACGCACGAAGTCCAACCACGAAAACCATGCTCGCAAAGCAAGAGCTAGGCCAGTAGCGGAAGTGATGGGTGAGCCGCGTCAAGAAGTGCATCTGGCTCCTCGGGGAGTCCTCGCAATGACCTCAGATGCGGAAAAGAATGCCCAGGAGGTACCAACGAATCGCTCGTCACGTCACCAGTCTATTAGGTAGCCGCACGGCACCTGACCGGCGTGAGCCTTAACCGGCGCCTGCGGCAGCTCCGGGCTTCGTTTTCTTGAGTAAGAACGCACCCGGAACACAGATAGCCAGGACCACGGTCATATAGCGGAAGACGTCCACATAGGCCCAAAGCTGGGCCTCATGCGTCAGACTGGTGCTCGTGAGTGATATGGCGCGGAGGTTGGCAATGTGCGGGCCGGCATGCTGGATCATCTGCTTTGAGCGCAGTTGAATGGTTCGCTGATAAATCCAGTTCGCTCCGGAGAACCAGTGAATCAGGTCATTGCGATGTGTTTGCGCATGCCTTTGCGAAATGGTATTGGCCGCAGAGATGCCAACACTGCCGCCCACATTGCGCATGAAGTTGAAGACGCCACTCCCAATCCCTGACTGCTTCTGCGAAAGCGTGCCTAGAGCTACCTTGGAGAGCGGAACGAAGACCATAGACAGGCCGACACCGCTCCAGGTAATTGGCCAAAACAAGGACCAGGGCGAAATCTGCAAGGTAACAAAGCCCAGCCACAGCGTGGACGCGGCGATGATGCCGAAGCCCAGGGAGACAATCTTTCGAGGGTCGAATTTGGACGTGGCCGCACCTACGGCCATGGAGGCGACAAACGCTCCGAGGCCGCGCGGACTGACGGCCAAGCCTGCCTTGTAGGCGTCGTAGCCTAACAAATCCTGGTAGAAGACAGGCAGGATCGTCGTCAGCGCGTACAGGCCGATGCCCAGGATAAAGATCAGCACGCATCCTAGGGCCAGATTGCGGTCTTTGAAAACCGTCATGTCCACCAGCGGCTTGGGGTGCAGCAGTTCCCAGAGAATGAACAGGAAAAAGCCACCGATCATCACGCCGATGGCACAGCGAATGCGGATGTCGCCGAACCAGTCCTGCTCCTGCCCTTTATCGAGCATGAACTGCATGGCCGCGATCCACAGGCCCAGCAGCCCAAACCCGACGCCATCGAAGCGGCCCGGCTTTGCATTCTTGATCGAAGGCGGGTCTTCCAGAAATTTGCTCTGCAGCAGCAGGGCCAGCAGGCCCATGGGTACGTTGATGTAAAACGCCCACCGCCACGAGAGGGCCACGGTGAGGTATCCCCCAAAGACCGGCCCGACCACCGGCGCAATAACAACACCCAATGCGTACAGGCCCAGCGCCTGGCCCTGCTTTTCAGGGGGGAAGCTTTCAATCAGGATGGATTGCGACAGGGGCTGCAGGGCACCGCCGGCCGCGCCCTGGATAATGCGCGCCAAAAGAATGAAGCCGAGTGTGGGGGAGAGGCCGCAAAGGACGGAGGCGATCGTGAAGATGACGATGGAGGTCATCAGAAACTTCTTGCGGCCGAAGCGCTCCGCAAAGTAGCTGCTGGCGGGAAGGAAGACGGCATTGGCGACCAGATATACCGTGAGCACCCACTCGGCCTCGTCGGTCGTGGAGGCCGTGGAGCCCGCGATGTACGGCACAGCCACAGAGGCGATAGAGGTATCCATCACCTCCATGAACGTGGCGATCATCACGGCAACCGCAATGAGCCATGGATTGGCCTTCGGCTTCCAGCCGCTGTCTGCGCCCGGCATCAGGCCTGCTCCTCAACGCTGCGCCGCGTCATTTGACCCACACCTTGGGCTCTACCGACATGCCAGGTGTCAAGCGCTCGGCGCCGGGCTGGCCGGGTTTGAACCGGATACGCACTGGCAGGCGCTGCACGACCTTGACGTAGTTGCCCGTGGCGTTTTCCGGAGGCAGCAGGCTGTAAATTGCACCCGAACCACCGGGCAAAGCTTCCACATAGCCCTGGAAATCCATCTTGAGAGCATCCACATGAATCACCACGGACTGCCCCGGGTGCATATTGGTAATTTCGGTCTCTTTGAAATTGGCTTCGACCCAGATGTCGTTGGTCTGCGTCAGGGCAAACATCTCCTGTCCCGGGGTCACCTGCGAGTTCAGCTGCACGTTCTTATCGCCGATGATGCCGTCCTCGGGAGCATAGATCCGGGTGTACTCCAGGTTCAGCTCGGCCTGATCGGCATTGGCCTGCATCTGCTTTTCGCTCGCCTGCCGCTCGGCCAGAGTCGCGTGCTGCACAGCAATCTGCCGCGGCAGATTGCTCTGTGCCTGCTTGAGTTGCGCCTGTGCCTGTGCGAGCGAGGCCCGCGCCTGCGTGACCTGCTTGGCATTGGCATCGGCCGTTTGCTGCCGCGAGGCGACCGTGGCTGCATTCGCACGCTCCTGTGTGGCGCGCTGGTCATACATTTCGCGCGAAACCTCTTCCTTGAGCACCAGCTCTTTGTAGCGTTCTTCTTCGCGGGCGGCGTTGGCCTCATTGGCCTCCGCTTCACGCAGGTCGGCAAGCGCAGACTGGTAGCGTGACTGCGTAGCCGTGATGTTCGCCACAGAGCTGGCCACAGTTTCCTGCGCATTGACTACCTGCGTGGATTGCGTCACCGCCGTAATCGGCACGTTGGGCTGTTGCGCCGCGACGTTTGCCTTGGCCTGGGTCAACTGCGCCGCGGCCTGTTCCTTGGCGACCTGGTAGTCGCGCGGATCGAGCTGCACGAGCAGCTGTCCCTTTTTCACGCGATAGGTGTTTTCGACGTACACCCCGGTCACGAAGCCGTTAATGCGCGCGCTGATGGGATCGGTATGGCCTTCGACGAAGGCATCATCGGTGTCCACGTACTTGCCGAGATAGATGAACAACCAGATGATGGCAATGACAAGCACGATAAAGCCGATGACACCAGCAATCGTTGCCAGCGGATGCCCCTTCACCCAGTTGCCGACGCGCTGCGTTACCGGTGGCTGTTTTTTCTTGTCCTTGTCCTTGTCCTCGTCCCCACCCTCCTTTTTGTCATCGTCGCCATCTTTTTTTTCGCCGTCTCCACCCTTGTCCTCGCTGCCCTCCTGCTTTTTGTCGCCGGACTGCGCTTGTTGCGTACGCACGGCCTCCATCTCCGCGCGAAGGCGGGCCTGCTCGTCATAGAGCATGCGCAGCAGTAGGTTGTTCTGCTCTTCAGCCGGCGTTGGCTGGCGCGTTGTTTCTTCGGTTGCCGGTGTCTCGGGCATGCGTTACTTCCTCAGCAGTTGCGGCAGATTCGCTTCGGCGTTGCCCATGGCGCGGGCGAGCGAAACCTTGGCCAAATTGTGGTCGTAAACAGCAGTGATGTAGTCGTCGTCGGCCTGCACAGCGGATTGTTCCGCCTGTACGAGCTCAACGGAGTTCGCAATACCGGCGGCAAAGCGGTCACGGGATTGATCGAGCAGGGTATGGGAAAGAGCGACATTGCTTTGCGCAACACCCACCTGATCGGCAGCGGCATTCAGATTGATAAAGGACTGGCGCACATCCTGATCGACCTGTCCGCGTGCGTCCTCAAGCTCGGCTTGGCGCTGGTGCAACGCAGCCTCAGCCTGTTGAATTTCACCATGGATGCGGCCACCCTCATAAAGCGGGATGGTGAGCAGCCCGGAGACGGTATAAACGCCAGTGGAATGCTTGGAAGGTGTGACGCCGGCGGCGCCGAAATTGGCATCCACCGCGAGATTGGGCAAGCGCTCAGCATGTGCCGCCTTGAGGCTCTGCTGGGCAGAACGGACACTGGCCTCAGCGGCCCGGAGGTCGGCGCGGGCGGCGAAGCCGCGTTGCAGGGCGGTGTCCAGGGTGAGATCGGTGAGTGGATTGTAGGTGTAGACTTCCGCTGTTAGAAACTCCTGACCCATCGGGAGACCAAGGATGCGCGCGAGGCGGAGCTTTTGTGTGTCGCGGTCAGCTTCGAGAGAGCGCAGGCGCTGCTCTTCCGTGAGCAGCTGCACCTCGGGGCGTTGCGCATCGACGCGGGCAGACACGCCGGCAGCGAACTGGGCGGCGGCTTGTTTGGCAGCGGCACGGGCGCTTTCCACCTCGGCCTGCTGAGCGCTGAGACGAGCTTCCGTGGCATTGAGCTGCAGATAGCTTCCAGCGACAGCAAGCACAACAAGATCGCGCGCGTTTTTCGCCTGCTGCAGGCTGGCCTTCACGGCTTCGCTGGCACTGTGCAAACTGTCGATTCGCACCAGATCGAAGACCGATTGCTGCAGGCGGGCGGCGCGCGCGTCAAAGTAATTAAACTTGACGGCTTCCGGAATAAGGGAGATCGACACGCCGAGCGTGCGGAGATTCTCACGCTCAAAGGTTTCGCTGATCCCCGTGTTTAGATTCGGCAGCAGCGTGCTCTTAGCAACCGTGCGCTGGCCCTGGGCCTGCAGCACGGCATTGGACTGCTCGATGGAACCCAGGTTGTACCGCAGGCCCCGAGCGAGAGCATCGGACAGGGTTAGCGCAATCGATTGACCCGATGCTTTTCCAACCGGCGTGCTGCCCGTGTATGGCGGGGTCACCGTAACACTACTGTTGATCGAGTTGACCGTGTTTCCGCCGCCGGAGTTCGTAGTCCCCTGCGATACAGAAACGTCACCACCTCCGCCTGAGGAAGACCGTCCAGACAAGGGCACCTGAACAGACGTGGAAGGTCCCATCACGGTGGAAGCCGGACTTTGCGCGAACAGATACGACGATAGGCACGCAATTCCTGCTGCGGCGAATTTCGCGGTAGGTAGGCCTACCCTCTTGCGCTGCCCCTTAAGCAAGACCGAGCACCTTCTTCGTATGCATCAACCGGCTATGAACCCTTCCTTCTATCAAACGGAACACCCTGCCATTCGCGGCGGCGTTGGGAACGACGTTTCTTTCCCCAAGCAGCTTCGGGGAGATCCTGTTTGAGCTGGAGTCAGCCATCTCAATGCAGCCTGGAGGGGAAGTGGGCGGCTCAGGCTCAGCTGCGTGACGCATGGCTCCTTGTCCATCCTGCGAGGGACGGCACAGGGGATTAGCGTAAGGAAAGTTGTCATCGCTCGCTCTCTCCATCATCTCCGACCGAGCGGCAAGGCCCAGACGGAAGGAAATTTTCGGCGTTCTGCTAACCAGGTCGTCTATGCGGGAATAGGATGCAACAAAGTTGTGAGACGCTTCTCGGCTTTGTTGGCACTGCCGCACGCTGTCGCTATCCCACGAAAAGACAGCTCGCTATCTCACGAGAAAAAGCTACTGCCATCCTCCTCCAAGAGCGCTGTACAACTGCACGAGGGTCAACGCTTCACTCTGCTGGGCACTCGCAAGATTGAGTTGTGCCGAAAACAGTGTGGTATCCGTCGTAAGCACCTCAAGGTAGCTTGTGGCGCCGCCGCGGTATCGTATCCGTGCCAAACGCGTGGCATCCTGGGCCGCGGCTACCAACTTCTGCTGCTCGATCCGGGCTGCCCTTTGTTTGTTCACCGCGATCAGCGCGTTGGAAACATCGCGAAATGCTGTCGCAATCGCTTTCTGGTAATCAAGCACCATCTCCTGCTTCTGACGCTCCGACAATTGCAACTGCCCGCGCAGCTTTCCTCCCTCGAAGAGTGGCTGTGCCAGCTGTCCCAGGCCATACACTGTTTGACCCGACGTGTTAAACAGGCTGCCGAAGGTGTTGCCGCCGAGACCACCCGAAGCACTTAAAGAAAGTTGTGGAAAAAATTGTGCCCGCGCCACCCCCACCTGCGCGTTGGCTGCCCGCAGCTGTGCCTCCGCCTGCTGAATGTCCGGCCGGCGCTCCAACAGCTGTGACGGTAAACCTGTTGGCAGGTTTTCGGGTGGAGGAGCCAGGGCTGTGGGATCCGTATGCGCCACCGAGCCGGGATTTTCTCCCAGCAATAGACGGAGAGCGTTCTCATTTTGCTGAATCTGCTGCTGAAGCAATGGGATCTGGTTGCTGGCCGTGAATAACAACTCCTCTGCCTGGCGGACATCCGAAAGGGGCGAAGCTCCTCCACGCTCCAGGGTCTGGGTGAGATGTACAGAATCCTGTCGCACCTTCAGCGTCTGCTGAGCCACGCTGAGCTGCTGATCCAGCAGGCGTAACTGCAGATAGGTAGTCGCGACCTGCTGCACAAGGCTCATACGAACCGCGCGCTGCGCCCAGGTCTGTGCCAGCATCTGGTCCCGTGCCGCCTGCGTCTGTTTGCGATAAATGCCCCAAAAGTCCGGCGTCCACGAAGCGGACACGTTATAGCTTCCGAACGTGAGCGGGCTCTGAATCGAACTGCCCAGATTGTCCGGAAACTCCGCCCCTATACCCGTCCCGCCCACGTTGATCTGAGGAAACTCCTGGGCTCGCGTAATCTTTACCTGCGCCTCGGCCTCAAGCACACGTTCGGCCGCAATACGCAGGTCAAAGTTGTTTTCAAGGGCTGTCCGGATGAGTCCTTGCAGTTCCGGTTCGCGAAAAACCTGCGCCCATTGCTGATCACCAAGCGATGTCGCGGGCGGACTGGAAACATCTGCATTATCGGCCCCGCGAAAGGCGGGCGGGACAGGTGCTGCCGGGCGCGTGTACTTCGGCCCAATATTGCAGCCGGCGAGCGCGAAGGCCGCTGCACTCCCAACGGCCAGGATCCCTGACCGCTTCCACTGTGCACGAATGTTCAAAGCATCTCCTCTCAAGCGGGATGTTGCAGCCGCTGTGTATCGTCGTGGTCTTTCGGCCCATCCGTAGCGGGGTCGGCTGCGTGAGAAGAATCCATCGTCGTTCCCTTTCCGCCATGCCCAAACCGGTGCGAAAGGTATTCCACTACAGCGAAGGTGACCGGGACCAGCAGGATGCCAACCAGAGTGGCCAACAGCATGCCACCGATCACCACCGTACCTAAAATGCGTCTTGAAACCGCACCCGCCCCGGTTGCCGTCCACAACGGAAGGCAACCAAAGATGAACGCAAGCGCCGTCATGACAATGGGCCGGAAACGCAGGCGTGCCGCTCCCAGAGCCGCTTCCGAAATCGACTGCCCCGCCTTGTAATTGCTTACAGCAAATTCCACGATCAGAATGGCATTCTTGGCCGAAAGACCAATCAGCATAATCAATCCAATCGTGGCGAAAATGTCGTTTTCAAATCCACGCAGGGTGAGCGCGATATAGGCACCCAGAATGGCCACCGGCGTGGAAAGCAAGACGCTGAAGGGCAAGGACCAGCTTTCATAAAGCGCCGCAAGAATCAAAAAGACGACAAAGATAGAGAGCGAGAACACCGCCCAAGTAGGTACACCTTCTGCCGCCTGCTGTTCCTGATAGCTGATGCCGGAGTAGTCAAACCCCATGCCCTTTGGTTGGGTCTGCGCAAACACCTCTTCAAGAGCCGCACGTACCTGCCCGGAGCTATATCCGGGTGCGCCTGTAATGTTCAGCTGCGCGGCGGGAAATTCATTGAAGTGCGTAATGAACTCCGGTCCCGCAATTTGCTTTACATGCACCAGGGAGGCCAGAGGCACCTGGCTTCCATTGGCGCTGCGTACATAAAATTCGTTGATGTTGTTGATGTTCGTGCGCGAATAGCCTTCAGCCTCCACATAGGTCTGCCACTGCCGCCCAAAACGGTTGAAGTAGTTCACCAGGTAGCCGCCCATAAAGGTCGACATCGTGGTGTAGATATCGCTCAGGGCCACCTGCTGCTCACTGGCCTTTTCGCGGTCCACATCGGCATAGAGCTGCGGCACGCTGGGCAGGTAGGACGGAATGGCTGCGGCAATCTCCTTACGTTTTGAAGCTGCGCCAAGGAAGGCATAAAGATTCTTTGTCAGGAATGCAGGATCGTCATCTCCTGAGCGATCTTCCACCTCCATGGTGACGCCGCCCGAGGTACCAATGCCGGGAATGGCTGGAGGCGGAAAGCTGAAGGCAAGACCCTGCCCCACGCCTGCCAGCTTTCGTTGCACAGTGGCCTGAATGCTGGTTAATTGTTCGGCCCTGGACGTACGCACGTCCCAGGGCTTTAGCGACACAAAGAAGAATGCCGTGTTGGTGCTCTGCGTCAGGGTAAGCAGGCTGAAGCCGTTGACGGCGATCACACCGCCAATACCAGGCGTGTGCAGCAACGCATCCGTAACCTGCTGCGCCGCGGCATCGGTACGCTGCAGGCTGGAGGCATCCGGCAACTGAAGGGCAACAAACAGATATCCCTGATCCTCGGTAGGGATGAAGCCGGTTGGCAGGCGCGCAGCCATGAGAACAGCAATCGCCGCCACAATGCCGAGCCCCAACATCGCGAAGCCAGACTTGTGAATCAGCACCCCGGAGGTGGAAACATACTTGTCCGTAGTACGCCCGAAGAGGCGGTTGAACGCGTTAAAAAAGCGCTGAAGCGGGCCAGGCTTGCGATTCTTATCCTTCGGCTTCAGCAGCAGAGAGGCAAGCGCCGGACTCAGCGTCAGGGCATTGAAAGCTGAAATCAACACGGACACCGCGATCGTCACGGCAAACTGCTGATACAGCCGCCCCGTAATGCCAGGAATGAAGGCTGTCGGGATAAATACGGCCGCCAGGATAATCGCAATGGCCACAACCGGGCCGCCTACCTCTTCCATCGCCTTGATGGTGGCGTCGGTCGGCGACATTCCTTCGGCGTCGATCAGGTGTTCCACTGCTTCGACAACAATGATGGCATCGTCCACAACCAGGCCAATGGCCAGCACAAGGCCGAACAGCGAAAGCGTATTGATCGAGAAACCCAGCAGTGGAAAAATCGCAAAGGTACCGATCAGAGAGACCGGAACGGCAAGCAGAGGGATCAGCGTAGCGCGCCAACCCTGCAGAAACAGAAACACAACCAGAACGACCAGCAACAGCGCAATGCCCAGGGTCACAACAATGTCGTGAATGCCTGCACTCACCGCCTTGGTCGTATCGAGCGGCACCTCGTATTGAAGACCCGCGGGGAAACGGCCCTTTAATTCATCAAGCTTCTTGCGAACGTTTGCTGCCGTCTCTACAGCATTGGATCCGGGCAACTGGTAGATGCCCAAAACGCCGGCGGGCGCCTTGTTGTAACGTGCCGTGAGGCTATAGGTCTGGGTTCCAAGTTCCACACGCGCCACGTCGCGCAGGTGAAGCACGGAGCCATCAGGATTGGCGCGCAGAATAATGTTGCCAAACTCTTCCGGCGAGACAAGCCGGCCTTGCGTGCGCACGGTGTACGTAAACTGCTGGCCCTTCGGAACCGGCTCACCGCCGATCTGTCCGGCAGGATTCACATTGTTCTGTGTTTGCAGGGCGTTAATGACGTCCGTCGCCGTGACCCCTAATTGCGCCAGCTTGTCAGGCTGCACCCAGACACGCAAAGCATACTGTCCACCAAAGACCTGCACGCGGCCGACGCCGTGGACTCGCGTGAGCTCATCCTGCAGATTAATAATCGCGTAGTTGGTCAGGAAATCCGCGCCATACTGCCCTGTGGGTGAGCTGACCGAAACGATCATCAGCGGCGAGGTTTGCGCCTTCTGCACGAGCACGCCGGCAGTGTTGACCTGTGTGGGTAACTGCGACTGCGTTTGCGAAACCCGAAGCTGCGTCAGAACCTGATCGATGTTTGGATCGGTCTTGACGTCGAAGTCCACATACACGGTTGACTGGCCGTTATTGGCGTTCTCCGAGTACATGTAGATACTATTGTCCACACCGTTGATCTGCTCTTCAAGCGGTGTCGCAACCGACTGCACCAGGGTTCGCGCATCGGCACCCGGATAGGTGGCCTGTACCTGAATCTCCGGCGGAACGATGTTGGGGTATTGCGAGATCGGCAGGGTGGTCAACGTCACCAGGCCAACAATCACTGTAAGAATTGCGATTACGATCGCGACGATAGGTCGGCGAATAAAAAACTTCGACATCAGGCTACCGTCCCGTCGCGTCGTTGGAGGTGGAATCCACCGGCTGCGTGTTCGCCGTCGTCAATTGCGCTTTCACCGGTACACCTTCTTTCAACTTCTGCAGTTGATCAACGATGACCTCCGTACCGGCGGCTAGCCCGCCCGTCACAACCCAGTCCGCCCCAGCCTGCGGCCCCAGGGTGATGTTCACCACGTGCGCTTTGCCATCGGCGCCTACCGTGTGCACCTGCTGCACGCCCTGCAACTCCGTGACTGCAATCTGGGGCACCAGAAGAACCTGATGCAGAACTTCGGTCTCGGCAGAAATACGGCCAAACTGACCAGGCCGCAGCACATCTCCAGGGTTTGGAAAGGCTGCCGCAACGCGAATCGCGCCCGTCTGCGGATTGATCTGCCGATCCACAAAGACGATGTTCCCGGTCTGTGGATACCTCTCGCCGCTCGCTAGCGACAGCGTCAAAGGAAGTTTCGAGCCACTATGCAACAGGTCCGCATGACCCGCCTGGGCGCGCCGCACCAGGGCGAGGTATTCGGCATCCGAAATGGAAAAGTAGACCTTGATCGGATTCAGCTGCGAAACCGCCGTCAGCACGGACTGCGGATTCACCAGGTTGCCCACCTGTGTTGTAGCCTGCCCCGCCACGCCGGAAATCAGCGAACGCACCTGCGTAAAGCTCAGGTTCAGCCTGGCCGTGGCGATCTGCGCCTTGGCCGCAGCAATACTGCCCTGTGCGGTCGCAATCTGGGCCTGTGAAGAGCGAACCGCAGCCTGCGCCTGCGCCTCTGCCTGCTTGTCGTTGTCCAGCTGACTCTGCGCAATCGCCCGCTGGTTCGCCAGAGGCGTGTCGCGATTCACATTGATCTGCTGCAGCCCAAGCTGCGCCTGCGCCTGGCCGACCTGGCCCTGCGCCTGGCCAAGTTGCCCCAGCGCCTGGCTGAGCTGGCCCTGTGCCTGCTCCAAAGCCGCCTGGAACGGCCGAGGGTCGATCTCAAATAGCACCTGGCCTTTGCTCACCGTGGAGCCTTCGCGATAAAGCTGGCGCACCAGATAGCCGCTCACCTGAGGCTGGATATTGGCATTGACATAGCCGTCCATGGTACCGACCCACGTGCCTGTGATGGGCACGTCGGAGGCCGCCACACGGACAGCATGGACCGGCAACGGTCCCATAGCGCCTGCCGGCGGACCCGCGGGCGGCTTGCTGCAGCCGGCCAGCCACCCGGCGGCGGCAAAAAACAATGCGGGCCCGGCAAAAAGTTTCTTCAAAGGGGAAACGATCCCCCGTAAACCGTGTTTCTCAAGCATGAACGATAATCTCATGAGGTGATTCGTTACGATTCCGTCAAAAACATACACGCATGTATTGTTATGTGTGACTCCGGGGGGGCCTTGGACGATTCAGAAAAAGTTGTGCGCGCGCGAAGATCCGACCCATCGGGTGCCTCCCGGCAGCAGGCGCGTTCCCGCACCACGCGGCGCGAACTGGTGAATGCTGCACGCGAAATCTTTGCACGCGACGGGTTTGAGCAGGCACGCCTGGAAGACATCGCCGCCACGGCGGGCAAGACACGCGGGGCTTTCTATGCCCACTTCCAGGACAAAGAAGATGTCTTTTTTGCAATTTTTGAGGAAGATCTTGCTCGCGACGATCACACCGTCCGCTCTGCCCTGCGGGGGGCTTGTTCCCTGGAAGAGCGGGTGAACGCGCTAAGCAAACTACTCGCCGCTCTTGTGGGGAATCGCCGGCGCATGCTGCTGGCCCTTGAATTCAAACTGTACGCCATCCGGCGGCCACACCATAAGCGCCTCGCCGCGCTCCATCGCAGCATGAAAATGCGCTGTGCTGAAGCGCATATCGACGAACTGTTGCCGGAGTTGCAGGGCCAATCCGCTGCACGCAAACGCGAAACCGCTGCCCAGTTCAGCGCCCTTGTCGACGGTCTGGCACTGAACCGCCTCTTTGATCCGCAATCCATGCGGGAAGGCCAGTTGCGCCTTCTCCTCCAGGCTGGCGTGGGGGCCTCGCTGTGTCCGCGGGAGCGTGCCTAGTCCTCAGATCAAGCCACACCACACAGGCCCGAAGCCGATCGCTTTCAGGAGCAGAGGAAGCACAACAACCAGAAGTTGGAATGGCAGGGGTTCTGCGACGCCTTTCGAGAGGACGTCTCTCGAGACAGCATCACACACCCTGCCATTTACCAGCGATGCCTACACGCCCCAAAGCCCTTAGTAGGGAGCGTAGTACCGGGGACGATAGGCCGTATTGGCTACCGGGCCGTAGGGCCCATAGCCATAAGGCACTGCCGAAGGCGGCGGCCCTGGAAAATACCCATACACTACCGGAGCCGACACGAAGATGGGTTGCGGTGGCGCCACGTAGACCACCGGCCGCGGTGGCGGCGCGTAGGCGTAGATAGGTTGGGGCGGCGGAGCGTAGCTCTGCTGCGGCGGCGGGTAACTCGGCGGCGGCGCCTGATAACTCTGCGGAGCATACGTCTGCGGCGGGTAATTTTGCGGTGGATAGTTTTGCTGCGGAGCCCGCGAGAGCAGAGCGGGCCCCTGCGCGATCTCACTCCGGTCAGGGATGACGAAGTCGTCCATCACCTTCAAAGTCAACCGGGTCTCCGGTTTCAGCGTCGGCCGGGGTCCACGGCGCGGCAGATTGATCAGGTCGATCGGCCACAGCACGGGGATCAGCCACTCCACCGTGTCGCGTACCGGGTGTCCCGTTCCGTGGATGCGGCCTTCCTTATCCACCGGGTACTTCGGTACATAAACCACCTTGCCCGCAAAGGGCACAACGGTGTTGCCGACGATCAGCCGATCGAATTTCAGCTCCATCCAGCCCCTGCCGACGAAGTGTCCAGGATCCTTGTAGTCCTCGAAGCGGCCTTCGAGGTAGCTGCCATAGGGAAATACGGATCTGCCGTATAGCTCCACGTGGCTTACGCCGCAGAGAACGGGGTCGCCGACCGATTCTGTTTTTGAGGAAATTCTGGGCTCAGCGACCGTGCACTGAATTAAGGAGCCCGCAGGAACAAGCTGCTCCGTGGCCCGCGCCATCAGCGGGGCGGCCAGAAGAAGAAGAGACGAGAAGAATTTGCCTTTCAAGGACGTCCTCCGAACGTGCGAGCATGGGCCTGATTTTGGCCAGTTGCGGTTGCACATGCCCTTCGGAACACGAACAAAACTCAGCCGTAATCGGGTGAGTACGATGCGGTCTTTCTGCGAAGACCCCTGTGAGGATGACTCATCATGCCCTGATTCTCCAGGCACCGTCAAGCAGCCGCTTCTGCACCAGAAGTTGCAGTGCTTCCGTGCGCTTGGACCTTTCCTCCAAACAGGAGGACAGGAGGGGGGATACGCCCCAGAACACGAACGCCGCCATCCCCCCGCTGTTCTTTTCTCAAAGGTAACGAAGGGTGCGGTTACGATTGTGAGGGGTCCCGGGCTGGTGCTCCGCGCCAATCCGCTGGATAATCTGGAAGACGCTCAAGCTAGCAAGGGCAATATCGATGACGGTGTCAGGGCAACGCCCGGACCGCCATCTTTGCCCCAGGTAAAGTCGCAAAGATCTACGAAACGGCACAGGAAAGGTCTAGGCAGGGATGACGGAAGCAATTGTTGTAACGGGAGGCGCGGGATTTATCGGCGGCAACTTTGTGCTGCACTGGCTCGGTGAAAACCTCGGCCCCGTCGTAAATCTTGACAAGCTGACCTATGCGGGCAATCCGCAGACCCTGGCCACGGTGGCCGACCGGGCGGACTACACCTTCGTGCAGGGCGACATTGATGATCCGGCTGTCGTGGCGGACATCTTTGCCAAGCATCAGCCGCGAGCCATCGTCCATTTCGCCGCCGAAAGCCACGTGGATCGCTCCATCCTGGGCCCCGAAGTTTTCCTGCAGACCAATATTCACGGAACATTTACGTTGCTGGAAGCCGCGCGTAAATACGTCGCTTCTCTCGAGGAGGAGGACGCAAAAAAATTTCGATTCCTTCACGTCTCCACCGACGAGGTCTACGGCACGCTCGAGCCTGAAGATCCGGCCTTCTCTGAGACCACGCCGTATGCTCCCAACAGCCCGTATGCGGCTTCAAAAGCGGCCTCCGACTTCCTGGCCCGCGCCTGGGTGCACACCTACAAAATGCCGGTGCTGGTCACCAACTGCTCCAACAACTACGGCCCGTATCAGTTCCCCGAAAAGCTCATTCCTCTGATCATCAACAACGCGCTCGCAGGCAAACCGCTGCCGGTCTACGGCGACGGCCTGCAGGTGCGCGACTGGCTGTATGTGGTCGATCACTGCCGCGCCATCGCCGAGGTGCTCAAGAAGGGCAAGATTGGCGAAACCTACAACGTGGGCGGGGTCAATCAGCGCTCTAACCGCGAGGTGGTCAACACCGTCTGCGCCCTGCTTGACGAGCTCGTGCCGGACTCTCCGCACAAGCCGCATGCGCAGCTGATTACGTCCGTGAAGGACCGTCCGGGCCACGATCGCCGCTATGCCATCGATGCCACCAAGATCGAACGCGAGATTGGCTGGAAGCCCCAGGAAACCTTTGAAACCGGCCTGCGCAAGACCGTGCAGTGGTATCTGGACAACCGCAGGTGGGTGGAAGGCGTGACCAGCGGAAGCTATCAGCAGTGGGTATCGGATAATTATGCCGATCGCACCGGCAAGGCGGTTTCCCAGTGAAAGGCATTATTCTCGCCGGCGGCTCCGGAACGCGTCTCCACCCTGTCACGCAGAGCATCTCTAAACAACTCCTGCCTGTGTATGACAAACCCATGATTTATTACCCCCTTTCGGCGCTGATGTTGGCGGGGATCACCGAGATTCTGCTCATCTCTACCCCCCAGGACACGCCGCGCTTTGAAGCCTTGCTCGGCGACGGTTCGCAGTGGGGACTGAAGCTGCAATACGCCGTGCAGCCCTCTCCGGACGGGCTCGCCCAGGCCTTTCT
>CAXTZL010000003.1:0-41831 GCA_964248555.1 uncultured Bryocella sp.
TCCGACGTTATGTATATGCAACTATGGGCGTACTCGTCTATGTTCATGGCCGTAGGACTAGGGAAGATTGTGCGGTTGAGGATGTGAGTCCAAGTGCAACACAGAGAGAACTAATGGACCGGATCAATGATCAGCAGGACGGCAGGGTGAGCGTGGACGGCAAGGCTACGGATGAGAACAAGGCGCAACCGCAGTACCTGCAAATTGTGGAGACCCTACGCAAGAACCTGACTACTGGACATTACACTGGTGGTACACGGCTGCCAAGCAAGGGCTTCAGTGGGCAGAGCCTCTTCTTCATTGATGGCGTTCCCTCCAACGTCCCAGAAATAACGTCAACTCCTTAGTTCTCACCTAGAACTCTGTGCAGGAGTTCCACGTGCAGAGCAATAACGTGAGTGCGAGCATCATGGCTGGAGAATTACAACCACCAGTTCCCGCTTTTAAACGGCTTCAACCAGAGCACGATCAACGCCAACTACGGAGCTCTGCAGGCGGAGCAGGTGAATGCTCACCAAGGTATTCTGCCAGGTGTCGGTATTCAGGGATACAGCGTCGGTGCGAAGTTGTCGCAGCTGTACTGGGTGAACACTGCTTACTCGCTGAGCAGAAGCCTGACCAAGACGCTGAAACGTCATACGTTCAGATTTGGCGGCTCTGCTCGCCAGTTGGAATGGACCGGGTTTGGGAATACTGAAGGCGTCGGAATGAATGCTTTACCTAGTCCACCGCAAGCGCCGCTGTCGCTGGCTCGGGAACACGCTAGCGAGCTTCCTGCTTGGCACACCGTCCAGCGTAGTACGCGTGATTCACGTGTCTGCGTCGGTGTACCCATCTAACCAGACGTGATCCAACGCGATGTAGTGAAATCCTGCGCGCCGGGCTGCCTGCCCGCGGCCGTTCGTGTGTAGATCGCCAACGACTGCTGCGGCTTATCTTTCGTACAACAGCGTTAGCGCCACTGCGTACATGGCCTCAGGCGAATCGTTATGTTTCGCCAGGTATTGACGCAATTGCGCTTCCGCGGTTTTCCACTGGTGGTGATTTATGGAGATTGGTGCTTCGGTCAGCCTAATACCGTCCTCGCTTGACGCAACTTGCAGGGTTTCTGCGCACATCCAGGAAACGCCACGGGTCAGCAAGACAACGGTGTACAAAAGAAACAAAGTGGACGCAGTCACCTCGTCTTTCCCTGCTGGGGAGTACCATATCGAACTCATGCTTTTGGGTCAGGTGGAGGATCGATCGCGCTTCGGGCCCACAATGATGGAAGGGCTGCAATCTGGCCTGTGAGGATTCAACTCGCATCACCCTGCATGCCACTTAACTCACTGGGACCATCGCGCTTCCGCGTGAATGACCATGAGGAGTGAGGGAATGTGGAGTTTTGTTGTTGACACGACGACCCGCCCCGGTTAGTTGGAGGAAATCTTATTCAATTTCTTGATCAACGTTTCGTCCGTTCTGGCGTGCGTACATTCCAACATTACCCAAGCCGGAAGGGAACCGTCATGTTGGCAATCCGTTGTCGCAGCGCCTAGCGTCGAGTAGTGCCAGCACCTACACTGTGCGGGGTTTTCTTCCCGGCAATTACACCATCGTGGTGAATGCAAAAGGTTCTCTAAACCGGTGAAGCAAGGCGTTCTGGTGGAGGTCAGCACGACCGGGACGGTTGACTCTCAGCTACAAATAGGCCTGATACTGAAACCGTCAAGTTGAGCGCCGACCAGATCTCGTAAGCCAGAGCTGCAGCAATCTTCATTTGCCATGATTCTGGAAGCGATAGATCTAAAGCCGGTCATAGCTTCGTGCATTGTCTCGCGAGCAAAGTATGCGAGGCATCGGATAGGTCCACAAACCTTAGCTCGCTCTGAGCTGTACAGTATAGTGTCGCTATAAGCTAAGCAGATTGTAGGCTCTTCGTAAAGAAGGCACAACGTCACGGGTTGGACAACAGGCTTGTCCGTGCCTTGTTGCTTGACAGTCAACCATACTGATGGCACGTAGGCCTGCTTTACGCAAAGACTGAGTGACCGGTCTTCTGGCGATGACAACGGCGTTCGAGGGAAGAGTACAGCTGTAAACCTACCTTATCGTCTGGCGGCCGGTGAGACAACCGATGCCAACTCGTTTCAGCTGTTCGCATATAAGTTCACACTCGATCCAAAAAAGGAGGTGCGCAGCTTTACCTAGCCCGCCAACCCGAATGTCTACTCTTCAATGCAATGCTCGGACGTGCGGAGCAGTAAGCTGTCGCAGAGATTAGGATTGGCTGAAGTTTCGAAGGTAATATGCCGCAGCCTACTTCATCCGCGCAGCATTCTCACAGGGTCTTTACAGCGCTGGGTAATTGGAGTGAAGATACTGTGTAGAGATAAGAATGATGTTCAAACCTTTGAGGGGCCGCGACGTGTTAGCCTCTTTGCTGGCCCTCGTGAGCTTTCCGCTCTGCTTACACGCGCAAAATCCAAATGCCAACCCATTCGAAAAACAGGCGGAACGCTCCGTGGAGGGTGCACAACCGGCTCCGCAAGGTGGGGTGAATACCGGCGGCGCTCATCCTGCGATTCTTGATACGGAACATCGCGCCATCACCGCCGGCGGCTTCGTTACAACTGGCCCCGCTGTTTTTCAGGATGTCGCGGAAGAGTCCGGTCTCATGTCCTGGAGACATCACATGGGTTCGCCCGAAAAGAAGTTCATCCTGGAAACTGTCGGCTCCGGTGTAGCTCTTCTCGACTATGACAACGACGGTTGGCTAGACATCTATCTCGTCAATGGTTCCAGCGTGGATGCCGAAAACGGCAGTACCAAACCCGGTCACGCTGCACTGTTCCACAACAATCATGACGGCACCTTCACCGACGTTGCCGTGAAGGCCGGCGTAACCAACGATCGCTGGGGCTTTGGCGCCGTCGTCGGCGACTACGACAACGATGGCTGGCCCGATCTGTACGTCACCAATTACGGTAGGAACCGCCTTTTTCACAACAATCACGATGGCACGTTTACTGACGTCGGGGAAAAAGCCGGCGTCACTGTAGGAGGCTGGTCTACTGGCGCCACTTGGGGCGACTATGACGGCGACGGTCTGCTCGACCTCTTTGTCCCCGGCTACGTACACATTGATCAGTTGCCTGCGACGGGTGCCCAGCCATACAACACCTCCGCTCTCGCCTTTTGTGAGTTCCGCGGCGTGAAAGTCATGTGTGGCCCCCACGGTTTGCGTGGCGAACCCGATCACCTCTTCCGCAATAACGGCGATGGCACCTTCACCGATGCCTCGCAGCACGCCGGAGTCGCTGATGCGAATCACTACTATGGCCTGTCCTCGCTCTTCATCGACCTCAACGGGGACGGCAAGCCTGATCTCCTCGTCGCTGACGACTCAACGCCGAATTATCTATACATTAACAAGGGCGATGGCACCTTTGAAGATGCGAGCTTTGCCAGTGGCTTCGCACTTAACGAAAGCGGCCGAGAAACCGCCTCGATGGGCATCGGAGCCGGCGATCTCACCCATGATGGTCGCATCGACCTCTACACCACCACCTTTTCCGACGACTACAACCCGCTTTATCGTAACGATGGTGATGCCAACTTCACCGACATCGCCTTTCAGGCCGGCATCGCCGAAGTTACCTACCCCTTCCTCGGTTGGGGTACGACCTTTCTTGACTTTGACAATGATGGTTGGCTCGACATCTTCGTCGCCAACGGTCACGTGTACCCGCAGGTTGATGCCCAGAGCTGGGGTACGACTTACGCGCAACGTCCGTTACTCTTCCACAGTGACAAAGGCAAGCTGACCCTCGTGCCCGCCGTCAAAAACACCGGCCTTGCAAAACTCGCCACGTCGCGCGGCGTGGCCTCCGGTGACCTCTTTAATGACGGCCATCTAGACATTGTCGTCAACAATATGGACGGCACGCCGTCTCTGTTCCGCAATGTCGTGAAAACGGAGAATCACTGGATAGGATTTCAACTGGTTGGCGCACCTTCGGTTGAACCTGGCAAACCCGGCAGCCCGCGCGATGCCATCGGAGCAACCGTCTGGGTCACAGCTGAAGGTTTCCGTCAGCGTGCGGATGTCATCTCGGGCGGCAGCTATGCCTCAAGCCCAGACCCTCGCATTCACTTCGGCATTGGCGCTGCAACAGCCATCGAAAAGATTGAGATTCGTTGGCCCAGCGGTCGGAGAGAAGTAGTCATCCCTCCAGTCAAGCTGGACGTACTCTACACTCTCACCGAAGGTCAAGGTCTCAGTCCGTACACCACTTCCAAGCTGGCTGCTGTCGGCAGAAAACATTGACCCACACCTAAGCCTGCTTCAGATCGGCCCGCAGTCAGCCGCCGAGCTCCTACTTACAACGGTCGCATAAAAGCTAAAAGTCGTAAGTACCATGAATCGTTCAATTAGAGGCAGAGGTGCTAGGAAAGTTGTTGGCGGTTGCGACGGGACTGACCGAAAGAGGGCGAGGTCAGTATGCCGATGGCTCCAGACAACATTGGCTCCTTTGGCCGTGCCAATGAATGCATTCACCTCAGCCTTATGGTCCAACTGAGCGTGTGCGGGCCTAGTGCAGAGAATCGTACAGCCAAAGCTGATCAGCGCAGTCGCGCATCGTTGCGAATGAGATTCATGCTCATCTCCCCTTGCGTGATGAAGTGTTCAGGCGCTGTGCTGCGAAGTCATGTCGAAGCTGAGCGTGCCGCCGGAGGTCAATTCCTCATGCGTAATCGTGAGGTCGGAACGGCGATGGCCGTTGAAGCGGATGCTCTGCACGTACACGTTCCGCGGTGAATTCGCGGGCGCCTCTACTACCAACGTCTTCCCGCCCGCCAACTGCATCGTTGCCCGCGGAAACAGGGGGCTGCCGAACGTGTACTCCGGGATGCCCGGACATACCTGATAGATTCCCAGCGAGCTGAGGATATACCAGGCTGCCATCGACCCGGTGTCCTCGTCGCCGGCGAAGCCGTCCGGGGAGTACAGCTGATCCATCACGCGACGCGCCTCAAACTGCAGGCGATCCGGACGCCCCGCATGAGCAAACAGATACAGCAAATGGTGCGACGGCTGATTGGAATGCGCGTACTGACCAAACGGCACCGCAGCCATTTCGGACATCTCATGGATTTCTTCGCCGTACACGCCCACATGGAAGATCGGCGGCACCGCCATCATCTGCTCAAGCGCCTCGAGCGCAGCTGGCTGACCGCCGATTGCCTCGATGAGGGCCGGCACCGCGTGTTGGGCATCCCAGCGATGCTGCCACGCAGAACCTTCTTCATATGGACTGCCCCAGGTGAAGGAATCAAACGGCGAAAGCCACGTTCCGTCGGAATTCTTGCCGCGAAAGAAGCCGACCTGCCGGTCATAAACGTTCTTCCAATAAGCAGAACGCCCCAGGAAGTGGTCGTACTCCGCACGCTTGCCCAGCGTCTTGGCCACCTGCGCAATGCAGTAGTCACCATAGGCCGCATCTGCGGTCTCTGCTACGGATTGCTCAATCTTGTCGGCAGGCACATAGTGCAGCCGCATGTACTCTTCGACGCCGACGCGCCCATACCCCTTGTTTGGATCCCCGCGCTCCGTCGCATGTTTCTTCAAGCCGGTAAAGACAATCTCGCGATCGAAGCTGCCGACGTTTTTTACAATGGCGTCCGCAAACAGCGAATCGATCAAGCTCCCCGACATGCACGCCCGGTAGCCCGGGGCCGGAAATTGCGGAAACCAACCACCCTCTTTGTAGGCATTGATCCAGGCCTGAAGAATGTCGCCGATCTTCTCCGGAAACAGCAGCGTACCAAGCGGATACCAGGCACGGTACACATCCCAGTAGCCATGGTCGGCATACATCACGCCGGGCTCCAGCTTGCCATTAAAGCAGCTGTAGTGGTGCACACCGGAGCCGTTCGGAACCGGCTCATGAAAGGTGCGCGGAAACAGGAGCACACGATAGAGACAAGAGTAGAAGGTGCGCGCCTGCTCCGTAGTGGCGCCTTCGATAAAGATGCGGCGCAGCATGGTATTCCACGCGTCTTTCGTCTGCTGCCTCACCGTCGCTAAGGATCTGTCGCCAACCTCCTGCTGCAGGTTGAAGGCCGCTTGCTCGAAGGAGATGAACGAAGTGCCGATGCGTGCTTCGAGCTGCGTGCCCGCTTTGAATTGTACGGAGAGAACCTGGTGGTCGCTGCCGTCATGATCCTTGTGGTGCTGCACTTCGCAGCTCTCCCATGTGTCGTCGAACTGCACAACGTAATAGGTTGCGAAGCCTTGCGGTGTGCCCCCGGAGGTCTGATTTGAAGCAAACTGGATGCGACGCGCAGACGACTGCTGGTTGACCGCGCCGGCCACGCTTGGGATGTCGATGATTAACCCTCGCGTCTGCGCAGTAGCGCCTGGGGGCAGCGCGTCGTATGCCGCTGAAAGAAGGCAGCAACGCTCCGTCGGTACCAGCTGGATGCGGGTGCGATAGCGCAGCAGGTACAACTCCAGCGAGTAAGGTGTCAGCTTGGCATCTTCCGGAATGTAGGACGAAGCGCGAGCCGCTGCTTCCGTCGAGGCAACCGTGCCGGACACCGGCAGGAACGTCGCGAAACCATAGTCGTACAGCCACGGACTTAACTGATGCGTGCATCGAAAGCCCTGTATGCGGCGGCTCCACGGCTGAAAAAACCACGGCGAACCCCCGCCGGTCTGGATCGTCCAATGCGCCATGCCGAACGGAGTGGTCGCAATGGGCAGCGTGTTGCCATGCGAGAAGACCGGCGTGGATTGCGTACCCTGCAGTAGGTTCACGAATTGCACAGGGTCATCCACAACACCTGGAATCGTCTGCGCTACCGTCGCTGCCTCACTCTGGGCGGCTTCGAGGGCAGGTGCCACAAAGGCCGAAGAGGCTGCCGCCAAGCCGGAGTATTTGAGGAACGAGCGACGGCTCGGGAGGTTAACAATTGTCTCTGGAGTTTCGGAATTCGCCATACCTATTCCTTATCAGAACACATTGCTGCCACAGCTGAGAGACATTTAGCGCGTCTTTACGCTTGAGTCAAGGGCGAGCAGCGGACCCGGGAAGGTTTTCACTTTTCGGGTAGGTCACCGTAAGTTGAATTGGTCCAATCCTTCATCACCGCACCGCAAACCCTACGCCTTCAAACCTCGTCGTGAACGGCCCCTCAATTTAGTTGAAGGGAGTAACCTCCTCGTGCAGGGAGCCGTTCGCCGGCGGGATAAGCCTTATAAGTCAGGAGAGAGCCGCGCCACACTGTAGTGTTTCTGGCCGCCGAAGTAGAAGGAAACCCATCCATCGTCATCCTTGAAAAGCAATCGGTTGCTCGCCATTGTGGAACTCTCCGTAGCGGTTTCCGACAGCATCGAGAAACGGTTCAATTGAACTGTTGCTCACGGCTAGTCCGATGCAACCTCAAGGTTGGTCGTCTTCTGAACTTCGTTCACGTTGAAGAGGAGGTAATACCTGCCATTGAGGGTGTATGACCGGCGGCACCCGAGCGGCACGTAAGCCGCACAATTCAGTAAACTGTGATCTATGTGGCAGCGTCTGGCGTGTGTTGGCTGTGCATTTTATCTGCTTTGCCCGGAACTCTGCACAACCCGGTCCCGCGCCTCAGGCTTCAACTCAGAACCTACCGGCACGCTTCTCTTTCAGACGGATCGATCCTGGTCACCGCGAACGAACATAGGCGCAGATACGGTGCTTGTCTACGGTCTGGACAGCACGACTGCGGCACGGGTCCAGTCCTGGACTGCGCATGGGTATCGCGCCGCCATCATGACAGGAGTGGCCTGGGGCAGGTATGCACCATACCTGGACGGATCCTTTGATGGGCGACAACATTGGGATCAGACACAGCAAGAGGCCGGTGGCAAACTGATTCTTCATGACGGCCGTGAGGTTCCGTACATCTCACCCAACGCGGCCTATGGCAAATATCTCGCTAGCGGTGTGCTCTCCGCGCTCGATGCCGGAGCTCAGGCGGTTTATCTGGAGGAGCCGGAGTTCTGGGCTGATGCCGGCTGGAGCGCCAGCTTCAGGCTCTCCTGGACGGAGCTATACCACCAACCCTGGCAACCTCCGGACGCTTCGGTGGACGCACAGTACCGTGCTTCGGCTCTTAAGTACCTGCTCTACCGGAACGCATTACAGCAAGTCTTCAGCGCAGTGCGTGCGTATAGCCAGAAGCATGGCCGCACGATCCCCTGCTACGTTGCCACACATTCCCTGCTGAACTACGCGCAATGGAACATCGTGAGTCCTGAGTTCTCGCTTTTGCAAGCCGGCGCAGATGGCTTTATAGGACAGGTCTGGACCGGCACCGCGCGCACCCCCAATGTTTACGAAGGCAGCACACGCGAGCGCACTTTTGAAACGGCGTTCCTGGAGTACGGGGCCCTGCAAAACATCTCCCGATTTTCTGGCAAGCCGATCTGGTATTTGAATGATCCCATTGAGGATAATCCTAATCACTCGTGGACAGACTATCGTCTGAACTGGGAGAGCACCCTTATCGCGTCGCTTCTGCAGCCGGCCGTTTCGCGTTACGAGGTTCTACCTTGGCCGCACCGTATTTTCGGCGAAGCGGCTCTGTATCCTTCAGCCGAACCGCAGCCGTCAAGAACAATTCCGCCAAAGATACGCATTCCCGAGGCCTACGCAACGGAGTTGCAAACCGTGTTCCACGCCCTTGGCGATATGTGGCGATACAATGGCCAGGCACAGTGGGAGCAGGCGGGCACAGAAGGGCTTGGAGTGCTTGTTTCCGACACGCTAATGTTTCAGCGTGCGGCTCCAATGCCATCCGATCCGCACCTCGGCCAGTTTTATGGGCTTGCGCTGCCGCTGTTACTGCACGGCATGCTCGTGGAAGCGGTTTCCATGGAGGGTGCGTCCTCAAATACTGACAGTGCCCGAGTGCTCGCTCCATTCAAAGTACTTTTGCTCAGCTACGAAGGCCAGAAGCCACCCTCGGCGGCTTTTCACCAGGCGTTAGCCGCGTGGGTCCGTGCCGGTGGTGCACTGATCGTGGTTGACGATGACAAGGACCCCTACAACGATGTGAATGCTTGGTGGAAAACCGGCGCGCATCACGACGCTACGCCCCGATACGATCTGTTTCGCAGACTTGGGATGAATGCAGAGACAGAGGGACTGCAGCACGCCGGCAAGGGTGTTGTGCTTTACAGCGCGCAAAGTCCGACATCGCTTTCCGAGCAGGTTAGCGGCGCGCGCATGGTGCTTAGGTTGCTCCAAACCGTGATGGAAGCTCGCCATGAGGCTCTAAAGGAGAGCCGCGCCCTGGTTCTGCGGCGTGGTCCCTATGTTGTTGCGGCAGGACTGGATCTGGAGTCAGACTCCGCTCCGCCCGCAGTCCCGGTTACCGTGACAGGGGACTTGATTGACCTTCTCGACGCCGCTCTGAAGAACTACTCCAAGGTTGAGATCAAGCCGGGCAGCCGCGTCTTTTCACTCGACCTTGATCGTGTTGCTCCGGGGCCGCCGCGCGTGTTGGCAGCCTCTGCCCGCATCACAAGGGAACATGTCACAAGCCGCACTCTGACCTTCGACGCGGACGGGATTGAAGACACACCCGCCGTTGTCAGCGTCCTCAGCACAGATGCTCCCACTCAGGTCCTCGTCAGTGGAAAGCCGCTATCGTCACGCTTTTACTTCTTCAGCGGCCGCACTCTCCTGATTCATCTCACCAATCACGCTCTTCCGCAAACCATAGAGGTAAAGTGGAGCAGCCGACCGGATCCAACGTGAAGACTTTGCACCGCAGCCGACCGCCAGGCTGATGCGGCCGAGCCGGCTTGGAGATGGCGATCTGTGCGTTCCATTTCCGGCAGGTGTGCGGATCCCACACTCGCCGAAGACGCAAAACAGCTATTCTCTTCCTAGACGACCATCACCTCTACATTCCGGCGAGCAAAACGTTCGGCGGTTTCGCGGGTGATTCCTCCATCGGTGATCAGCAAATCGATCTCTTCTGGTTCGCAGATCACGGCAGGACTGGTTTGTTCCAGCTTGCTCGAGTCCGCCACGACGATGACCTGACTGGAGCGTTTGTGCATCTTGCGAAACACAGCAGCTTCTTCACTCTGGATCGTGGTGGCTCCATGCTGCGAGTGGATACCGCAGACGCTGACGAAGACCCTATCGAGTATGACCAGATTAAGGGACTCTACTGCGGCGGGGCCCACGAGCGAAAACGCACCCTTCCAGCGCATGCAGCCGCCGGTGAGTGTCACTTCAGGACCATCGCCAACACTGAGTTCCAGGCCGATATTCACTGCGTTGGTCACAATCTGAAATCCGGAACGCAGGCGCAGCGCACGGGCTACCTCGGTAGTCGTGGTTCCTGCCGTAATACCGATTGTCTCACCGTCACACACCAGGGCGGCAGCGGCGGTGGCAATGCGACGTTTCTCCTGCACGAAGCGTGCTTCACGGGTGGGGAATGAGGCGTCAAAGCGGAACGGCTCATAGGTCTGGCCCGCGAGCATGGCGCCGCCATGGGTGCGGTGAACGAGTCCGCGGCTTTCCAACCGCATCAGATCGCGACGTATGCTGGCCGATGAGGTAAGAAAACGCTCCATGAGCTCTTCCACCGTAAGCCGGCCCTGGGCCAACAGGAGTTGCAGGATTTCGTTCGCGCGGGATTCTGTCTTTTTTGACATGTTTGCAGGGAATGGGGGCCGGTGTAGCAGGCTAATTTCCACACTCCACCGGCCATTCAACCGAAAATCGCAGGACGGCAGTAGAGGAAGTCTGCGAAGTCTTTGAACTTAGAACCGGTAATGAGCTGAAAACTGGAAGCGGCGTTCCACAGATCGCACGTTTTGACTCGCGACGTTGCCGAAGGTCGTGTCCTGAAGGTTTGTATCCGGGTTGCCGTAGCTGACGATGTTGAAGACGTTGAACGCATCGAACCGCACGCCGATCACCTGCTCGCGGAAGGTGTGAAAGTCCTTGAACGCGGACATGTCCACATTCAGGTAGCCAGGACCACGGACATCGCCGTTTCTGGCCGTACCGAAGGTGTTCGGAGCGGGCAGTCCAAAGGCACAGGTACCGTTGTCTGTGCCAGCAGCGCAGGCGGTTGCCGAAGGGTCAGTACCGAACCAGTTGCTCAGCGAACGATTGACGACCTTCAAAGCACGATACTGATTTGGACGGGAGTTTCCGTAGCTGTTGGAATTATCGTAGTTCCCGTTCAGGTAAACGGTCTCCGGGAAACCGGTATAGGCAATGCCGGCAACACCGATCCGCCAACCTCCCAAGGCTTCATCGACGAGACGATTGGAATGGCTTAGGAAGTCCTTGCCGTGTCCGACCGGCAGTTCATATGTGCCGTTGAAGCTGATGTTGTGACGAACGTCGTAACCGGCAGGACCCCAGTCCGCGGCGCTGTTGTAATAGTTCTGAAACGCTCCCGAGTAGCCGTTGACGTTCAAGCCGTAGTTGCCGAGGCTGTTGGTCAGCGCCTTGCCGTAGGTGTAGTTGAAGGTGAACTCCAGACCGTGATTGAGACGCTGCCGCACGACCGCCTGCAAGGCGTTGTAGTTCATGGCTGCGCGGGACTCGGTGATTAAAAGTTGTCGACTGCCGATGCTGGAAGTTGGGTCCGCGTTGATGCCCAGGTATCGATTGTTGTAGTAGGGCGCCGAGGTTTGATCGCCGGGAACCTGCCACTGATTGAGGTTGCCGTAGTCCTCGATGTGCTGTCCCTGCTCGCCGAGGTAGCCGATCTGAACAGAGATGGTGTGGCTGAGCGCGTACTCGGTGGTCAGGTTATATTCCTGCACGTACGCGGGCTGGATGTTCTGCGGGTAGACATTGAAGGACCCTAGAAATTGCGTCGTGCTTGCTGCGAAGCCCTCCTGGGCTGTACGCGGGACAGGCTGGGTGGCGGTGCCGGGCATGGGAGTGCTCGTCGTGTCATTTACGGCCTGCACGAATGGAGCAATCGAAGTGAGGCGCTGGTTGGAGGAGTTGCCTTCGAAGAAGCTAGTCGCGCCATACCCGCCGCGAACCACGAATCGGCTGTTGGCCTGATACGCGAAGCCGACCCGGGGCATGATCTGGCGATAGTTTGGCTGATAGCAGGCGCGGTTCGAGCAAAGGCCAGAACCCGCCGGAGCCCCTGCCGGAATTGAACCGGCATAGATCACCTGACCCGTGGCGACGTTGATATTTCCGGTCTTGTTATTCTGCTCATACCAGGGCTGATCGTACTCATAGCGCACGCCCACGTTGACCGTAACGGTCGGACTCGTCTTCCAGTCATCGTTGATGTATCCAGCGGCTCGCCATTGGCGGTTGCCGACGTTGGAACTGCCAATGGTTGCGGCCGCAGTCGCCACCCGGTTCAGCACAAAATCAGCACCGCCGAAGCCCGAACCACCAGGAAGGGCGGAGTCGCTGGTGAACGCACCCGAGTAACCCAGCTGTCCGAGATACCCGCCGCCGTTGTTGTTATTGGCATTGCTGGTCGGATAGTTGTTTTGATAGCGCAGCGCCTGAACACCCATGGTGATGGTGTGGGCTCCACGCTGGATATTGAGATTGTCTATGTAGCTGTAGGTATTGTCCGTCAGCGTGTTGTTGTCCAGCGCAGCGTTCCCTACGCCGGAAAGGCCGCCGGAGATGCTTTGAAAGGTGAATCCCTGATAAGCCTGATTGGGAAAGTTAATACCGACCTTTGCATCGCCGGAGGTACCAAAGATTCCGGTGTTGTCCACCGGCAGACCCTCGGTCCAGTTCACGCGTGTGAAACCGACCAACGCGGAGTTCACGATGTTGGACGAGAAGATATGGATCCAGTTCGCGCCGCCTAGTTTGCTGGGAAAGAGGTTTGTGCCGGGAAAGGCGACGGGCAGGACAGACGTAGAACCGTCATATGCCGTCGACATTGAATAAAACGCGTTCACCTTGTCTGCATTTCGCGGACTGAAGTCAACGCGGACATCGCCCTGGTTGTTGGCGCGAAAGCTGCGCGCCGGTCCTTGAAGATCGTTTTTCGTCAGCCCGTCGACGGGCGTTGCGTTGGGCAACGGGTAAAGATTCGGATTGGCGAAGAGGAATTGTGCGACCGGATTAAGGATCGGGATTCCTTTATCGCCTGCATAGGGCGCGAAGCCGTTTTGCGTATCGTAGAGCTGGGTCGGAGTTTTCGTCGCGAGCAGCGCTGAGAAGTCGCCGTTGCGCATGGCCTGGGTGAAGGCGCTGGCTGTGCTGGTGCCGCCGCTGTGCTCGCGAGAGCCGAGATAATCCACGAAAAAGAAGAGCTTGTCCCGAACGATCGGACCGCCCAGCGTCCCGCCAAACTGATCCTGGGTATAGGAGTTTTTCGGGATCTTGGGAATGGCTTGATTATTGTTCCAGGAGTTCGCGTTCAGGTTGTAGTTCTGCAGAAATCCAAACAGAGAGCTATGAATTTGGTTGGTTCCGCTCTTCAGCACTGAAACCACACCCCCACCGTTCACGTTGCCGTAGTCGGCGGGTGAGTTGGCGGTAAGGACCTTAACCTCGCCCAGCGCCTCGGGTGACGGGCTGTAAGCGATCAGGTTATTGAAGGTCTCGTTCAGATCGATGCCGTCCAGGGTGAAGTTGTTCGCCTGGGCCCGGTTGCCATTCAGGTTGACCGTGTCATTCGAGTTCGTGCTGCGCTCGATGGAGGTTGTGCCGGAGGTGCCGACGGTGGAGACCGACCCGGGAACATAGAGCGTTAGGGCCGAGAAGTCGAGGCCGTTGAGCGGAAAGTTTTGGATGGCGTTGGCTGTAAAGGTGCCGCTCAGGGTGGCGTCGCTGGTGTCAAGGATCGGCGCGGCGTCGGAGACAGTCACCGTTTCCGAGCCTCCTCCCACCCTCAACCGGACATTGAAAGTGGGTACCTGGAGGGCCTCCAGCTGAAAGGGCGGAACGGTGCTGTCCTCAAAACCCCGGGCGCGAATCGTCAGACTGTAACGGCCGATGGGAAGGTAGGGGACACGGTAAAGACCGGCAGCGTCCGAGACGGTTTTGGAGTCGACCCCGGTATCCAGGTTGTGAACCACAATCTGCGCTCCCGCGATAATGGCACCGCTGGCATCGGTGACATTGCCGGTGACCGCACCCTGCACGTTCTGCGCCGCCGCGGAAAAGGGGGAAACGATCATTGTGGCGACGACGGTTGACTTGAGCCAAAGCCCCGAAACACTTGTTTTCATACTGACTCCCAGTTCGGCGATTACCGCAAAAGAGCAGGGCCGAAACTGCCGGACAAAGTGCCCGCCCCCTCTGAACGTATTCTGTTGTACCTGTCAATTCAAAGTACCGGCAAGTGCAGGGTTCGTCCACAAAATTGTGCAATGAATCTGCAATCACAAGCACCACGGCTCCAAGGAGGTGTTCCTTTGGCCGGCGTAGTTGACCGGAATGCAGGATTCGCGCACAGTGAAAGTCAGTCTGCGTTTCAACGGATTCGCTTCCGGGAGCTCCCCAGAAGGGAACAGAAAGGCTCTTACGTGCAGTTTGGGGTGTTGATTCGAGGTTTCCTGTCTGGCTGTTTTCTGTCGATGCTGTTGTCCTCGCCAGGGGGTCGCGCTCAGCAGCCGGACGCTCCGCCGCCACTGACCTATGCCTGCCACTTCACCAGGACGCCTCCGAAGATCGATGGCAAACTGGAGGACAAGGCATGGAAGCAGGCTCCCTGGACAAGTGACTTCGTAGACATCGAAGGGACGGCAAAGCCCGTACCGCGTTTTCGAACGCGCGTGAAGATGCTGTGGGATCAGCGCTACCTTTACATCGCCGCACAACTGCAGGAGCCCGACGTAAAGGCCACACTCACGCAGCATGATTCGGTGATCTTTAAGGACAACGACTTCGAGGTATTCGTAAAACCCCTGCCCACAACGCCCAGCTATTACGAGTTCGAGATGAATGCGCTCAATACAGGTTGGGACCTTTACCTGGCAAAGCCTTACAAAGCAGGTGGCAGAGCGGACAACAGTTGGGACATCCCCAACCTGCGCACGGCGGTGTCCGTGCATGGCACGTTGAATAACTCTTCCGACACGGACAAGGGCTGGACCTTGGAGATCGCCTATCCCTTGAATGCATTTCAGGCAAGGCAGGATGTGCCGCTACCGATACCGGGTACGCAATGGCGCATCAACTTCAGCCGGGTGGAGTGGAAGGCCGGGCAGCCCAAGGAAGACAATTGGGTTTGGTCGCCGCAGGGACTGATCGACATGCACGTTCCGGAACGCTGGGGCTATCTGAACTTCGTGCGTTAAGGAGCGGGCCTGGCATCAGCTTCCGGCTGTGGCAGCGAAGCGTTGTGAATTCTCCGCCAGGTTCCATCCGCGGGTCAACAGCCTCCACGTGCCATGAGCTTTCACCTCCGGTATCTGGATCCGGACGACCCTGTCTTCGCCGGGCAGAAGCGAGATGTAATTGTCGCTGTAATACGCCGGAAGGATCTCCGCTCCCTGCTCATCAAAGAGTGCCAGCTTGGTTTCAAGCACGGGAACCGCGGCGGCATTGTGCAGGTGCACCTCCAGCGCCTGCTCACGGCTGTGTGGATCGCGTGGAAGCACACGCACCCGGGTCTGCACTGTCCCCAGGGGCATGGCAGCTAGGGCGCGATAGCCCGCATCGCCGCGCGCACGCCAGTAGAAGTTGTCGGACTGCAGGTGGCTTTGCGCGTCGCGAAGTTGCAGCCGTACAAACACGGTTCCTTTGCCCTCCAGTGCCGGTAGGTCCAGGCGCATGGCTTCAGTGACGTCGTCGGAGGCTGCATTCAGGGTGATCGCCCGATGCTGCAAGGGACTGCCTGCCACGCTGTAAACATCCGCGGTGACCGTGGCGCCGCGCAAGGGTTCCAGCGTGGTGTTGATGACGGCGACCTCGTCCGTTGCGAGATCTAGCTGCACATGCAACGGTTCGCAGGCCTTTTTCGTAGCGTAATACGACGCCTGCGTGTCATAGTCGGAACTTAAAATGCCCCACAACATGCTGGGCCATGCAGGCTGCGTCATCCACAGCAGCCGTCCTCCGTTGGGTGCCCAAAGATGTTGATTAAAGCCTTCGAAGATGGCGCGATAATCAACATAATTCATCATCTGTGCCTTGCGAACATAGTCGCGCAGATCCGTGGCTACGCCGAATTGTGCCTGCATGTGCGCGTTCAGGTCATCATGCGGGTGCCAGTTGTGATATCCCCAGTCATCATCAATGGGCCACTGGTCTTCTTTGGGCAGCCAGCGGTCGAACCACTCCAGCGTCGGCAGGGAAGAGGTGCCCACTTCGACGGCAAAGCCCCTGTCCACGCTTGTGTAGTAGGCCGCCGGATCCTCGTAGGAGTATGGTCCACTGGGTTCAAGGTTTACCTGGTTGGAGCTCGGGGAGTAGTACCGCGTGCCGTCGAATTCGTGCGTCAGGGAGATCAATCCTTGATTGATCACGGGCTGTGGAACACCCTCGTTACGGCCACACCACATCACAATAGACGGGTGGTTCCGGTAGCGCAGAATTGTGTCTTTCGCGTTGGCAAGAAACAACTGTGGGTCTTCGGCTTCCGCGTTGGAATCGGTAGTCACCTCCCAGAAGTCGTTCCACACCATCATGCCGTATTCGTCGGCGAGCTCGTAAAATACGGGCTCGGTGTTCTGCCCCTGCCAGTTGCGGATGATGTTTACATTCGCATCGTGATCCAGGCGAAAAAACGGCTCCAGGTGATCGCGTGAGATGCGCTTGCGGGTATCGTCCATGCCCCAGCTGCCACCACGCACGGCGATGCGCACGCCGTTCACTTTCAGAAACATATCCGGTGTGCCCCGTGCGTCCGTCACGGTGTGCATCGCTTGCAATGTATCGTCTCCCTGTTGGATAGAAGAGGCCCACCCACCCGGCACCTGGCGCATCGCTTCGTGGCGAACATCGACGGCGCTGTGCGCTGCGTCGCGATCCACCGTCGGGTCGTACTCCACCCGGCGTAGATCTCCCTGGCCGTCGAGCAGACTGACCTCGTAGCTGACCTCGCGCACACCAAACTGCAGCGCCCTTGCGCTGGACACGACACCGCCAATCGAAAAGGTGGTCTTCAGGTGGTACAGCTCAGGCCTGCCATAGCCGTTCGGCCACCACAATCTCGGCTTCTCGAGGTGCAGCTGTGAAAATTCCGCCGGGGTGAGGTGCAGCACACTTTCTCCGGGAGGCAGGCTGACTTCCTTTTGTACACTCACGCCTTCAAACGCAGCCGTGACCATGCCTTTGACGGTATGCGCGGCATTGTTCTGCAAAGGAACATCAATTCTTACATACGCCTGCGATATGTCGGGCAGGGGAAGATGCGTTACAACCTGTGGATCACCAAGGATGACCGCGCCCGAGGCGACCAAGTGCACGTCCTGCCAGAGTCCTGTGTCCCGGTCGTGCATGGGTGGAAACCAGTCCCATCCTTCAGTGGCCATAAAGGTCGGGCCGTCCAGTTCCATGGCACCCCCGTTCAACCCCGCACCGAATGCGATGGATTGCACGTTCGGGATACCGGGATGCGGCGCCGGGGAAACCCTGATAGCCAGCACGTTCGTTTCGTCCGGATGCAGCCTTCCCGCGGCGTCGAAGACACCACGCTTGAACGCACCTGTCATCTCGCCCAGGCACTCGCCGTTCAGCCAAACCATTGCCCGGTAGTTCACTCCGTTCAGAACAAGATGCAGGTGGCTCTGATCTGTACCTTGTGGCGAGCGGAACTCGGCCCTGTACCAGTAATCCTGCTTGTTCAACGATTCCGGAATCGCGAGATTGTTGAGACCGAAGTCGGGGTCCGGATAGAGGCCCCGCGCGATCATCGTCGTCAGCACCGTACCCGGGACGTCCGCTGCCAGCCAGCCGTGGGTATCGAAACCCGGGGAGGCAATCTGCTTCGCGGAGGCAGAAATCCCGGGCGCTGCGGCAAGCTTCCACCCACCCTGCAAAATCCAGTCCCCTTCGCCCGCGAGCTGGAGCGTGGTGCGATCCGGCGGTAGCGGCGCAGAGGTCGGCTTGCTGAACGGGGCCTTGCGTTGCGGCAGTGTCGCAGGGTCCTGCGGGGCGGTGTTGCCGGCAAACTGCACGGTCTGCAGAGGCCATGGCTTGGAGCCTTCCTCAAACGCGATCAGGGAAAAGTCCGGTTTTTCCCTGCTTTGTGCGGCGATTTGCACCGCAGACATCGCGCCGCGGCGAAGGGTCAGTTGAGCGATACTGCCGCCGAAGTGCGCGCAGACGGGCATGTCACAGGAGGTCTCCACCGGTGCCAGAACGAACTCATGCCGCACCGGCGCAGCCAGCAGGGCCTGCTCCCCCAGTTGCGAACCATCGACAAAGAAGCGCACGTTGCCTGCAGAGAAGGTTGCATCAAGCAGATGCCATCCGCTCCCCGGCGCGATCATCGTGCGCAGGGAGCGATGAGCACCCAGGCGAAGGGCGAAGGTGCCTCCCTCGATGGAAAACAAACGGGAGTCTTCATCGTCGCGTTCGCCAATGCCCGCGATGACGGCGTCCGGGGTCGCACCGGGCGACACGGTGATCCAGGCGCTGAGGGTCCAGGCGGCCTCCGCACCCAGGATCGGGTCTGCTTCCGGCAGCGGCTTGGCAAGCCCGCGGCCCCCACGCAGAAAGTGTCCACTGTAGCCACCGTAATGGTCGGGAAACAGGGTCAACTGCGGCGATCGAGGGTCCGGCACAAACGGCTTCAGCTGAGACCACATCGGCACGGCCAGGCTGAAAAACAGAAAAGAACCGCAGCCTAGCCATCTTGCAAGGGTATAGCCCATCATGTCTCCGCAGATTACCGCATCCATGCGTTGGTTCCGTTGCCCGACCGAGATCCCGCCCGGGTCTCGATTGGGCCTCCAAAACACGCTCTTATTTGTGCGAAGGCAGAACACTCCAGATCGCTGGATCCTCTTCGCCAAGTACCCAGGAGCAGAAGCCCTCCAGGCCGTCCTGCTTTACCAGGTCATAGCGAGCCTCAAAGGTACGCTTGTCGGTATAGAAGATCCATTCGCGCATCTGGTCGCGATAAAACCAAAAATAGGCGCTGCGGTCCACGGGGTCCCACTGCGTCTGTGCTCCGTAGGTGTCACGCAGGAACTCCGCATTCGGCCCGGAGATGTACTCCGCTGTCGGGTTCGGCTTCTTTTCGGCTTTGCCCAGGCCGGGGTCGCCTGTGAACCAGTGATAGCCATACAGGGCGATCCCGAGCGAGAGCTTCTCCTTCGGCACGAACTGCAGCGCATAAGTCAGGTTCTCGGTCGTCCATCCCCAGCCGCCGACCGGCCCTGGCATCGTCCAGCGCGTGTGCTGGTCGTACGTCATCAGGCAGATAAGGTCGACAGAGGACGCCAGCGCCTTGAGATCGTAGGCGCCGCGCCACTCTTCGAAGATCCATTTGCCGAACTCCGTTTTGCCCGCATGCCCGGGCGCGTTGGGCACTGTGGCAATTTCCACCTGCAGACCTTCGTGGTGCAGAATGTCTGCGGTCTTCTTCACCATTGCCGAAAGCGCATCGCGATCGGTCCACATGATGTCTTCAAAATCAATCTGTATGCCCGCATAGCCGTTTTCCTTGCACTCGCGAACCAGGGCCTTGTTCATCTCGTCCTGGGCTTTGTTGTCGCCCATCAGCTTATGTACCTGGTCCTTGTCGAACAGGGCCACGATCGGGATCACCGGAATTCGAGCCGCCTTTGCCTCGCGCAGAACCACGGGATTGGGCTCACCGGTTACCAGGCCCACTCCATCGACGGAGTACCAGGTCGGCACAAGAAGATCGATCTTGTCCTTGTGCATTTCGAAGCTGTGTACGGAGGCGGAGCCTCCGCCAAGATAGAACAGGGCCTTGGGTTGAGCATGCAGGGTAACGGATGAAACCAGCGTGACGGCTAGGGCAAGGAGATTCTGCAACTTCAATACGTTTTCCTCTTAAGATCATGCGAGAAACAAAAGCGAAAGCCGGGGTAAGCCGTTGCTCTTTACCGTCGCCGCGTGTTGGCCTTTTGCAAAAAGCGGATGAAGTATTCAGCTACAGCGTTGGCCGGGACCGCGGTCTGAGTTCCCGTGGCCACGTTCCTGGCGATGCGGAGGGCGTCGGTCCTTCTGTTCATGGTAAAGCTCCTGAAATCCCAAGTCCGACTGAGAGTGCCAAAGCTGCGCCACCAAAAATGCACAAATGAACCAGTAATGAACAACAGTTCGTTGCGAATGAATCGAATCTAGACTCGCAGCTCATGTTTTACAAGGAATAAACCTTGAATCAACACGTCTGCAAGGAGTTCGCAAAGGTCCGGCGCTGCCTCCTGGCGACGACTCTGCTTTGTTTACCTTTGCCGCCGTTGCACAACAAAGCGGCCCGGTCCCCGGGCCGACAGCACGATCCCCTCAAAGCTGCACAGGGGACGCTGCTGGCAGTGGGCAAGTGGCTTTCAGTAACCGTGAAGCCACCCATGGCGGCCGCCCATGAAAACAATTTGGCGAGGGGCCGACGGAGATTCACGCGGGAAATATGCAGGACAGTGCCGCCCTTGCCTGTACCTCTGCCGACTTCCGCTCACCACGCTAACGGCGTACTTTATGCGATCGCCCTTCGTCCGACAAGCAGGGAGGAACTCGTGATGCATCCACTGCCGACGGGCGCTGAAACCGCGACCCGGATCTCGCTTCTGGGATACAGCGGCGTGCTTCATGGCACCAGGACGAGGAGGTTCTGCACCTCACCTTGCCTCCGACTCCCGTCGACGATGAGCCTGTAGTGTTTCGCATCCAGCTCAAAAGATGAAGTAAACAGGGCTTTTAGGCTCTGTGCCGAGTTCCCCGTTTGGATATGCTTACAAGATGAGTGAGGGCGGCAGGTTCTCCTCCGCGGCGCCGAACGCTAGGTTCGGTTCCGGTCCCATCTCCAACACGATGCGGCCTCCGCCTGCGATATCCGCATGACGGAACCACGCCTTCTGCTGCGGTGTGTCATTCAAGGTAAAACGCTGCACATAGCAATCCTTCGGATTGTGGCGTTTCACTTCGATCTCAAGCGTTTTGCCGTGGCCGACCTGCACCGTCGCGCCGTCCACCAGCGGCGAACCCAGCACATAGGTTGCGCTGACCGGATCGACGGCATAAAAGCCCAGGGCGGAAAGCACGTACCAAGCCGACATCTGACCCACGTCCTCGTTGCCGGCCATGCCATCCGGTGCCGCGTGGTACATGGTATCCATCAGCATACGGACCCTCGACTGCGTCTTGTACGGCGCCCCGGCATACGCGTACAGGTAAGCGATATGGTGGGAGGGCTCATTACCGTGCGCATACTGGCCGACCATGCCGGCGATGTCCGGCGGGGCATCGGGCGGCAGGGTGGAGGGTACTGTAAACAGCAGGTCAAGGCGCTTCAGGAAGGCCTCGCGTCCACCGTAAAGCGCAATCAGGCCGGCGGGATCGTGCATGACGCCGAAGCTCGTCTGCCACGCGTTTGATTCGGTGTAATCGCGCCAGCGCTTGCTGTGCCCCATCTCGATGGGATCGAAGGGCGTAGCCCACCCGCCAGTCTCCATCCTCGGTTCCATGAACTGGGTTGCCGGGTTGAAGTAGTGCCGGTAATTTGTGGACCGGGTCTGCAGCATGGCGGCTTCTTCCGGCTTGCCGATCTTGTTTGCCACGTGCGCCACGGACCAGTCTCCATAGCAGTATTCAAAAGCCTTGGAGACCGACTCCCCTTCGCGGTCGGCAGGAATGTACCCCATCTCCCGGTAGTATCCCAGGCCCTGGTAGTTCTCTACCAAAGCGCGTCGCGTCATCACGTCATAGGCTGCTTCCGGATCGATGCCGGGCAGCCCCTTGTTGATCGCTTCGGCGATCACGCTGGCCGAATGATACCCCGTCATGGTGCCGGTTTCCGTGCCCTGCAGCGGCCAGACCGGCATGCCCGCCTCGCTCTGCTGCGCCATGCGAATCAGGGTGTTGGCGAAGTCGGGTACACGCTCGCTCTGGAAGATTGTGTAGGCCGGGTGCGCGGCACGAAAGGTGTCCCACAGGGAAAATGTCGTATAGTTGTGGGCGCCGGCGGGCAAGGTATGGATGCCTGCATCCATACCCCGGTACTGGCCATTCACGTCATCGAACAACTGCGGGCCGAGCGACATGTGGTAGAGCGCCGTGTAGAAGATGCGCTTCTGTTCCGGATCGGCGAACTCCGCCTGCACCCGCGAAAGCTGGTCTCTCCACTTACCTTGGGCAACTGCCCTTGTTCGCTCAAAGTTCCAGTCCGGCTGCTCGGCGCGCAGATTGTTTCCGGCTCCCTCGGCGCTGACACCGGAGATGCCCGTACGCACAAGAATGGTCTCGTTCGCGGCGGTGTTGAAGTGCAGAACGGCCTTGAGGTTATCTCCCTGAATGCGGTCCCCCTGGACCGGTTGGTCGTTGGAGTAGAACACGACCTTCGTGGGCTGCTTTGAAAGCTGCAACGCGAAATAACAGTGGCGGTCATGGCCCCAGGCGCGCGTTACATGACCTCCGGCCAGCCCATCAGGCGCCGTCTGGTGCAACTCCGCCGTGTACACCGAGGAGCCGCCATTAGTGAGATAGCTGTGACTCAAATCGAGAATGAGCCAGGCGTCCGTGCTTTGTGGGAAGGTGTACCGGTGCAGTCCCGTACGCTCGGTGGAGGTCAGTTCGACCTTGACCTTCGGGTCTTGCAGCAGCACGGAGTAGTAACCGGGTTCTGTTACTTCGTCGGCGTGCGAAAAACGCGAACGGTATCCCTCATCCGGGTTGGACCGCGGACCCGGCACGAGTTTGACCGGCCCTGTTCCGGCCATGACGAGGAAATCAAGCAGATCGCCACAGCCTGTCCCGCTCAGGTGGGTGTGGCTGAAACCCATGATCGAGCTGTCGGAGTTGTGGTACCCCGAGCACCAGTCCCACTGGTCATTGAATGTATCCGGGCTCAGCTGCACCGCCGCAAACGGGACGCTTGCGCCGGGAAAGCAGTGTCCATGGCCCCCTGTTCCAATGCGGGGGTCGACCCAGCTAAGCGGATCGGCCGCTCGCTCGCCCTGGGGACGTGCAAACAGGGGCAGAGGCATGGCAGCCGTGGCGCATACGGCCCCGGCGGTCTGAACGAACTTGCGGCGAGAGATCATGCGGCGGGCTCCGGAGAGGCTGCGAAAGTATGACCGTACCCTGACCGAGCGGCTACTATGGAGGTCACGGGAACGGCCCGTGCTCATCAGTGTGACTGATTGAAGCCCAATCAAGCAAGATGGAGTGTACTTTGCCCCACGTCTCGCGAAGAGTGTTCCTTCGGCAGGCCAGCTCCGGCGCCCTGCTGCCCCTGTTTCCCGGCATCCTGACCGCTGCTGAGGATTCCTCGCCGGTGGCCGGCGGTCATCGCCCTCCGCCGGGCCAGCGACATTTCCGCTCCGATGCCGTCGAACAGTTCATCACCGCAACCCAGGGCAAAATCGCTGACCCACAGCTTGCGCGGCTCTTTGGTAACTGCTTTCCCGATACGCTGGACACCACGGTTGTCCCAGGCTCTTTTGACGGTCATCCCGACACGGCCGTGATCACCGGCGACATTCCTGCCATGTGGCTTCGCGACTCTTCCGCCCAGGTCTGGCCCTATCTCCCGCTGGCAAGGAAGGATGACCGCCTGCGGGCTCTGCTGGAAGGCGTCATCCGCCGCCAGACCCGCTGCCTGCTGATCGATCCCTATGCGAATGCGTTCATGGTCGATCTCAATGCGCCGCCGCTGGAGTGGAGCCGCAATGACGCCACCGAGATGAAGCAGGGGGTGGGCGAACGCAAGTATGAACTGGATTCCCTGTGCTATCCCATCCGCCTGGCGCATGGCTACTGGAAGCAGACGGGCGATATGCGACCCTTCGACGCGAGATGGCAAAAAGCAATGCACCTGGTGGTGGGTACCATGCGCGTCCAGCAGCGCAGGGAAGGACTCGGACCGTATCACTTTCAACGTTCCTCGCCCGTTCCCACGGACACGCTGGGCGAAGGTGGCTATGGCAACCCGGTGAAGCCTGTGGGCCTCATCGTTTCAGGCTTTCGTCCCTCCGACGACGCCTGTACGTTCTCGTTTCTTGTGCCCGCAAATCTTTTCGCAGTCACCTCCCTGCGCCAGCTGGCGGAGATGGCGAACGGCATCCTGAACGATGCAAGCCTTGCCAATGAAGCGATTTCGCTGAGCAACGAGGTCGAAGCGGCACTGCACCGCTACGCCATCGCTCCCACCGCGAACGGCACCGTGTGGGCCTATGAGGTGGATGGTTTCGGCAATCAGCTCCTGATGGATGACGCCAACGTGCCAAGCCTGCTAGCGCTTCCGTATCTGAACAGCTCGCCGGATGCAGCGCTCTACGCCCGTACACGCGAATTCGTGTGGAGTGCGCGAAATCCTTGGTTTTTCTCCGGCAGCGCGGGTGAGGGAATCGGCGGACCGCACAAGGGCGCCGGCATGATCTGGCCCATGTCGCAGACCATCTACGCGCTGACCAGCACTTCGGACGAGGAGATCCGGCATGCCCTGAAGATGCTCCTCGTATCGTCGGCGGGCACCGGCTTCATGCACGAAAGTTTCTTCAAAAACGATGCAGGCAACTTCAGCCGTCCGTGGTTTGCCTGGGCCAACACGCTGTTCGGCGAGCTGATCGCGACCCTTGCCGTGAAGCGGCCGCAACTGCTGAAGGCCTGAAAGAAGGGAGACGTGCAATCAGGCTGTCGCCCACAAACGCCGCCCCGCTCTTCAGAGTCAAAGGGCGCGCCACGCCCTTATTCCTTCGGTGAACATCCCATCAGCTAAAGTCGTTACCGCTGCGGGCGCGCCAAAGGGCCCCCAGTACCGGATCGACCACACCCACGAGCGCAGCCGTGTCCGGGTATTCGGCCCTGACCTCGCGTAGGACAGCATCTCGCACGGGCTGCACCTTGTCCATGATGGAACCCGCAAAGGCGAGCCGGGGCACAAAAGGCGTGGCACCCTCTGTCTCCTGCAGCTTTCGAATCAGCAGCCGCACAAGCCCTCCAAGCTCTTTCCCCTGGGAACTCAAGATTCCCTGTGACAGGGCATCGCCCTGCGCCGCACACCGCACCACAGGTTCAACCAGCTGAGCAAGGTCCGGTGCTGGCGTTCTGTTGGCATGCTCCACCAGCAGATCAAAGGAATCGAGCTTCCAAAACGCGAGGAGGGCCTCAAACAGCAGCGTTTTCGTGCCCTCATCGTGCGCCTGGCCCACGGCACGCAGCGCCATGTGCCCGATACGGTAACCGGATCCCTGGTCTGAAAGCGCCGGCCCCCAGCCGCCTACGGTCTGGACCCGCCCGTCGCTGGCACGGCCGGCGACGTTGGAGCCTGTGCCTGCCAGCACAAGGATGCCATCCTGTGCAGGAAACGCCGCATCAAGCGCGATCTCAACATCGCCGAGGATCAGCAGGGATCCCCCCACGCGCGCGCCGAGCTCGGTCCTTAGAAAATCCGTGACCAGCGGTACGGTCTGGCCGGCCGTACCCACACAGGTCCGCCGCACCTGCAGCATGGTCACACCGCTTAGGGTCTCCAGGCAGCGCATGGCTCCATCAAGGTTGTCCTGTGCGGTGGTGGCGTCTGCGCGAAGGCGCTTAATGGTGCCGCTACGCACCCGGGCGATCTCGTGCGTCTCATCCGCCAGCAGGTAATCCGTCTTTGTTCCGCCCGCATCGATTGCCAGAAAGTACGCCATCGCTTGCCAACTCCGTTGCTACTCGGTCAGGACTGCCTTGCTCAGGTTGCGCGGATGATCCACGTCGATACCGTTGTTGATCGCCATGAAATACGAGAACAGCTGCAGCGGGATCACCTCGCAGATGGTCAGCAGCGCTTCATCCGTCTCCTCTACCCGTACCACATGGTCTGCAAGCCTCGCTACAGCGCTGTCGTTGCAGTTGGCAAGCGCCACAATGCGCGCTCCCTGCTGCCTCATGTCGCCCATCAATTGCAGGATTTTCTCGTATCGCTCGACGGATTCTGCATTGGATCGATCCACCGTGGCCAGCATCACCAGCGGGGTCGCATCGCTCACCAGTGCGTTTGGCCCATGCTTCAGCTCGCCACTAGGGTAGCCGTCTGCATGGAGATAAGAAGACTCCTTCAGCTTCAGAGCTCCTTCACGGGCAATCGGGTAGTGCACCCCCCGGCCGAGAAAGAGGAAGCTCTTGGCATCGCGATAGCTTTCTGCAACCGAGCGCATCGCGACCTCCCAGGCAGGTAGTTGCGTGGCCACCATCGCCGACAAACCCGCCAGGGCCGTCAACTCTCCCTGAAGGGCCGTCCCTTCCAGCAAACCGCGCTCCTGCGCCGCCAACAAAGACAGGAGGTGAAGATTCAAGAGCTGGGCTGTGAAACTCTTGGTCGCAGGTACCGCGCGTTCGCGCCCGGCGGCGGTGGGAAACGACACGGTTGCTTCACGCGCCATGGTGGAATTGGCGACGTTGGTGATGGCCATGGTTTGGTAACCCAGGCGACGCGCCTTGCGCAGGGCAAAGAGGGTATCCGCAGTTTCACCGGACTGCGAGATCACCAGCACGGAGGCACTTTTCAAGGCTCGCTCCGAGCGGTAAATGTATTCGCTGGCAAATTCGACGTCGACCGCGACCCCGCTGCGATTCTCCAGGAATATTTCGCCGACCAGGCCAGCATGCCGGCTGGACCCGCTCGCCGCGATCACCAGTTCGCCTTTCATATCCCGCAGAAACTGTCGCAAAGGCGCACAAACCTTCTCGCGGAAGTTACCATCAGCCACAAGGCATGCCAGGGTGGTTGCCAGAGTCTGTGCCTGCTCATGGATTTCGCGCAGCATCCAGTGGCCGAACGGGACCGGAGTTTCCGGACTGGCGACAACGCCAGTATCACTTGTGCTCATTTGAACCTCATTTGAGCACATTTTTGCCCGCTTGGGATTCTCAATCGGAGGACTGTTGCAGCAGCCACTGCTTGCACTAGAGTTCGACAGACCCATGTCAGTCAATTGGACGAACGTTCCGACCGCATCATGCGCGCCTTGCTCCGGGCTGGCGACATCGCCGTCGGTGAGCTTGTGGAGCAGATCGGCGTCTGTGCCCCCAGCATCCGGCGCGACTTCGCCGGCTGGAAAAGCGGGGTCTTGTGCTTCGTACGCACGTGGCGGCACCCTGATGGAACCACTGCTGTATGAGCCCTTTCGTCACGACACCTCGTTCCAGGTGCGCGAACATCGTTTTGCTCAGCAGAAGCGGCGCATCGGACTGGCTGCCGCCGAGATGGTGCTCGAAAAGGAATAATCGGTCTCACTGCCGGCGTCACCACCACGCAGATCGGCCGGTCGCTGCAACACCGGCGCGGAATCATCGTGGTGACCAACACCGTCAACATCGGCATGGAGCTTTGTAACCAACCCGCAATCAAGACCATGCTGACCGGCGGAACACTGGCCTGAGCCTAGACCTTTGCTCTGGCCGGTCAGGCCGCGCTGAATTTCTAAGTGGAAGCTACCTGGATCGCAGCTTTATTAGTGCCACAGGATTCGATCTGGACGAGGGATCACCACCCTGGAGCCGGAAGAAGCCGCCGTCGCGCAGACCATGATGCGCCAGGCGCGCAAGGTGATCGTGGTGGCGGAATCTTCCAAGATGGGGCAGACAAGCTCGGCCCTGATCTGCCCTGTGTCCGCCATCCATCCCCTTGCAACCGATCACGCGATCTCTGCCGAAATGATGGAACAGCTTAGCCAGAGTGCCCGCGAAGTTGTGCGGGCCTGATCGCGGACAACCTCGATACCTGTGCACAGCCGATTTCATATCCCGGCAGGTGGGGGCGGCATCCCCGTTTCGGCGGCCGTTGGCAGTGTGCGCGTTTCCTGCCAGTTATTGATCAGCGTGTTCAGGTCCTCTCCGCGCTTTTGCCAAAGCTGGATCCGCAGGTCATACCGGACCAGCACATTGTCCAGCCAGAACGGGCGGCTCTCACGCAGCCAGTTTTCGCGATACATATTTTTCAGCATGGAATAGCCATCCCGCAGATCCTGGCAGCGACCGTTCATGCTGGTAATGGAGTAAAGCAACTCGCGCGTTTCGGTCTGGTGTTCCTTGTCGTCCCGAACGGCATATGCCTTGGCGTACGCCGTGGCCATCTCATCGGAAAGCTGAAATTTGAGCCCGATGAAGTCGATTCGCCTGGCGCCCAGTTCCATCGCGCTCAGTGCATCGGCCTCGCGCAGATGCGGCTCGGTGGCGCGCACGGTTTGAAGCAGCTCGATCGCGTGCTCCGCATGCAGCCGTGCGGCCGGGATTTTTGCTCGCCACTTGTTCGCCATGGCTTGCCCGGCTGTGCTCCACGGGTCCAGAAAGAACGCATCATCGGATACGTCCAGGAAATCTTCAGCGGCCATCAACTCGGCCTGGGCCTGGTCGATGCGGCCGGTGGTGTCGCCATAAAAGATCTGCCCAAAGCTGGCCTGGTACGCCGCACCGTTGCTTCTGCCGGGCTGCCACCCCGCCGCCGCGCCGAACAGAACACCGAACCAGTCCTGGTTGAACAGGCCTTCGCCGTCGTCGTTCCAAACGGTGGTCAGTTCGCCGGTACTGCCTAGTCGCTGGCCTGCCTCGACAAAGCCGGAGATGTTATCCAGTGCCGTTTTGCCGAGCGGGTACACTACGCGCCAGTTTGCATCGCCTGGCGCAACCCAGGTCTCCATACCAGCTTTCTTGAATGGCAGAATGTTGCCATCGTAGTTTTCCTGGTGCCAGTAGATCCACGGGATTGCAATCATGTCCTTCGGCAGCCCGGCAATTGCAGCCGGGTCCGTGCCAGCCACATCGCCCCAGAAAAGCAGCCGCCGGTGCAGCGGCGCGAGCGTTGTGTGAATGGACGCGAGAAAATCGGCGTACACCGGCCCGAGTCCCCGTTTTTGCACCTCCGCGCGCGTACGCCCTGTTCCCAGCTCAAAGGTTTCATCTGCGCCCACATGCAGAAACGGCCCGGGGAAGTCTTCCGCGATCTGCGTAAACCAGCTTTTGATCAGGGCCTGTGACGCGGGTTGGCCTGGAGTAATCACGTGCCCGTGCGGGGTTTCCGCGAGGTCGGCGTATTTCTCAAAGATCAGAACGTGGTGCAGATGGCCGAACGCCTCCTGTTCCGGCACAACCATGATGTGCAACCGGCGCGCATAGGCATTCAGATCCTCAGCCTCCGCGCGGGTAAGCGCACTTCCTTCGGGCGCGGCCAACGGATCGTCCGTGTACTGCAGCGTGTGCTCGAAGTAAGGCGAATACAAATTCACCTTGTGTGCCGCGAACACCTCAAGTTGATGCTTTTGGTAGGCCAGGGTAGGGAAGGGGCCGCGGGAAAGGTCGTCATGAATACCGCGGTAACGCATGGCGGGCCAGTCACGCACAGTGCCCGTCCAAAAAGACGGTGCTCCACCATCGGAGCCCAGCATCTGCCGCAGGGTTTGTACCCCATAGAACACTCCCGCTGCAGTTTGCCCAATAATGGCGACCGAGGCGCCATGCGCCAGCAGCACATACCCTTCGTCGTGCATTGCCGGCGTGAAAGAGAGATGATCAGCGGCGAGCGCGGCACCAGCTTCTGGAGCTTCTGCACGCAGTAGACGAACCGTAATCTCGATCGGTCCGGCTGCGGGCGCCACCAGCACGCCATGCTCCCGAAGTGCCCTTTCCAGCGTGCCTGCCGCAAACTGGTCTTCCGCGTCTCCGCCCGGCACCACAACCACCGCGGAATGGATGCTTTGCAGACCGGTGGCATGGACCTCACGCGGCTGCGGACTCAGTGCCGGGCCGGTCGGTGCCGCTGCGATCCAACCCGGGGAGCAGAGGAGAGCCGCTGCGGCCATCCGCCCCTTCCAGAGCCGGACCGTGAAGTTGTCCCTGTTTGCCATGCCGAAAACCTTAGCGAGCGATCTTTCCAAGATAAGCACCTCAAGACTGTTCAAGTGATGGTATGTCGTTCTCTTTGATTGCGTATATTGCAAGTGTATAGAGATGAAGTTATCGAAGGCTGCTGGCACTCGCACCAGCGCAGCCACTAATTCGGGAGTAAAAGTTGATCGTGAATAGGACTGTTGTTCTGGAAGTGTGTGCGGAAACGCTAGACACATGCCGCGCTGCCGCGCCGGGGGGTGCTCAACGGATTGAACTTTGTACCGAGCTTGCCGTCGGCGGTCTGACTCCACCGGCCGATCTGGTGGCAGCCGCGGTGCAGCATGCAGACGTGCCCGTTCACGTTCTTCTCCGTCCCTTTGCGGACCAGTTCCGTTACACGCCCGCCATCATGGATCTGCTTTCTCGCTCGATGGAGCAGGCTCGACAGCACGGAGCTGCAGGCTTTGTGCTTGGCTTACTCCAGGCCGATGGACGGGTCGACATCGAGCACACCCGCGCCCTGGTGCAACAGGCGCATCCCCTGCCGGTGTCCTTCCATCGCGCGTTTGATGCCACGCCTGTTTTCGAAGCAGCACTGGAAGATGTGATCTCCACCGGCTGCACGCGCCTGCTCACTTCCGGTGGAGCGCCGGACGTGCTTACCGGTGCGCCGATGCTGGCGCGCCTTGTGCAGAAGGCCGCCGGCCGCCTCGAGATTGCGGCAGGTGGGGGGCTTACCGAGAACAATGCAATCGAGGTGGCGCGTGTCACGGGCTGTCGGCATTTTCACGCTTCCCTAAGACAAAACCCAAGGAAGGAACCCTTTCTGGAGCGCTTGCAGGGACTGGCCAGCCTTCTTCAGCAGGCACAAAGGACCGTTGCGTCGTAAGCCGCGGCGCACTGATGCCCGTAATCTTTACTGCAGCTTCTTGCACATACCTGAGGCTCCGTTGCCTTTCCAGTCATCACCGTAGAGGATGGTAAAAAACTTCCGCGTCCACGGTGCGAGACGCATGACTTCATGTGTGCCAGTTCGGTGGGGATCGATACCATCGGGCGTTTCCTTGCCAGCAAAGGTGTTTCCACGATGTACGCCGCGAGATATGGAGTTTGCTGAATCACCAGCTTCCGTGTACCCGGAACCCGACCCGGCCGGCCGATCTCAGGCATATTCAAAAGAGCATCGATCTGGCTCTTAATTTGGCCGTCGATTCTTGCCGCTGCTAGTGGGTTATCGGCTTCGATGTAGTCAAAGATAGCTTCGCGATCGGAGACCGCGAGCGGGCTCCAGGCGATTGTCATGCTTCAGTTCGGCTTGTGGCAGCCCGGCGTCGAGCAAAGCGGGCCTTGATCTCCTCGTTCGGCACAGAAGGACGAGGGTCGTCGAGGGCCTCCTGGACCTTGGTGCGGAACCAAGCGTCATGCGCCTGGACATTGCCCGCGAGTGGAAAATGGTAGCGCGCCTTCGTTGGCGGTTCGGGTGAGCAGGATGCGAACAGCGTCGGAAACGGTCATGCCGAGCTGCTCGAGCACGGCGGCCGCTCTTTCCTTCACGCCAGAATCAGATACGGGTCTGAACGAGCGCATTGGCTGGCATTGGTGCTCCTGGCATAACTGTAATCACGTGAAGGACATCAGTTGTTCGTCGTGACGTAAAGAGATGCCGGCAGTAGTGTCGGGCTCGCGGGCCGGCTCCCAACTCTCAAAATCGCTCTAAAAGACATACTGAAATTAAGCACGGTTTCTGCTTGGTTTAATGCGCCAACCGGATTAGTGAAGATCCAAGTGTTTGGGCTCTGTTGCGTAACCTCGCTGAGGCGCAGCATAAGCCCACTCTCGGCTGCGGTCACGCTGCAACCTGGAAACGAAGATTCACAAAGCGGATCTCACTATGAATGTCCGGCTTGCAGGTGAGGGTAGTGACCTCGTCAAGTTCTGCGCATGGTCTCGAAGCCCTGATCGTGGCCGTCGCTGTCTTCATACTCTGGAACCCGCGTGTGGGTCGGATCACCTGCTTACGGCTTGACCGCGTGATTGCCGACCATCTTGCCCGTAGCCAAAGGGTATAGTCTATCGTGGCGTAGACCCTCTGTTTGCTGGGAAAAGAGCTAGTCCGACTAGCTCCTCAAATGTTCTCATAGCCTCTGCTTTACGAGAGAACTAGGGTCAGGATCGTGGGTCTGGCCGGCAATGGTCGCCACGCAAGTATCAGGTTAGGCACAACGAAGTTCGTCTAGGAGAACTGATAGTTCTTGCTACGGATATCGAGGCCGAAGGTTGTCCGGACGCGTTGGGCCTCGTCCGCGGGTGGAACGCCAAGGAGGCGTTTCAACTCGCGGCTGAACTGCGACGGGCTACCATAACCCACACGTTCAGCAGCAGAGGACGCACCAAGCGCGTCCTGCACCATAAGCATGCGGGCTTTGTGCAGCCGAATCGTCTTGACATATTGCATAGGCGAGGTCGCGGTGACGGCCTTGAAGTGGGCATGAAGCGCCGATACACTCATGCCTGCTCCCTGGGCGAGTGAAGGAATGTCCAGCGGACTCGCATACTCAGCATGCATGCGGTGCAGTATCCGGTGGATCTGGGCTTGTGCACTTCCGGCGAGCAGGAGGCTTTGTAGCGCGCCACCGTCTTCACCGCACAGTATGCGATAGGTAAGCTCGCGAACGAGTTGAGGACCGAGCACCTTCGCGTCCATCGATAAACGGAGGCACTCCAGTAACCGAACTGCCACGTTGCTGATGGCCGGTGTCATAGCCGGCGCGCTTACCCAGCTGTCAGACAGCGTCTCGCACCTTGGTTTTTGTACGAGTGCCGTTCCCTCTACGCCGAGCAGCAGATCACTCAGCAGCGCAAGGTCGATGCGAACGCTCATCGCGAGGAACGGACCCAACGTATCGATAACAGTTTCGCAATCAGCGGGCACCGGGACGGTTAAAACAAGGTAGTTGTGCGCATCGTAGTGGATCACACGATCAGGCAAATGGAAACGCTTTAATCCCTGCGCCACGATCACAATGCAGGGTTCGTACATCACGGGTACAGGAACCATTGCGCGAGTCGTGCGGATCAGGGTCACGCCGCTCAAGTTGGAAGGCCATGCACCTTCGGGGGTACCGAGCTCTTCGAGCAGTTCGACCATGCGTTGCCGGTGCTGTTCAAGAATCTCCACGGGTTTGAGTATACGGCGGTTTCTTACTCCCTTGATCTGCAGAAATGGAGTTTTGTGCAAGTCGTTAGGAGCTTTGTGTATGGAGGAATTCAACCCACGGTGGCATTGTTGAAATATCGAGCCTCGCCTGCTGGAGAACTTTGCAAGCCGGGCGAAGCTGAAGCAACAGAGCCAAAGGAGTGAGCCCATGCAGGTACAGGCGTATGCAGCAAAAGCCGCAAAGGAGGCCTTACAGCCCTTTGCATTCGATCTTGGGGAGCTTGGGCCGGAGGAAGTCGATGTCCAGGTGACGCATTGCGGTATCTGCCATACCGATGTAGCGGTGGTCGACAATGAGTGGGGTTGGTCAGTCTATCCCGTGGTTCCCGGCCACGAGATCGTAGGCACGGTAGCCGCGGTAGGGTCGAACGTTTCGCGGCTGAAGGTGGAACAGCGCGTGGGAGTGGGCGCGCTCTGCGGTTCCTGCATGCAGTGCGAGTGGTGTGAGGGCGGCAAGCAGCATGTGTGCGCGCAGGTAGCCGGTACAGTAATGGGCGCGCACCCTAGGATCTTGTATTCGATCTCTACCGCTCTGACCGTTTCGGCTGCGTAACATTCACATTTGGGCCCTGTCTCCTAGTTTGTGAGACCACTTCGACGGAGTCCGCTTTCACAATCGGGCACCTTACGCTTTAGATAGTTTTGCGGATAGTGTGGGGCTCTTCTGGGCTCTCACCGGGTTCTGAATCGCGCCAACTGTTCTCTGGATAAAACGCTGTGCATCGCTCATCCCTTATAAATCCAGAAGGCAAATGGTCTGACACGCATGATCAAGCAAGACCCGTCCAGCTGCCCAGGCAACTATCGCGGTCAAGCCGCCGGCCTCTTGATAAGACCTTCGGCAAGAAGGCTTTTAGCCGTTTCGATAATCATCTGATCGTTGCTTCGCGGTGCCCAACCGAGCTCAAGCTTGGCCTTCTCCGCGGAAACCAGGCGTCGCTTATCAAGTTCGTACAACCGTTCACGCAGGATAGGATCGGCAAACGAAGACAGTCGAACTAGCCAGCTTGGCAAGTTGCGCTTCGGGATCTTGGCCGCCACCGTGGGGACATGTTCTCGCAGCACACGCGCAACGTCCTTCATCCAGTAGAAGGGGCCCGACTCGATGTAGCGCTGGCCGGCAGCATTCGGCGCGTGCAGCGCCCGAACATGCAGGTCGGCAATATCGCGCACATCGGCTAGAGACCAGCCAAAGCGTGGCAGGCCGGGAAGCGAACTGTCCATGAGTCGCTTCACGATATCGATGGAGGCAGAATGCTCTCGGCCGAGCACCGGCCCGCGTACGGCGCCTGGGCAGACGGTTACGAGCTCCAATGCGGCGCCCTCACGAGCTTGCCAGTCCCAAGCCGCGCGCTCGGCAAGCATTTTGGAACGTTCATAGACGGAGCTATCTGCCGGATTGCCTGGGTCGGACCAATCCGTTTTCGGTAAATGGCTCTGATCGCCCACCATGGCCGTAGGTAACGGCAGCCGTCGACGAGGTCATGACCACACGCCGTACTCCGGCATCGCGGGCAGCCTTCAGAACTCGAAGAGCGCCGTCACGTGCCGGCCGTACCAGTTCATCATCGTTTTTCGGACTGCGTGCCGGAAAGGGGGAGGCGACGTGCAGTACGCCCGAGCAGTCAGCGCAGGCTTCGCGCCAGCCGGAATCTGAATTGAGATCGGCAACCACAACCTCAAGCCTGTTGTCGGCCTTCACCAGCTTGCCGACCGCGGCGCGGGTTCCCGCCTCGCGTTCCAGACTGCGGACGATTGTCCTTACTTGTAAACCTTCACGGAAAAGCTGGGCAATACAGAAGCTGGCGATATACCCGGATCCTCCGGTAACCAGCACGCGTTAGAGTTGTTGATGGTGCCCTCCTTGCCTGCAGGCCGGCATAGACACTAGTATCACATTATGTCCAAACCGTCCGAGCCAAATCTGCAGCGCATCTTGAATGCGGCGCTGACCCTGTTTGGTAGGAACGGCTACCAGCGCACCAGTATGGCTGACATTGCGCGAGAGGCGGAGATCGCGCGGGCGACTCTTTACCTTCGCTTTTCAGACAAGAATTCTCTTTTCGACGCCCTGGCGACCTGGTTGATGGATGAAGCGCTCGCGCGTGCTGAAGCAGCCTGGGTGCCGGATGCACCCTTATTGAGAAACATCGCCGCAACCCTGCCGCAACCCTGCTAGCTAAGGATCTCGGCTTTTTTCACATGATTCATGCGACCCCACGTGGTGGGGAACTACTGGAATTCCATGCCGAGCGAACCGCAGTCTATATGGCCAGACTAGATGCAAATTTTGCGGCACTGCTCGCCAAACGCGGGCGTGAGGCGGTGCAGGAAGGCGCGGATCTGGGAGCCTTTAACGGTGAGGACGGCTTCGCAGCGTTTTTGGCAACCGCAGGTTCGGGCCTCAAGCACGAGACTCGCACAGAAGACACCTTTCGCTCAGCCGTCGATCGCCTGGCGCGTGTGGCAGCGCATGCGGCCGGAAAAACCTAAAACAGAACAGACAACTCAGCGATTGAGATGGGCGGAACAGGACGGCGAGGTCCGCGCCCGCGGTCCTATGCGCAAAACGCCGATGGGATTCGTTGTCGCGATCATGAACTCTATCGCGGAAGCGACCATAGCAACGATGATTCAGGATGCGCTTCACGCCGGGAAACGTTGCAGTGAAGGCTTCGACGCCCTCTGGCGCGCTGTAGCGTGAATCCTTTTACCTGAGATCACTGACTAGATGCGCACCAAAGGAGACAGCAATGAGGGACACCAAAGCTATTCGCAAATCCTTCGGGGTGAGAGCTTACATCATCACTGGCCCGACATCCGGAATAGGTCGGGCTACTGCCTTCGAATTGGCCAAGCACGGCAAACATGTCCTGGTCGGGCGCGACAGCAAAAAGCTTCAATGTTTGCAAAGAGAAATCGAGCGAGAGCGCGGGCAAGCGGTATCGGCTATATGCGATTTGTCGGATATGGCAAATGTGCGCCGTGCTACCGACAAGATCTTTGATTTTCCCCTACCGATTGCCGGTTTCATCAACAATGCGGGCGTCCACCAAACCCGGCCCACGAAGAGTGCTCAGGGATGGGACGTGACCTTTGCCACCGACCACCTTGGCCCGTTTGATTTGACTGAAGCCTTGATGCCGCATTTGCCTAATGGCGCGAATGTTGTCTTTGTAGCTTCCGGCGTAGAGGATCCCGATCGTAAGCCAGCAAAGATGGCGGGCTTTCGCGGTGGCCGCTACATCTCCGCAGAGGCGAGTGCACGCGGCGAGTGGGAGCCCGGAGGTTCCAAAGCTGCCGGTGCGGACGCGTACGCCACCTGGAAGCAATGCACTCTCGCCACAGCGCTGGAGTTTGCCCGCGAGACTTCACGTTTGCATTTCAATGCCGTCGAGCCAGGATTCAATCCCGCAACGGCTCTTGGACGCGAGGCCAACGGCTTGGTCCGGTTCCTGTTAAAGCATGTCCTTCCCTTGCTGGTTCCTGTCATGAGATATTGGAGTACCCCCGTGAAGGCTGCGCGTGTCATCACGAACGCGGTGCTCAATCCATCAAACAAAACTGGCGTCTACTACGACGAAGAAGGCCATCTGATGCTCCCCTCCACGCTCGTACAAAGCCCAAACTTCACCGCCCGTGTCGTCGCGGAGACGCGGGCCGTATTGACTACAATCGGGTTGAGATGAACTAGCGCCCTTGAATGGGTATTAACTCCCATCCCAACGCCCGCGTCATATGACGTACGGCTGATTGTCAGAGCCCGAGAGGCGCCCCACGCGGGTAAAGCTTCGTTCTTTGCCCATCAAGTAGCAAGTAGCAAGTTCTCTCAGCTGATTTCTCACGGCCCATGATCTTTATTCATCTCTCCTCGCAAGAACCCATGAGAACCTCACCTCCTTGCCAAGAGGTACTGCACCCTCACCGACTTAGCTGAGACAGTCCAGCTGGCCGGCGTGTCAGGGTCGTTTAGGACTGGATGGGTGGAGACCTGCAGTGTCTTCGAAGCGCAGGATGACCCCCCAGCCGTAGTAGTTGGTTATAGCGGGGAGGAGGACAAAGAAGGCGGGAGGACAACTCGGTGAAAGCAGCGTCAATAGCAGGGGCATCCGGCGGAATCGGTGGAGCGGTCGCAAAACGGCTGGCAGCCGATGGTTTTGCAGTCATTGCACATTACTCGGGGAAGTTCTGACAAGGCAGATCAGGCAGTTGCTGAGATTCAGGAGATGGGCGCGGCAATGCCGTCGCAGTCGCAGCCGACATTTCTAAACCGGAAGAGGTAAAGCAGCTATTCCTAAAGGAAAAAGAGACGTTCGGCAACATCGGCGTTGTGGTCAACACGGCGGGCTTTATGCCACTCGCTCCGATCGCAAAGGGAGACATCGAAGCCTTCGGCAAGGTGATCGCAGTCAACCTGCGTGGCAGCTACCTGATGGTGAGCGAGGCTGCCAACATGTTGTTGATTGCGGGAGAATCGTGTTGTTCTTAAGCAGCGTAGTTGCCAAAAGCTTTCCTGGGTATGGTGCCTACATCGCCTCGAAAGAAGGCGTTGAAGGGCTGACTCGAGTCCTTGCCAACGAACTCGGAGAGCGCAAGATCACGGTCAATGCACTTGCTCCAGGGCCAGTTGCTACCGAATTGTTTCTAAAGGGTAAGAGCGACGAACAAATTGGAGCGATGGCCAAAATGGTTCCGCTTGGGCGCATTGGGCAAAAGTGGGGACATCGAGGGCGTTGTCGCGTTTCTCGTGAGCAAGGATGCAGGCTGGATCAACGGACAGTTGATCCGCGTCAATGGCGGTTTCGTCTAAGGGGATCCGCACAACAAGAAAGGAACAAGCATGAGGCAGGTCGTTCTAATTACAGGCGCTTCAAGTGGATTTGGCGAGCTTGCGGCAAAAGCATTGGCAGGGTCCGGCCACACCGTTTACGCGACCATGCGAGACACCGCGGGAGAAGGTCCGGGAACTTGCGTCGTACGCAGCGGAGAACAGTTGTGAGCTTCTGACGACTGAGCTCGATGTGAGTTCTCAGGAATTCGTCGACAAGGCTGTACAAACCATCGTCGGAGCTCAGGGTCGCATCGATGTCGTGATCCACAATGCCGGTCATATGACGTTCGGCCCGTTGGAGGCGTTTACTCCGGAGCAGATTGCCTCAGAGTATGACATCAACGTCGTAAGCACACAGCGCGTGAACCGGGTTGCTTTGCCGGTAATGCGCAAGCAACGCAGCGGACTGTTGTTCTAGAACTCCAGCAGCAGCGCAGCGGGCGGAACACCTCCGCACCTGGGTCCCTACTTCGCTGCAAAGGCCGGCATGGATGCGCTGACGGTTGCTTATGCCAAGGAACTGACGCGCTGGGGCATCGAAACCAGCATCGTCGTTCTCGGCGCGTTCACCAAAGGAACCAACCACTTGCGAACGCCTCCGGTCCCGAGGATGCAGCCAGACTGGCCGAGTATGAGAACGGCCCGTCTCATGGGTTTTGGAGAACAGGTTAAGTCCGCATTTGCTTCGATCGTTCCGGAGAACGCAGATGCCGGAACCGTCGCCGAGGCCATGGTCGCGATTGTGAACGCGCGCGCGGCAAGCGACCCTTTCGGGTTGCTGTCGACCCGACGAATGACGGTTCGATGGTGGTCAATCCGATGCTCGACCGTGTGCGTGAAGAGATGCTGCACAGGGTTGGTCTTGGGGTCTGCTTACGCTGCCCACGAAGGCATGAACGGAAAACCGCAGGGGCAAGGGGGTGTACCAAGATGCATACAGTTAAGGTCGTAAGTGCCGGCGTCGGGCTCCTTGCCCTATGTGTTTCTGGCGGACGTCTCCTGAGTGGAAGGCCGGACATGGCGCAAGGAACGCTGGTCTTCCTACCGCTATGGCTAGTCGGTACTGGGGTCAATACGTATTTCGGCGTGAAGAGAGCCGGCTACAGCGCTGCAGATGAATTATCTGTGGAAGCAGGTGTATTTGCCGCTCCTGCCCTTGTCGCCATGGGGCTCCATTCGCAATTTCGCTTAGGTTCAACCCGTTGCACGCTAGAGGACTTTGTTTGATCCACGTATTGATGTACACGCATTTTCTGCAAGACTTTTTACTCTGCGACGCCTAGGCTGGCAGGCCAGAATAGACCTGTCGGCATGCCTGCCATTCCTGAATGGAGCGAAGAAAGTGCGCTTCGGATGATGGACAAGCTTGGTATTGCAACGTCCTTTTGCCGAAGGCGGTCTCAGGATAACGGAAGCTTTCTTTTGCGAGCGAAATAGTTAAAAGCTTGAGCACACCTGCAGATAACTGTGAATCCGTGCTGTCAGGCTCATCAGTTTTGTGGAGAGCTGAGAGGAAGCAAAGCTGCTTGGCAGATTGCTCGCACTAAGACCTCGATTTGCACTTCAATCATCCTCCGCAGACTCTGCGTATCTGAAGCAGCCTCGCGTATACCGTTCATTCCGAAGATCAGCGAACGGGCAAGCTCGGCCAGTGAGGCACAAATACCTGACTGCTCGACTTCACTGCCGATGATCTCAGCAGTCAAGAGTTCGAATGAGCGGGGGCCTGTTGAACAGCGGGAAGACGTAGATCAAAGAGGTCGGCCGCATCCGGGTGCATTGCCGCGAGTTCAACCGGATGCAGACCCCAGTCGGCCATGGAGTCTGCGCGTAGCCGTAGCGGGTGAAGACCTCGGCTGCCTTTTCAAGAACGCACTTCTCCTTAGGGTGCTCTGATTGAATCATCGTTCGAGCATGACGAGCAGCGATTTGGCCGCCAAGAGGATCTGACGTTATGGTGGAATACGTCAAGACGTCAGCGGAGACAAGATGACCTTGCATGAACTCACGAAAGCAGAGCTGGACACCGCGGCCCGGGCTTGGAAGGGACCCGTCGTTATGGTGAACCAGCTTTGGTTCCATTCTGAAGTGGCGTATTCCGGGGATGCCCGTCTGTACAGCCGGACCCACGAATCGCAGCCATTGATGGTCCGACCCTGCCCATCAATCCCACCCCGACTACGCAATTAGCCGCACAACCTGTATTGAGGCGCGTTCCTGGTGCGGTCTCGGGCCAACGGAAGGCAGACGGGTTCCGAATACGACCGTAGAGGGTAACAGTTCAGCATCAACAGGGGTCATTTCATCAAGTGTGCTCAAGCAGAGCTCTCGGCCGAGGCGAGGCACGGATAGCAAGGGTGCCCAACAAGGCATAGAAACCCAACTTCCTTCCACCTAAGGCCTGTTACGCGTGCGGTGACTGAGACGATCTCGCAGAATGCTCTGCTTCGGCCCGGCCATAGTGCCATAGAGCATCACTAGCCTTTGATCCACCACTCTTGCGACGCGAAGCTTGTGCTTGATCAGCTTCCCATAAGTCAGCTTTGTCTCTGCAGCAAACGGGCTTCCAGCGTCGCCTGTTTCAGATAGGGATACCAACGCTCCCAATCGGATACCTCGGTCAGGATGCCCCAAACCTTGCTGAGCGGCGCGGCGATTTGAACCGAACGCGCTGCCTGTACCGGAGCCTTTGGGATCATCTTCCCTGCAGCGGCCAATTGTGTAAGCTCTTCCATGGTCACGGCGTCACCTCGTGCTTTTCGCTGGCGAGCACATTGAGGAGGAGAGCGATGCCCTCGCTTACGTTCATAAAGCCCTTTTCAGTTTTCATGCGCCCGCTTGCCTGAAGATCGATGAGTCCGTGGACCGAAGCGTAAAGCAAGCCGGCCAGGGCCGGGGTCGGGACCGAGGGCAAGACTCCCGCCCGCTGGCAGTCGGCGACAAGGAGAGTGAACGCGGAGAAAGTTGCCAGCGCTGCCTTTTGCAAATCGCCGCCCTGCTTTGCAGTATCGGGATCACTGAAGAGTAGCTGGTAGCGGTTCGAATATTCGCGACCGTATTCCAAAAACGCCTGCAAGGCTCGTTTAAGTCTGGTCAATGGCCTGGCTCGCTCCTGCCCAACGGCAGTAAACATAGCTGCAAGCTTTTTGAAGTCTTGTATCGCGACTGCGCCCAACAAGGCGTCACGGTTCAGAAAATGTTTGTAGGGCGCATTGTGTGAAACGCCGCTCGCCTGCCCCACAGCCCGGAGTGTAACAGCCGCAGTCCCTCCAGAATCGATGAGCGCAGTTGCCGACTCGATCATGCGTTCACTGGTCTTCATCGCAGCCCTTCGGGTATCTCTCCGGGTTGCAAATGCACCAGCGCCTCTGAATCCTTCCAGAGTTTGGCGGCTTTCTCTTCATCTTAAGAGGCCTTGGAAGAGCGCGCCTTTGTTAAGGAGCCATTGTTCGACTGTAAATACTGCCCTGTCGCACTCGCAAACTCTGGATCTATCGCGATCCGGGCCAAAGCGTCGCCCGAGAAAGAGAGGCTGCCCATTGTGACCCCAAGCCTTCGGAGCAGCCATTTTGCTAGCTCCTTCTGCATGAGCTTTGCAGCAAACGCAGGAGCCGTCCGCATCAGGCCGGTTTCTGATATCAGGCCTGGATCGAAGGCGATCGACTCGACAGAACTGTAACTACGTTTGAGCCGCCGGGTGAGTTCATAGGCGAACAGTATGTTGCAAAGCTTTGATGTCGCGTAGCGTGTCCCGCCTGAAATAGGTTTTTTTCCATTTTCTCTACGTCTTCAGGTCGACTTGTGTTCTCTCTCTCTTCTTCGTTCTTCCACC
>CAXTZL010000004.1:0-36642 GCA_964248555.1 uncultured Bryocella sp.
GCCGGTGCGCCGCATGTCCAGGCGGAGGCGGTCGCTCGGGGGGCGAGGCTGCATCTCAGCTTCGATCTCGGTGGAAATCCGCGTAAGGACGGCGAGTTCCAGGCGGTCCAGCTCGAGCTCGGAGGTGGAACGGAGGTCAAGATCGGCAAAGGCTTCGGCGGGGATAGAGTTGACCGAGGTTCCACCGTGCAGCGTGCCGATGTTAAGGGTCGTACGGGGCTGCCGGGGAAGGGGCAGGCGCGCCACGGCGAGCAGCGCGGCGCTGAGCGCGAGGATGGGATTGGGGCGGCCCGCATCTGCCCAGGAGTGGCCGCCGGGTCCCGTGACGGTGACCTGCAGACGCCGGCTGCCGAGGGCGCGGTCAACAACGAGACCCTCGCCCGCACCCTCGAGTGCGATGGCCGCCTCAATCCGGACGCCGAAGGGGGTTGCGGCAAAGAGATGACGCATGCCGCGAAGATCGCCTTCGCCTTCCTCTCCGACGTTGGCGGCGAAGATGACAGGGCAGGCCGGGCGAAGACCTGCGTGCTTGAGGGCAGCCGCGAGCCCGAGCAGCGCGGTGAGACCGGCGCCATTGTCGCAGGCGCCAGGCCCGTGCAGAACGGCTTCTTCCTCGCGTGGGGTGCAATCGGTGCCGGCGGGAAATACGGTATCGAGATGCGCCGAGAGCAGGACCGCGCCGGTTGCCTCGTCCATGTCTTCGCTGGCTAGCAGAGCGAGGGCATTGCCTTCCGCGTCGACGTGGGCCTCGGCGAGGCCGAGTTCCTCAAAACGCCGGCAAAACCACGCCGCACGGTCTGCTTCGCCGAAAGGGGGTGCGGCGATGGGCAAAAAGGCGAGCTGCCAACGGCGAAGCTGCAGTTCATGCAGATGCAGCCAAGCAAAGGCTCGGTGAACCGCACTGCTGCTGGCGAGGCCGTAGAGGCGCCGGCTGTCGAGCAGGCTCAAACCGTGACTCCGGCGAGGAGATCCGGCCGTGCGGAAGCCAAGCCGCGTTCACGGAACTCATCTGTCGGCTCGTACTCGACAGAGCGTAGATAGAGGCCGCTGGCAGGAGCGGTCGGACCGGCCTGGGAGCGATCTCCCGATGCAAGAATGGCCGACAGGCCCTCGACCGGGAGGCTGCCGCGACCGATGTCCACCATGGTGCCGACGAGATTGCGCACCATGTGGTGCAGGAAGCCGCTGCCGCACACACGAAAGATCAGCAAGTCCTCCGCCCGCGTCCAGTCGGCGCTGTAGATGGTCTTTACGGGATTAGGTGCGCCGGGGATGGAAATATCAGAAAGGAAAGCTTTCGAGCGACGAGAGGCTTCACCCCGGCTGGCGGCCATGGAGGAGAAATCGTGAGTGCCCATGAGAAGGCGGGCAGAGCGTTGCATTGCATCAGGCGCCAGCTGCCAGCGGCAGTCCCAGACAAAGGGTGCGAGGAAGGGCGAGCAAATGCGATCAGCGAGGGAGTTCTCCGGTCGTCGCTCGAAAAGGCGGTATTCGTAGTGTTTGCGCCGGGCAGAGTGACGCGCGTGAAAATTGGGGTCTACTTGTTCGGCGCAGAGAACGCGCAACTCCTGAGGCAGGCTACGATTCAGCGCCCGCTGCAGATTTGCCGCGGGAATGGCCATCGGAAGGCTGAAGGAGGCTACCTGCGCGAGGGCGTGTACCCCGGCGTCCGTGCGGCCCGAGCCCTGCGGCAAGACTTCGTGACCGCTGAGGTCGTGGAGTGCCCGGGCCAGGGTCCCTTGTACGGTCTTGAGGCCGGGTTGCACCTGCCAGCCGTGGAATCCGGCGCCGTTATAGCTGAGGGTTAGCTTCCAGTGCGTAGCAGGAGTCGGACGGATCGGATCAGGCAAACGAGTCGAACGGATCATGGCCGGCCCTCCTGACCGAATCCTGCCCTCTTATTATCCTTTGCCGCTACTGTCTTGGGGAGCGCCGGGTGGGGACTATACTGGCCTCGACCTCGCTCATTTTGCGTGCTGCGGAGTGTTTGCCCGCTTGGACGGCGAATTTGTGTTTAAGGGTCTGAAGGAAGGATGTAGGGTGCCGCAAGCAGGTAAGCCGTCGCACAGGCGGGAACGACGGACGGGAGCAGGAACGCATGCCCTACGTGTGGCAATGGCGGGATGGGCCTTTTTCGTGCAACCCTGCCTAGCTGAGGGTTTCGCGGCCGGGATGTTGGGAGCCGCCCAGACGGCTGGCGCCGCAACCCCGCAGGCCACCGCAACACCGCAGGCCACCGCAACACCGCAGGCCACCGCAACACCGCAGGGAAGCCCGACGGTCGCGCCTCCGGCACTCCCTGTGCAGAACGACACGACCAAAACGCCCGGTTTGCCTCAGGCCCCGGCGCCAACACCCACACAGCCACTTTTTCTGCGGCCAACATCTCATGACTATGCCCGGGGCAATCACTTTTTCCCGGATCCATTCGCAATTTACACGGCTAAGAATTATCCCCAGACGCGGCTGAGTAATGCGCCCAAGCTGGATGATCTGCTCCGAGACGGCAAAATCTATCTCAGCCTGGCCGATGCTGTCACCCTGGCCCTGGAAGACAACTACGACATCGCGATTGCGCGTATCAACCTAGATATTGCGGATACCGATCTCCTGCGGGCCGAGGCTGGTTCCACACTGCGCGGGGTTCCGACCGGGCTGATTACCAACACACTGGGCGGATCGACCACCACCATTACGGGAGGCGGCGGTCCGGCCGGCTCCACGTCGGTCGCTTCGGCAAGTGCGGGCAGCTCCGGGCTGGTGCTCTCAACCAATGGCGGCGGTCCGCAGGTGGAAAACTTCGACCCTCTGCTCACCGGCACGATTCAGTATGAAAGTGCGCGCATTCCGCAGACGATCACGTTGCTGACCGGTACGGAGAACCTGCAGCAGAATACGACGACCTATAACTTCGAATATCAGCAGGGATTTGCTTCTGGAACCTCGCTGCAGGTGACCTACAACAACACGCGGCAGACCACCAACAGCGAAGGCGTGGTCTATAACCCGGCGCTGAACTCGACCTTTCGGGCGTTGGCAACGCAGCACCTGCTGCAGGGCTTCGGGCCCTGGATCAACAAGCGCTTCATCGTGCAGGCGAAGAACAACCGCCGTTATGCGGATTCTGCTTTTCGCCAACAGGTGATCTACACCGTCACGCAGGTGGAAAGCATCTACTGGGCGCTGGTGAGTGCGTATGAGGATGAGCAGGCCAAGACCCGGGCGTTGGGCCAGTCCACGCAGCTTGCGGCGGACGACCGCCGCGAGGTGGCTATTGGGACGCTGGCACCGCTGGACGTGGTGAACGCCGACTCCGCGGTGGCTACGGATAAGCAGTCGCTGATCTCTTCGCAAAACAATCTGGAGTACCAGCAGTTGCTGCTGAAGCAGGCGATTGCACGCACGCTGGGCGATCCTAAAATCGCCAACGCCCCCGTGGTGCCGACCGACCGCGTCGGGTTGGACCGGCTACCGGAGGAGGACGAACCGGTTGAGGACCTGGTCAGCCAGGCCTACCGGGATAATCCGCAGGTGGAGCAGGCCGTGCTCTCGATGCAGAACAACAAAATTACGATCCGGGCCGAGAAGAATGGCTTGCTGCCGGTCGTGGATGCCTTTGGATTTTATGGAGCCAATGCGCTGGGTGGACGGCAGAACCCGCTGCTGAACTGCGCTACGGGCATCTCCGGACTGGGATCCACGACAACGGCCTTTACACCCTGTCCGGCGGGTCTGGTGCCGCCGCTCGGGTACGGTTCGACGCTTGAAAACCTGGTCAACAATAACTACCCCGACTACGGCGTGGGTGTGAACATCAATATTCCCTTGCGCAACCGGACCGCGCAGGCCGATCAGGTGCGTTCGCAGATCGAATATCGCCAGGCCGAGATGCGGCTGCAGCAGATCTATACGCAGTTGCGCATTCAATTGATTAACGCGCGTTACGCACTCAGCAATGACCGGGCCGGGGTGGTGGCGTCGCAGGCGGCGCGCGAGTATGCGGCGCAGTCGCTGGAGGCGGAGCGCAAGAAGCTGAGCCTGGGGGCTTCGACCACGGCCAACGTTCTGCAGCAGGGCCGCAATCTTTCCGGATCGGAAAACACGCTGAACTCGGCGAGTGCGGCGTATGCGCGTGACCGCTCGGCGCTCAACCAGATCCTGGCCAATACGCTGGACCGCTACGGCATCACGCTGGAAGAAGCGGTGAAAGGAACCATAGCCCAGGAGCCGCATGCGCCCGGTGTGACGGCTCCCAAACCGCTGGCCGCGCCCCAGCCGCTCGGCACACCCGCTGCGGCCGGTCCGCAGTAGCTCAAGGCTCGCGGGCAGGCTGGGACACAGGAGCGGATTCATGGAAAAGATGACAGAGAATCGATTGGTGGGCGCCGCGTCTGCGTACCTGCGTTCGGCGCGGCACCAACCGGTGGACTGGCATGAGTGGGGCGAGGAAGCTTTTTTTCGGGCAGGACGAGAGAACAAGCCGATTTTGCTCGACATTGGCGCCGTGTGGTGTCACTGGTGCCACGTGATGGATCGTGAAAGCTACGAAAATCCGGAGCTGGCGGCTTACATCAACGCAAACTTTGTGGCGATCAAGGTAGATCGTGACGAGCAGCCTGATGTGGACAGCCGCTATCAGGCTGCGGTGGCGTCCATCAGCGGGCAGGGCGGATGGCCCCTGACTGGGTTTTTGACCCCCGATGGAAGGCCATTTTTCGGGGGAACCTACTTTCCACCAGAGGATCGTTTCGGACGGCCCGGGTTTCCCCGGGTCCTGCGGAGCATGGCCGAGGCCTACCGCGACCGCGGGACCGAGGTGGAAGAGTCGGCGGCCAGCGTTCTGGAAGCCATCGAGCACAACGAAACCTTCTCCGGGCGGGATGGGGAACTGGGCTCCGCGCTGCTGGACCGGATCCTGGAGTCGATCCTACGGCAGTTCGATCCGCGCCATGGGGGCTTCGGATCGCAGCCCAAGTTCCCGCACCCCGGCGTGCTGGATCTGCTGCTTGACGCGTCGAACCGGCCGGGGCTGCTGGCCGGGCAGGCGCGTCAGGCAGCCTCGCTGACGTTGGCGAAGATGGCCGCGGGAGGCATATACGACCAGCTTGCCGGTGGATTCCACCGCTATTCGGTAGATGAACGATGGATCGTGCCGCACTTCGAAAAGATGGCCTATGACAACAGCGAATTGTTGCGCGTCTACTCGCACGGGTTCACGAACTTCCTGGACCCGGGCCTTGCACGTGTGGCGAGCTCCACCCTGCGCTGGATGGACGAGTGGCTAAGCGACGGGGAGCGCGGGGGTTTTTACGCCTCCCAGGATGCCGACGAATCGCTGGATGACGATGGCGATTACTTCACCTGGACGCGCGCCGAAGCGCAGGCCGCGCTTTCGGTCGAGGAGTTTTCCGTGGCCGCCGCCTATTACAACCTGCGGCCGGTCGGGGATATGCACCACAATCCGGCGAAAAATGTTCTTCACCGTGGGGAGACGGTTGAGGCGATCGCAGCGCGCCTGGGACGGAGTGAGGCGGAGGTCGCCGACGTCGTCGCCAGCTGCCGGCAAAAGCTGTACGCCGCCCGACTGCGGCGCCAGACACCCTTTGTAGATCGAACGGTCTATACGGGGTGGAATGGGCTTTGCATTTCGGCGTACCTGGCCGCAGGCCGCGCGCTCGCACTGCCCGAGGCGATCGCTTTTGCGCTGAAATCTCTGGATCGCGTGCTCGTGGAGGCATGGTCCCCCGTTGGGGGTCTCACCCGTGCCGTGGCGTATGGGGAAGCCGGTGCGACGGGAATGAGGCGGGCAATCCCGGCCGTGCTGGATGACTACGCCCTTCTTGCGAACGCCGCACTGGATGCGTGGGAGGCGTGTGGGGACATTCGATACTTCGCCGCCGCGGAAGATCTCGCGAAGGACCTGCTCCGGCGATTCAGCGATGAGGCCGAGGGCGGCTTCTTCGACACAGATCAAACGTCGGCTCCTGAAACGCGCCTGGGCGCCTTGCGCGCTCGCCGCAAACCCGTTCAGGATGCCCCGACACCGGCCGGGAATCCCATGGCGGCCTCCCTGCTGCTGCGTCTGCACGCGCTGACCGGTGAGGAGCTTTATCGTTCAAAGGCGCGCAACACGCTGGAAACCTTTGCCGGCATCGTGGAGCACTTTGGACTCTACGCCGCCAGCTATGGGCTGGCGCTGCGACGGTATATCGAACTGCCGGTCCAGGTGTGCGTCGTGGGCTCGGATGCGTTGGCTGACGAGCTCGCTTCCGCGGCGACGGCACAGTTCCAGGTAAATAAGAACGTGGTGCGCCTCCGGCCCGGGCAGTTGACGGAGTTGCCGCCGGTTCTTGCGCAAACGCTACCGCACCTTCCGGGGGTGCTGGAGGGAAGTGTCGCCGTGGTTTGCCGAAACGGTGCCTGCCAGCCACCCGTGCGGGATCCTCAGGAACTGATCGATCTGATGGCTACGTTGTAGCGTGATGGCGGAGCTTAGCGTGATGGCGAAGCTGTAGCGGTTCTGACCCGCTAAGCGGACCGGATCGGGGCAGGTGCAGGGTCGGGGAGTTTCGGAAGGGAAACAGATTTCTCTCTCGGCTCCGACCCGGCCTCCGAGCGTACCAGGGAACTGGTGAGACTTCCGAATTCGATACCCTCCTGGGCGAAGGTGACCAGGATGCGCCGGCGGAGTTCGCGGAGCACGCCGTCGCGCTGATTGGCGCGCACCCGGAGATTGACGGGGTAGATGATTTCGGCGCTGGAGAGGCGATCGACGCCGAGAACTTCGGGATCGCTGAGCACCACGTCACGGAATGCCTCGTCGGCGCGTACCTCGGTTGCGAGTTGTCGCAGCAGGCTCACGATGCGGGCAGGATCTTCGCGTGGGCTGACGCTGAGGGCGAGCGTGGCTACGGCGTAATCGCGCGACATGTTGGACACCGTGGCGATCTGACTGTTGGGAACGATGTGCAGCGTTCCATCGCCATCGCGCAGCTTGGTGCAACGTAGGGTGAGGTCTTCGACCGTGCCCTGCAGGCTGGCGACCTTGACGATGTCTCCGACACTGTACTGGTCCTCGATAAGGATGAGGACGCCGTTCAGCATGTCTTTGAAGAGACTTTGTGCGCCGAAGCTGATCCCCAGACCGATCACGCCGGCGGACGCGATAAACGGCCCCAGGGGTACGCCGATTGCACCCAGAAGTTGAAGGAATACGTAGAACCCGATGAGGGCAAAGGCAGTTGCGCGGAGGATGCCCGCGATGGTCCGAAGCTGTGCGGCGCGGCGGCTGTTGCCGACCAGACTGTCCGCACGACGCCGCATCCGGGACACAAACAGCTTCACGAGCCACTGCGCCAGGAGGGCGATGCAGAGCGCAACCAGGATCTTGGGCAGACCTGTTTGAACGAAGTTGATGAAGTCAATGTGCCATCCATGCTCGACCGAGAGCAGGGACTGTTCCTCTTGTGGTACCACGTGTGGAAGGGCCATCATAAGGTTGAGCACGCTTCGTCCAGCATACCGGCGTGTTCGGAAGCTGATTCCATCAGGCCTTCGGATTAAAAAAGGAGTAAGTCATGCTATTTTCCTGGCTGCCGCTTTATGAGCCTCAGAAGAAGCTCTGGCTGGCGCTGATTTCGGCAGGTCTGGCCGCGACTTCCGTGCAGGCCCAGACGGCACCGACGCGGGTGACCCCGCCCTCCTCGCCTTCTCAGGCGACACCCTCATCCAACTCGAACCGGTCCACCTTCCCGGGATCGGTCGACCCCGGGCCTAATCCGCTGGAAGCGGGAAATGCCACCCGGATGCAGCACCTGCGCGAGGACGAACGCAGAAAGCGACTGCTTTCCGATACGGCGAGGCTGGTCTCTCTGACCGGCGAGTTGCAGGCCGAGGTGGAAAAGAGCTCCCGTGACGAGCTTTCGCTGGATGTGGTGCGGAAGGCGGCCGAGATTGAGAAACTGGCGCACGATGTGCGGGAACGTATGAAGAACTGAGCGGTTCTGCCCGGAAGTCCTCGAGGGGGCCGCGGCGCGTACAATCTTCCTGAAACACGCAGAGAACACAAGGAGCAGGACCGGGGTGGCAGGCAAAAAACGGTCGTCTAGAAACGGCACGGAAAGCGTGAGCGAGACAGCCGGTGTGGAGCCCGTATCAACGGACGTCCGCCACGCCGGACTGAATCACGAGCAGCTGCTGGCGTTCTACCGGCTGATGGTCCTGTCCCGCCGCACGGACGACCGGGAAATTCTGCTGAAGCGACAGCAGAAAATATTTTTCCAGATCTCCTGTGCGGGCCACGAGGCCCTGCTGGTTGCCGCGGGTATGGCGATGCGGCCTGGGTACGACTGGTTTTTTCCGTACTACCGCGACCGGGCCATCTGCCTCGCACTGGGCAATACGGTGGAGGAACAGCTCCTGCAGGCTGTGGGGGCGGGCAGCGATCCGGCCTCCGGTGGACGCCAGATGCCCTCGCACTGGACCAGTCAGCGGCTGAATATTGTGTCTCCCTCTTCCTCGACGGCAACGCAGTGCCTGCATGCCGTGGGATGTGCGGAAGCTGGCCGCTACTTTAGCCGCCATCCCGAGTCCGCGAGCAAGGTGAGTGGTGACTACCGCGACTATAAAGACGTTCACTTTCACGAGGACGAGGTCGTGTATGTCTCGATCGGAGAGGGCTCAACGAGCCAGGGCGAGTTCTGGGAATCGCTGAACACGGCGTCCAATCTGAAGCTCCCGGTGCTGTATGTCGTCGAAGACAACGGCTACGCGATCTCCACCCCGGTGGAGGTCAACACCCCGGGCGGCAACATTTCCAGGCTGGTGGCGAACTTTCCGAACTTCCACTTCGCCGAGATAGACGGGACCGACGCTCTGGCCAGCTACCAGGCGATGACCGAAGCCGTGGCCTACTGCCGTGCCGGCCGCGGACCTGCATTGGTGCATGGACACGTCGTGCGGCCCTATTCCCATTCTCTGAGTGATGATGAATCCCACTATCGGTCTGCGGAGGAGCTGGATGCGGATGCGCTGCGGGATCCCATCGCGCAGATGAGTGCCTGGCTGATCTCCAACGGCGTCGCCGATGCCGAGCAACTGCGCCAAATAGAGCTTTCGGTCGATGTCGAGGTACAGGGTGCTAGCGATCGAGCGCTGGCTGCGGCACCGCCGGAGATCTCCTCGATCCTGCATGAGGTTTATTCGGAGGTGCTGCCTGCGACCTCGTCGCAATTTGCCAGCCACTCGCCTTCCGTGGGGGAGGGAGCCTCGGAGCGGACGATGCTGGATGGCATCAACGCCTGCCTGCGCGACGAGATGCGGCGCGATCCCCGGGTTGTGGTCTTTGGGGAAGATGTTGCGGATGCGACGCGGGATCGCGAGCTGCTGGAAGGCAAGCTGAAGGGCAAAGGCGGGGTCTTCAAGGTCACCGCAGGCCTGCAGCGCGAGTTTGGCAGCGATCGCGTTTGGAATGCGCCGCTGGCGGAGGCCAACATTACGGGCCGGGCTATCGGCATGGCCGTTCGCGGTCTGAAGCCCGTGGTAGAAATTCAATTCTTCGATTACATATGGCCCGCTATGCACCAGATGCGCAATGAGTTAGCGGTGATGCGGTGGCGCTCCAACGGGAGCTTTACGGCGCCCCTGGTGATGCGCGTTCCGATCGGTGGCTACCTTACCGGCGGCTCCATTTACCATTCCCAATCAGGGGAATGCCTGTTCACGCATACACCGGGGCTGCGGGTGGTGATGCCCTCGAGCACCACCGATGCCGTGGGACTGCTGCGCACGGCGATCCGGTGCGACGATCCCGTGCTGTTTTTGGAGCATAAGAATCTGTATCGGGCGACCTACGGCCGCATGCCCTATCCTGGGCCCGACTACACGATTCCGTTTGGCAAGGCAAAAACAGCCAAGGCCGGCAAGGATCTCTCCGTCATCACGTATGGTGCCGTGGTGCCGCGCGCGTTGCAGGCGGCGCAGCGCATGGAGCGCGAGCAGGGAGTGAGCGTGGAGATCATCGATCTGCGCAGCCTGGCTCCGTATGACTGGGACGCGATTGCGGAAAGTGTTCGGAAGACGAGCAAGGTGCTGGTCGCGCATGAGGATATGCTCAGCTGGGGCTATGGAGCGGAGTTGGCGGCGCGTATCGGGGACGAGCTGTTCCACGATCTGGACGCCCCCGTACGGCGGGTGGGCGGCATGGATACATTCGTTGCCTACCAGCCATTGCTTGAGGACGTCATCCTGCCCCAGGCAGACAGGCTCTTCCAGGCCATGCTGGACCTGAGCCGGTTTTAGGGAACCAAAGCGGCACGGCTGACGAAGAATCGTGCTCGATTCGTAAGTTGCAGGCAACTTCTTATCGGCTTCTGAGTTAATTCGTATACGTAGTGCAGTGCTCAGGAGCGCCCGAATGACCCAGAAGCTCGCTTTTACCGATGGCAGTGATTGGGGCTGCGACATGCGCGGGCGCGACCTGCCGCGCCGTGATTCGCTGACCCGTCGTGGTTTTCTGCGTAACGGCGCTCTGGCCCTGGTCGGAACTTCGGCCATTCCCGCGTTCCTGACGCGATCGGTATACGCCCAGATGGATACGGCGGCGGCGACGGGCAGGAAGCTGGTAGTCATTTTCCAACGCGGAGCCTGCGACGGACTGAATGTCGTGGTGCCGTATGCGGAGTCGAACTATTACAGGATGCGGCCCACCATCGCGGTGCCGCAGAAGCAGATCCTGGACCTGGACGGCTTCTTTGGCCTGCATCCCGCGATGACCTCGCTCAAGCCGCTCTACGACGCCGGCCACCTGGCTATGGTGCATGCCACCGGTTCGCCCGACCCGACGCGCTCTCATTTCGATGCGCAGGACTACATGGAGTCCGGCACGCCAGGCCTGAAAAGCACGACAGACGGCTGGCTGAACCGCGCCCTGAACGCGGAGGGCGCTCAGCAGGGAAAGGCCTCGCCGTTCCGCGCGGTTGCGCTTGGAGCGCAGGTGCCGCTGACCCTGCAGGGTCGCGTTCCTGCCGTTGCCGTAGCCAACCTTCAGGATTTTTCCGTGGCCGGCCGCGGACCGCAGACGTCCCAGCTCTCGAATGCCTTCCAGGCGATGTATGACCAAAGCTCAGATACCATGCTGCATGGAACGGGGCAGGAAACCTTTGAGGCGGTCAGGATGTTAAAGGCCGCCAATCCGGTAGCTTACAGGCCCATAGCCGGGGCGAACTATCCCAATACCGCCTTCGGGAACAGCCTGAAGCAGATTGCCCAGCTCTTGAAGGCGAACCTCGGAGTCGAAGCGGCCTTTGCTGATATTGGCGGCTGGGACACCCACAGGAACCAGGGTGGAGCCGAAGGACAGCTCGCCAACCGGCTACGCGAGTTTTCAGATACGCTCGCGGCTTTCTGGCGTGATCTGGGCGACGGTGCAGAGCAGGTGACGGTCGTGACGATGTCCGAGTTCGGCCGGACAGCGCACCAGAATGGTACCGGCGGTACGGATCATGGGCACGCCAATGTGATGTTTGTACTGGGTGGCGGTGTCAAGGGCGGGAAGGTTATGGCCGGTGGCCAGGTCTCGCTCCAGAACAGCTGAACGAGGGTCGTGACCTGGTGGTGACGACAGACTACCGCGGCGTGCTCGGCGAGGCGGTGCTCCGCAACCTGGGTACAACGCATCTCGATGCGGTTTTCCCCGGAGCCAATCTGCGCCGATCGGGTTTTTTAAACTTCATGACGTAGGCAGCGCCGGGACGCATCTATTTTTTTGTAGATGAATCCAGAAAATATCTGAAAAACAGAAGAACATTTTCAGCGATCTTACGTCTTAGAAGGTGTAGCAACTGTCGGGGCTCTCAGTCCCCTCGGTCACCGGCTTCCCCTATCCGCAGCACCCCTCCCCACCTTTTTCCAAGGCTCCCAGAACACCGGGAGCCTTCACGCCTTTCCGCGACCTCCCATGCGCGTAACTAAAGCAACGATGGGGGATGTGCCACGTAGGTGTTGAGGAAGCGCACGATCACCTGATGCAGTTCTTCCGGGTTGGCTTCGCGGGGAAGCTCGGCCAGCATTTTTGGATCGGCGGCTCGCTGGGCGATTTCCGGTGCAGGCCCTTCGGTAAAGCTGATGAGCAACTTGGGGGTCTTTAGACGATGGAGGGCATCACCCAAGGCGAAACGCTGATGAAAAAGCAGAGATATTGGGACGGCGCGGGTGCGCGTGTCCCGGAGGATGCGACTCTCCGTATCGCCATCAGCTGACTGCAGAATGAGGGCCGGGATTTGAGGATGACCGGCGCAGAGGTCGATCGCCAGGGAGGCCCCCAGGTGAGCTCCATAGACGACTATGTTGGTTGCTTTGATCCGCCGATCCTCTGTGAGGTAGTAGAGGGCACTTTCCGCGTCGCGGCGCATGAGCTGCTCTGTCGGGTGCTTGCCGCCGCTCGCCCCATAGCCCCGGTAGTCGAACAGCAGGACGTTCAGCCGGGCACGATGCAGAGCGAGCGTGGCAGGGAGGGCATCGCTCATCGAACCATTTTCACCGTGCAGCATGAGCACCGTTGGATCGCTGGGGAGATCACTGGGGATCCACCAGCCGGATAATTGCGGCTGGCCGGAGCTGTCATCGCCGAAGCGGACGGGTTGGAAGGCGAGACCTTCGCTGGCGGGAGTGTGTGGCACGGCGCGGGATGGATGGAGCACAAGCTGCCATTGCTCGGCATAGAAAAGTCCACACAGGGTGAGATAGGCGAGAAGCAGGCAAATGACGACGACCGAGGCACTGGCTTTCAGGAGCCACTGAGGGGAAACGTCGCGCCGGCCGGGGTAAGTTGGAACGGCAACAGGCTTAGGGGCGGGCTGCTTGGAGGGCTTATGGGAAGAAGGCATAAGAAGATATCTTCTGCATCTTAACTTCCGGTGCAGGGAGGTGCGGATTTGGCGGCGTGGACGCAGCTATGTGGGATCAGTGAGGCCCCATCCAAGGACGAGGTAAGGGAGGTGGAGGTGGAGGGCAGGATGCTCTGCCTGGCAAATATTGGCGGTACCTTCCACGCTTTGGATAACTGGTGCCCTCACAGGCAGGGCCCGCTAGGGCAGGGATGGGTGGAAGGGGAGACGGTGGTTTGTCCGTGGCACGCCTGGGCTTTTGATTGCAGAACGGGAATGGCCGCGGAGCCAGAGCACGCCGAGGTGAAAGTTTTTCCTCTCCAGACCCAAAACGGAACCGTGGAGGTGGACCTTTCGTGATTCCTGGACAAGCCCGAGGTAAAAAGACCTTGCACAGGCACTATGCTGTCACCATCGACAGTACATCGATGCTGTCGATGGCACAGGAGAAGAAATGACGTTGAAACGAGCGATGCTTTCAGTTTTCGGTCTTGCCGTGATGTTCGGCAGCTTTGCCCCTGCGGAAGCGCAGTATCACCACCACCGTCACCGTCACTGCTTTTACCGGCACCACCATCGTGTTTGCCGCTATTCGTAACGGCCGAGATTTTTCATTGCGGTCTTCTGAAACCCGGCTTCGTGCCGGGTTTCCTGTTTCCATCAGCGGTGAAGTGTTCGTCTGCCTTACGGCCCTGCTAAACTTGGTTGATCGCCTTACAAAGAGGGAGAGATCATGCAGGCAATTCTCGCCCTGGAAGATGGGCGCGTGTTCAAGGGCCGGAGCTTCGGGGCGCCGGTGGAGCGTGTGGGCGAGGTGGTGTTCAACACTTCCCTGACCGGGTATCAGGAAATTTTTACCGATCCGTCCTATGCGGGACAGATCGTGGTGCTGACCAATCCGCAGATCGGCAATTACGGCACGGCGCCGTCCGATGCGGAGTCGGCAAAGCCCTATATTGAGGGTTTGGTGGTGCGCGAGTTTTCGCCGATCAGCTCCAACTGGCGCTCTACCGAGGTCACGGACGAGTACCTGGAGCGGAATGGGATCCCGGTCCTAGCGGACATCGACACGCGGGCCGTGGTGCGTCACCTGCGGGCCAATGGCGTGATGCGTGGCTGCCTTTCAACAGATATGGCGGATGTCGAGGCGCTGGTGGCCAAGGCACGAGCCCATCGCAAGATGGATGGCACCGACCTGGCGAGCGTGGTTTCGACGAAAGAGACCTACAGCTGGGGTATTGACGAACCGCTGAACAGCACGGGCGACAAGTACCTGCCCGCCATGAACGCCGCTGCCGAAGAGCAGATGCACGTGGTGGCGTACGACTTTGGCATGAAGCAAAACATTTTGCGCATGCTGGCGCGGGAAAATTGTCGCGTGACCGTCGTGCCGGCGAAGACCCCGGCGGCTGATGTGCTGGCGATGAACCCGGATGGAATTTTCTTCTCCAACGGTCCCGGCGATCCGGAGCCGCTGGACTATGCGCAGCAGAATATTCGCGATCTGCAGGGCAAGGCTCCGCTGTTTGGGATCTGTCTGGGGCATCAGCTGTTTGGGCTGGCGCTGGGTGGCAAGACTTACAAGCTGAAGTTTGGCCACCATGGCGGCAATCATCCCATCAAGAATCTCGAAACGGGCAAGGTGGAGATCACGGCGCAGAACCACAACTTCAACGTCGATCCGGAGAGCCTGCCGGAGGACGTAGCCGTAACGCACGTGAATTTGAACGACAACACCTTGGCCGGCTTGAAGCATAAAACCGATCCGATGTTCAGCGTGCAATACCATCCCGAGGCTTCGCCCGGACCGCATGATTCGCATTACCTCTTCCGTGACTTTCGCCGGATGATGGAGGAGTGGAAGAAGTAAATGCCGCGTAGAAATGACATCAGCAAAGTTCTTGTGATCGGCTCCGGGCCGATTGTGATTGGTCAGTCCGCTGAGTTTGACTACTCCGGAACGCAGGCCTGCAAAGCGCTCAAGGGGGAGGGCTTTGAGGTCGTGCTGGTGAACTCGAACCCGGCGTCGATTATGACGGACCCGGAGGTCGCCGACCGCACCTACATCGAGCCGCTGACAGAAGGCTATCTTGAAAAGATTCTCGAGCTTGAGCTCCAACGCATGGGACCTCATGCGGGCAAGTTCGCCGTTCTGCCAACGGTTGGCGGCCAGACGGCTTTGAATCTGGCGGTCGACCTAGCAGACAAGGGCGTGCTGGACAGGCTCGGGATTGAGCTCATCGGCGCCAAGCTGGAGGCCATTAAAAAGGCCGAGGATCGCCTGCTGTTCAAAGATGCGATGAAGAAGATCGGGCTGGATATGCCCCGGTCCATGCTCGTGAACAACTTGAGGGATGGCCTGGAATTCGCTGCAAAGCTTGGCTTTCCGGTTGTGATCCGGCCCAGCTTCACGCTGGGCGGCTCGGGCGGCGGTATTGCCTACAACCGTGAAGAGCTGATGGAGATTCTTTCGCGGGGCATTGATCTCTCGCCGGTGCACGAGTGCCTGCTGGAGGAGTCCGTACTGGGTTGGAAGGAGTATGAGCTGGAAGTGGTGCGCGACCTGAACGACAACGTCGTGATCATCTGTTCCATTGAAAATTTTGATCCCATGGGCGTGCACACGGGGGACTCGATCACGGTGGCACCGGCGCAGACGCTGTCAGACCGCGAGTACCAACGCATGCGCGATGCGGCCATTGCCGTCATACGGGAGATCGGTGTGGAGACGGGCGGCTCAAATGTGCAATTTGCCGTTGATCCGCAGACCGGGCGCATGACAGTCATTGAGATGAACCCGCGCGTGTCGCGGTCCTCGGCGCTGGCCTCCAAGGCGACTGGATTTCCTATCGCCAAAATCGCCGCTCGTTTGGCAGTTGGTTACACGCTGGACGAGTTGCAGAACGACATCACGAAGGCGACGCCGGCCTGCTTTGAGCCGACCATCGACTATGTCGTCGTGAAGATTCCGAAGTGGCAGTTCGAGAAGTTTCCAGGGGCCAACGAGGTGCTCGGGCCACAGATGAAGTCTGTGGGTGAGGTCATGGCGATTGGGCGGACCTTCAAGGAAGCCCTGATGAAGGCGGTTCGCTCGCTCGAGACCGGCAAGAAGTCGGGTTCCGAGAGCATCGATCCGCGGCGACAGACGCAGCGGCTGGTGACCCCGCATCCGGAGCGGCTGCAGTATCTGCGCTACGCCTTTGAGAACGGCATGGCCGTTCGGGAGGTGGCGCGGCTGACTGGAATGGACCCATGGTTTCTGCACCAGATGAAGCTGATCGCGGACGAGCAGAAGTCCCTCGGCGAGCGCGGTCTGGAGTCGCTGGAAGGCTTCGATCTGAAGATCGCCAAGCGCATGGGACTTTCCGACGAGCGGCTGGCTGGAATCTTCGCGATGGAAGGGAAAGAGGGTGCGGAGCACGTAAAGACCACGCGGGAGCGACTGGGCGTCAAACCCGTCTTCAAGCTGGTGGACACCTGTGCGGCGGAGTTTGAAAGTTTTACGCCTTACCTCTACTCCTGCTACGACGAGGAGGACGAGGCCGCGCCGACCCAACGCAAAAAGGTGATCATCCTTGGCTCAGGTCCGAACCGTATCGGGCAGGGCATTGAGTTCGATTACTGCTGCTGCCATGCGGCCTTTGCGCTGCGTGAGGACGGTTTTGAGACCATCATGGTCAACTGCAATCCGGAGACGGTCTCGACCGACTACGATACCTCGGACCGGCTGTACTTTGAACCGCTGACCTTTGAGGATGTGCTCGCGGTTTACGAACACGAAGCCTCGGCGGGCGCGGAGATCGGCATGATTGTGCAGTTCGGTGGGCAGACCCCTCTTAACCTGTCCCTTCCGCTCAAGGCGGCGGGGGTGCCGATCATTGGGACCTCGCCGGAGTCGATCGATCTGGCCGAGGATCGCAAGCGATTTGGCAAGTTGCTGGAAGAGCTCCAGATTCCGCAGCCGCCGGCGGCGATGGCCACCTCGGTGGACGAGGCCCTTGCCGGGGCGCGGCAGGTGACCTATCCCGTACTGGTGCGGCCGTCTTACGTCTTGGGCGGACGGGCGATGGTGATTGCTTATAACGACGATGCGGTGCGACGGTATATGGCCACGGCGATCGAGTACTCGCAGGAGCGGCCCGTGCTGATCGACCACTTTCTGGAGGACGCGCAGGAGGTCGACGTCGACGCCCTGTGCGACGGCACCGATGTGGTGATCGCCGGCATCATGCAGCACATCGAGGAGGCCGGGGTTCACTCCGGTGACTCCTCCTGTGTCCTGCCGGCGGTGGATCTTTCGGCGGAGGTGCTGCAGACCATTCGGGCCTATACGCGCAAGCTGGCGCGGGCGCTGAACGTGATCGGCCTCGTGAATCTGCAGTTCGCCGTGCAGCGTGGCAAGGTTTTCGTCATTGAGGTGAACCCGCGGGCGTCGCGCACGGTGCCGTACGTGTCCAAGGCGACCGGGGTGCAACTGGCAAAGATCGCCTCCCGCCTGATGACCGGGCAATTCCTGCGCGATCTGCTGCCGGAGCAGGTGGCGAGCGGCAAGGATCTCGGCACGGGCGATCACTATTTCGTGAAATCCCCGGTATTTCCATGGGGCAAGTTTCAGGGCGTGGATCCCGTGCTCGGGCCGGAAATGCGCTCCACCGGTGAAGTCATGGGAATTGGGCGCAGCTTCGGCGAGGCGTTTGCTAAAGCGCAAACAGCCGCCGGGCTCATTCTGCCGACTCAGGGGACACTATTTCTGAGCGTTACGGCACGGGACCGCGAAGGCGTGGTGCCTTTGGCCAGGAAGTTCGCCAACGCCGGTTTCCATATTGTGGCAACGCACGGCACGGCAGCCGTGCTGGAGGGGGCCGGGTTGCAGGTGGAACGGGTCTACAAGGTCGATGAGGGACGCCCCAACGTTGTGGATCTGATCAAAAGCGAGCGCATTCACCTGATTGTGAATACGCCTACGGGGCAGGGCGCGGTTTTTGACGAGCAGGCGCTGCGCCGGGCGGCGGTGGCGGCACGGGTCCCGATGATCACCACGCTGGCCGCTGCCAGAGCGGCGGCAGAGGGCATTGAGGCGCTGCAGTCAGGAAAGGGAAGCGTGGAATGTTTGCAGGAATTGCATGCGGCGCACACGCGGGCGCTGCTGACGGCGTAGCAGACAACACTTTGCCGTGAATCTCGCCGGCAGAGGCTAGACTGGACCGGACATGTTGTTGCAAGGATTATTTGTTCCCCTGACCTGCCCGTTTTACCGGGATGGCAGAAGCTATCTTCGCAAGCTGGAGCACAATGTGCGCCGCTACTCGCTCGGCCCGGCGGCGGGTCTGGTCGCGCTGGCGCCGGGCGGCGAGGCTGCCGGACTGACGGATACGGAGGCTCGTGACACGCTGCGGGCTGTTGCCGAGACTGCGGGCAAGGAAAAGGTCCTGCTTGCCGGGATTGAATGTGCGAGTGTGCCCGCTGCCCTGGAGCGGGCCGAAACGGCGGCTTCGGCTGGCTTCGATGCCATTCTCCTGGCGCCGCCGACGGACTGGAGCCGCCTGCTGCACCGAGCAGATGGCAGTGAGGTGCTGCTGTATTACCAAGCCATTGCGGACAGCTCGCCCCTGCCGTTGATTCTCTGGAATGATCGTTCCGAAGCCGCGCTGCGCTTGCCGGAGGATGCCATTCTCTCCCTGGCGCGGGTGCCCAACATCATCGGTTTGATTGATGGGTCTCTTTCGCCGCAGTCTGTGGCGAGATTGCAGGCCGGTACGGCTGGGATTGAACGTGACGTGGCGACTACGACGATCTTTGAAGCCGTGACCCAGCGTATGCTCACGGCCGCGGCTGTGCCGGCTGCAGCGCCGCAGGGACTAGTGACCATCGGGGCAATGAGCGTGGCTCCCATCGCGGCGGAGGTGCCGACTGCAGCCGTTTCGACCCTAAGAACACGTTCCCGAACCGTTGGATTTCAGATTCTCTCCGCCGGGCCGGCGGCAGAGATGGTGCCTCTGCTGAAGGCCGGAGTTTCTGGTGTGATGCCCTCGCTGGCGGCCTGTGCACCCCAGGGGTGTTTTGAGGTGTACGCGGCCTGGAAAGATGGAGACGAGCGACTGGCATTGGAGCGCACCGAGCGCCTCAGGGCGGCGGAGGCCCTGGTCGATCAATTCGGGCCGGCAGCGGCGAAGTATGGCTGTGATTGGAATGGCTTCTACGGCGGACAGCCTCGCTTGCCGCGCGTGCCGTTAACGGGCACCCTGCGATCCGCCCTGGAGCGTGCCTTTGGGGAAGTTAGAAACTAGCCGCGCGGCGGTTTGGCTGGCTCGTCCGAATCAGGACGAAGTTACCGTCGGGCCAAACTGCTGAGGCGCGTGCGTGCCTGCGCGGCCTCGGCTGAGTTTGGGTAACGCTGCACGAGAGCGCGCAGCTCGTGCATGCCGGCATCGGTCTGCTTCAAAGCGATCAGCGATTCGCCTTTGTGCAGACGAGCGGCCGGAATTTTGACATTGCCGGGGTAATGCTCAAGCAGCTGGTCGTAGCTTTTGACCGCGGCCGTTGGTTTGCCGGTTCGGCCGTCGATTTCGCCCAGATAAAAATATCCGTTTCCGGCAAGATTATCGTCCGGATGCGCCTTGATGAGGTCGTTGAACTCTGAGGTGGCGAGAGGGTATCGTCCGGCCATGTAGTCGTTGTAGGCCGCGCGGTACATCTCGGCTACGGGAACGCCTGGGTCGGCGGGCGCACGGTTTCCGGGCACACGACTGCTCGCCGTCGGCGGAGGCGTTGCGCCGCTGCTGGGTGGGGCTGCGACCCCCGGTTCGGGAGCCGGGCCGGGAGCTGGGCCGGGAGCCGGAAGGGGTGAACCGGCCGCGGGTACGTTGCCCGCGCCAGCGCCGTTCGCACCCGGCAGGCTGCCAACGATCGCATTGGTCGATTGTGTCTGATTTTGAACATCGCTGAGCGACTTCTCCATCCGGCCCATGCGGGCCTTGAGCTCGTCCAGCGAATCATTTAGAGCCTGCACCTGCCCGGAAAGCTGATCGCTCCTGGCACCCTGCGCGTCAGTCTGGTTTTGCACCTTGAGCTGCATTCCGTTGACGGTCACGGCCATCTTGTTGACCGAGTCCACTGTCTGCTGCACGAGATCCTTGAGCACGCCCATCTGCTGATCGTTGGAGCTTTGCAGGCGGGCCAGCGAGTCAATCAGCTGCTGTACCTGGGTTTGCAGCTGAATCATTTCCTTGCTGACGGCGTGTGCCGGTGGGGTCGCGTTCAGAAAAACAAGGGCGAAGATGATGATTGGAACGATGCGGCGGCAGCGTTGCACGAGATTCATGCCGGGAACTCCTGGGCAGCAGTGTAAACAGGAACCGCGCCGGCTGGCCGCAGCATGAAGCTGAGACGTTCCGGCGCGGGTACCCTGCGGGTTTAGGTACGAAGAGCGGACCTGGCCAGATTAGCGATCGATGCTGAACTGGTCGCGACGATTCTGCTGCCAGCAGGCATCTGTATCTTCGGTGCAGAACTGGCGTTCTTTACCGTAACTAATCACTCGAATGCGGTCTCCCGCGATACCGGCATTGACCAGGGCCGTTTTGGCCGCGTTGGCACGGTTTTCACCCAGCGTGATGTTGTACTCCGCCGAACCACGGTCATCGCAATAACCGCCGATCACAACGCGGATAGCCGGATGCGCCTGCAGATACTGCGCGGCCTGATTGATGATGGGTTGGGTGTCGGGTTGAATTGTGTAGCTGTCGTATCCGAAGAAGATGTCCTTCACGTTGCCGTGGAAGGCGGCGTCGCTGCCCATGTCGCCCTCGGTGCCATTGCCGGCGTTGCCGCCACCGGGCACCTGGGCAACGCGCACGGTGACGCGTACGCTGGCATCCGTGGTACCGCCGTCCCCTTTGACAACCAGGTGAAAGTTGGTGGAATTGGCGGGGGAGACGGTTTGCGTTCCGTTCACGGGAACATCACCGATCCCGTCAATGCTGGCAGAGGTCGCGTTGGTGGTCCGCCAGTTCAAGACGACGGACTGTCCAAGATCGATTGCCGCCGGATCTGCGGTGATTGTGGCGGTTGGGGCCGGTCCGCTCGTAGCGGGTGGCAGCGCGTTCCCGGGGACAGGAGCGGTCTTTTTATGACAGCCGCCCAGGGCCAAAACGGCCAGGCTCAGGGGCAGCAGTGCCCGAGATAGTGTGTTCCATCGTGCTTGCATCATCCTTTTCCTTCTCCGGCGTCAATCCTGGGCAACCGGACCAGTGTATCGTAGCGCGATGTAGACACTTTCGCCTTATCGTGAGCTCCAGTTCGGCATATCCGAACCGGAGGGTGTGAGTGCGCGAAGACCCGTTCCGTCAGCAAGCATGGTCATAAGATGGGAGTCACGGTCGCGGCCGTTGGGTGCATTTGCAAAAACGATGTGACGGCCGTCCGGCGACCAGGAAGGGAAGTCGCAACGACCAATACCGTGCGTGAGCTGGATCCATTTCTTACTGGCAATCTCCATGACATAGATGTCCTGTCCGCCTGGAGCGCCGGGGCCATACTTCCGATTCCAGGCGAAGGTGAGGAACTGGCCGTTGGGGGACCAGGAGGGCGACGTGGCGTAGCCGCCATCCGTCATACGCTGCACGCCGGAACCGTCCGCGTCCATGATGAAGACCTGTGGAAGGCCGGTGCGGCCGCTGATCCAGGCGATCTGTGCGCCTGTTTTTGGATTCCAGGTGGGGGAAACATCGGGGCCACGGGAGTTGGTGATGCGGTGGGCAAGTGCCCCCTGTGGATCGGAGACCCAAATTTCGGGATCGCCCGTGCGCGAGGAAGAATAGGCCAGCTGCTGGCCGCTTGGAGCCCAGGCAGGGGAGATGTTGGTGCTGCCGGGCGAGTTGAAAGCGACAGGACGGCCCAGCAGAAGGGAGTACATGCGGATCTGAAAGCCATCGCGCCCGAGTGCACTGAAGGCGATCCGCGAATTATCCGGGGAGACACGCGGAGACAGTGCGATTTCGCCCAGGTGGGTGATTGCATGCTGGTTGGCGCCGTCGTAGTCCATGGCCCAGATCTCTTTGTTGCCGTCGCCGGAGAAGTGGACGTAGTAAATCTTGGTTTCGGCGATGCCCTGAATGCCGCCCCCGAGCCGGAAGATGATGTCATCGGCAAACTTGTGCGCAATTTGCCGGGCACCGTTGGTGTCGGCGGCATCGGTGTACAGCTTGGCAAAGACCTGCGGAAACTGGGCGTTGTGGGTGTCGTCCAAGTATCCCTTCACCTCGGTCTGGCCGTTGACCACGGCAAGATTGCCAAAGGCGACCATGGCGGCGCTCGCGGGTGCTGCCGCCCACTGCGCGAGATTGATCTCGGCGGGCGATCCCGGCGTTCCACCGGGCTGCATGCTCTTGGAGACCAGGTCGAAGACGCCGGCGTTGGCGAGATCATTGTTCAGGGTGGTGTTGAAGGCGCTCAGCAGCGGCGAGGTGATGCTGTCGGCGACTCCAGGACGGAAGTTAGCCGCGGCAAGTCGCAGGCGCTGCGTATCCGTACTGGTTTCCAGGTGAAAAGGGTCCTGCGCGTGCAGGCCTGGAGCGGAAAAGAGGGCGAACAGGAGCAGTCCGGAAGCCAGGCTGAGCCAAGCCCAGCTTCTATTCTGCTGCCTGGCGAGGAATCGAAACACAACCATACAAATACTGTAGATGCAGTGTGAGCGGGTGTGCGTTGAGGGAAGCGAGGGTGGTTCAGGGGGCGCGGTAGTCAAAGCTGAACTCGATCGAGATGCTGTTACCGGCCGGCAGGGGGCCAAAGCTGTCGATGCGTTGCACGGCATGCAGCGCCGACTGGTCGAGCGAAGGGGAGCCGCTGCGTGTCTCGACGCGGATGTCGCCGGGCGCCCCGTCGCGATCGATGGTGAAGAGCAGCGTCACGCGCTTGCCCTGCGAGGAGCGCGGATCGGCTTCGGCCGCGACCCAGTTCTGCGAGACCTTCTGGCTGACCAAACGCAGGTAATAGGCATAGCGAAGGCCAAAGGTGCGGTCCTGCACCGTTGCTGTCGCCGTGCCGTTGCGGGTTTGCGAGACGGCTTGCGGCAACTGCGTCGCCGTAGTCTCCCCGGTCTGGGCCTTGGGGGTTGGCGGGGGGGGCAGCGGGCGCTTCGCGGGGGAGGACTTGGAGGGAGCCGACCGCGGCTGAGGCTTGGGCGGGCCCTCGGTGCGCAACGGTGCCTGTTTTTTTGGCGGTTTTTTGGCCTTGATCAGGACGTCGGTTGGCTTTGGCGGCGGCTCTGTAGCTTCCTTCGGCGGCGGCAGCGGCGCCTGGTTTTCGTCCTCGGAGGCCAGGACCTGTTTTTCTACGGGTTTATTGCGCGGGGGCAGGGGAAGAGCCGAGACCATGGATGCCTGAATGGCGCCCACCGAGGCCTGATTTTCTCCCCAGCGATCCGGCTTGGCGTGCCCGAAATACGCCGCAGCGACAAGCGCGGCGGCGACAAGCACGTGCAAACCGAGCGCAACGGCAAAACCGCCGCCGAGGCGATCGGAAGCGCCCAGTGCTTCGTCCGGTGCGGCAGATACGGCACGGTATTTGGTTTCGGGCGACATGCTTTGGGCGGGGCAGGGTGGAGCTAGTGAAGTGGCTGGGTCACGATGCTGATGTTGGCGATACCGGCCTGTTTCACGGCATCCATCACCGAAGCAAACGCACCGAAGGGCACCCGCTGGTCGGCGCGGACGTATACCGTTTTGCCGGCCCCGGTGCCTGCGGACAGCAACGCCGGCAGATTGTGGATGTTCACCGGCTTGTCGTCAAGAAAAACGTTTTGATCTTTGTCCAGCGTCACCACGCGGTGCTGCTCGGTGAGCTGATTGACGGTGCGCGTCTGCGGTACGGCAACTTCCACTCCGCTTTGCAGAACCGGCGCCGTGACCATGAAAATCAGGAGCAGAACGAGCACCACGTCGACGAGCGGGGTGATGTTGATGCCTTCGAGTGAGGTCTGGGTCCGGCCTTTGCTAGTGGTGAAGGCCATGGCTACACTGTGCTCCGGCGGCCATCGTCCGGGAGCGGCGCTGGCTGGGCTGCAGGGTGCTGCGGGCCGGCATGCGCGGTGTTTTGACCTGGAACCAGGGCGGCGTTTTCAATCGCGTTCAACAGCTCGCGGCCAAAGTCATCCATGCGGGCGCCAAACTCGCGCAGCTGCGCGGTGAGTTGGTTGTAGCCCACAACGGCAGGCACCGCGACGATCAAACCAGCGGCAGTGGTGATCAGCGCTTCACTGATACCGGGCGCCACGGCGCGCAGGGTGGCGGCGCCAGCGGTGCCCAGGCCATGAAATGCATCGATAATGCCCATCACGGTCCCGAATAAACCGATAAAAGGAGCGATCTGGGCAATGGTCGCCAGCCACGTCATGCGGTGTTCCATCTGCGTCAGCGACTCGCTGGCGGCGGTCTGGGCGGCGCGCTCCAGTGCCTGCGGATTCGGCGGTGTGCCGCGGCCGCCGGACTGGCGCTGATACTCGTCGTGGATTTCATGAAACACGGCGACCAGGGGACTGGGGCGGAACTGCTCGGCGACCGCGGCCACCTCGCTGAGCCGGCCCGACTTGCGGAAGGCGCGAACGAACTTGCGATTCTGTGTTGCGGCTTCGCGGAAACTACGCCATTTCGCGATCATGATTGCCCACGAAAAGATGCTGGTGACGAGCAGCAGGGCAAGCACTGTCAGGGCCGTGGGACCGCTGTTGTGCAGCATGTCGGCGAGCGCGCTGGTGTGCGCTGCGGAGCTGGCGGTCTCGGGCGAGGAAGCAGCGAGATCCTGAAGCCAAAGAGCAATGGGGAGAGCTGTCATACGCTGATTTCGAGTGTACCCGCCGCCGTGCCCCGGTTCCAGAACCAGGAACGCAAACATGGGCAGGTGGACTCAAGCTGGGTTAGGGCCGCTCCCTTCAGAAAGGCGAGGCGCCGTGCTACGCTGGCGAGGCGAAGCCATGGCGAAGGTTAGGGACACATGCTGCTGGAACTGAGGGCGGAAAACTTCGCGGTGATCGACTCCACGGTTGCCGAATTTGGCCCGGGACTCAACCTGTTGACCGGCGAGACCGGCGCAGGGAAGTCGATCTTGATTGATGCGCTGGCGATGCTGTTGGGCGGCAAAGGCTCGAGCGAACTGGTTCGGCATGGGGCAGAGAAGGCCGTACTGAGCTGCGTTTTTGAGTCCACACCGGGCACGGAGGCGCTGCTCGAAGCCAATGGACTGGACTCCGGCGGAGATCAGGTCCTGCTGCGACGGGAGGTGGGCGCCAGCGGGAAGGGCCGCGTCTTTGTGAACAACCAGCCGGCCACCGTGGGAGCACTGCGGCAACTCGCCCCCGAACTCGCACTGGTGCACGCGCAGGCAGAGACGATGACGGCCTTTGATGCGACGCAGCAACAGTTATTGCTGGACCGCGCTGGGCAGGTCGGTACCGAGGCGGTCGCGGCAGCCTATCGCCGCTGGCGTGAGCTGCGGGAGGAGCTGCAACAATTACAGGGGGCCGAAAGCGACCTTCTCCGGCAGATCGATCTTTGGAGTTTTCAGGTACGGGAGATTGAAGCCGCTGCTCTCGAAGATCCGGACGAAGACGCGCGGTTGGAGGCGGAAAAGCGGTTGCTGATGAACGCCGAACGACTCTATGCCGGCGCCAACGCGGCCATCCTGCTGCTGTACGAGGATGAGATCTCGGTTGAAGGGCTGCTCGGGGGGGCGCTGCGACATGTGGAAGACCTGGCGCGGTTCCAGGAGAGTTTTGCCGAGACGGCACAGCAGTTGCGAACCGCCCAGGCAGCCATCGAGGAGGTGACTTCGACGTTGCGCGACTTCGCCGAGTCCGCAGCCGCATCCCCCGAACGCCAGGCCGACGTGGAAGACCGGCTCGCACAGCTGGACAGGCTGAAGCGCAAATACGGTCCCTCGCTGGCGGAGGTCATTGCCTTTGGTGCCTCTGCTGCCGCGCGGCTGAGCGATCTGGAAAACAGCGATGCCCGTGCCGCGGAACTGGCCGCCCAGCTGACGGCCGCAGCCGAAGGCTACCGGCAAGCTGCTCAGGACTTGACGAACCGGCGCGAGGCCGCGGCGAAGAAGCTGGCGACGGTAGCGGAACGGAGCATCAATGAACTCGCCATGAAGGCAAGGTTTACGATCGCGGTGACCCCCCTTCCCGAAGAAACTCACTGGACCCTCGCGGGCTGGGACGTCGTGGAGTGCCGCATTGCAACCAACGCGGGCGAACCGCTGAAACCGCTTACTGAAATTGCGTCCGGGGGCGAGATGTCCCGCGTGATGCTGGCTTTGAAGGTGGCGGTGGAGAATATGGCAACCGGGTCGGCACGGAAGCGGGGCGTTGCGTTGCCCCGAACCCTTGTCTTCGATGAGATCGACATCGGAATAGGCGGGCGGGCGGCGGAAGCGGTAGGTCAAAAGCTGAAATCTCTTGCCAGAACGCAGCAGGTGTTGTGTATCACGCACTTACCCCAGATTGCTGCCTTTGCTGACCGCCATTTGCTGATGGAGAAGAGTGAACGCGCCGGCAGGACGCGTACCGGGGTACGGACGGCGTCAGCGGGGGAAAGTGTGGAAGAAATTGCGCGCATGTTGTCTGGCGCGAGCCTGACGGAAGCCTCGCGTATTCACGCCCGCCAGATGGTGGAAACCAGCCGTTAGGGGGGGCTGAGCCTCCAGGCGAAAGCAACACGGGTCGGCTGCTTTGCTTCCAATGAGTTGAAGTACAAGGAGATTTGTTATGGCCGATGACAAGAAGTGTGCCCATCCGCTCTGTAGCTGTATGGTGACCGACAACGAATATTGCTCCCAGCTGTGCAAGGACTCCGCTTCCACCACGAGCCTGGGTTGCGACTGTCCCCACGCAGGCTGCAACGGTCACATGTAAAGCGGATTTTGCACTCTATCGAAGGCGTCCGCGAGGTGTCCATACGGTTTCGCGGTCGTCCTTCGGTCTCACAGATGGCGGGGTTCGGGTATACTGATCGATGTGACCACGTCTACCCTTGAGCCCGTCGATGTGCTGCCGGAAGATGGTGCGGCACCCCCCAAACGAAAAGTTCTTCTGCTGAAGCCTCGAGGGTTTTGTGCAGGTGTCGTACGTGCGATCGACATTGTGCGGATCGCCCTCGATACTTTTGGCGCTCCTATCTATGTTCGGAAGGAAATCGTACATAATTCATATGTAGTGAGCGATTTAGCGCAGAAAGGCGCGATCTTCGTCAACGAGCTTGATGAGGTGCCTGAAGGCGCGCGTGTCATCTATTCAGCGCACGGTGTCTCCCCTGCCGTACGGCAGCGTGCCAAGGACCGTGGTCTTAAGGTCATCGACGCTACCTGCCCGCTTGTGACCAAGGTGCATGTCGAGGCCATTAAGTTCGCCAAGCAGGGCTACTCCCTTGTCTTGGTCGGACATCGTGATCATGAAGAGGTTGAAGGCACGCAGGGCGAAGCGCCGGATGTGACCCAGGTGGTGTCCACTCCGGAGGAGGTTGCCGCTCTGGTTGTGCCGGATCCGGAAAAGGTGGCCTATCTTACCCAGACGACGTTGTCGTTGGATGAGGCCAGCACCATGATCCGGGCTCTTAAGGAGCGGTTTCCCCATATTGCCGGACCGCACGCACAGGACATTTGCTATGCCACCGAGAACCGGCAAACGGCGGTAAAGAATGTGGCGCATGGCGCTGACCTGGTGCTGGTTGTTGGGTCTCGCAATAGTTCAAATTCCAACCGACTGGTGGAAGTTTCACAGAATCTTGGTACCGGTTCCTACCTGATCGATAGCGCCGACGATATTCGTCCGGAATGGCTTGAGGGGGTGTCAACCGTGGCAATCACCGCAGGTGCCTCGGCCCCTGAGATCCTTGTGCAGCAGGTCGTCAGTCTTTTACAGGAGCGAGGTTTCGGCTCTGTGGAGGAGGTCGAGGTCATGCCCGAGAATGTTCGTTTCGGCTTGCCACCGGAGATCGTCCAGGCTATCGCGTCCGCGCCTCCCCTCTCTGTCGGTTCTTCCTACTCTACCTCCTAGCAGCCTCCAGTCCGCCGCCGTCCCCGTACGTTGTGGGTAGGAGTCGGCAGGAGGCCCTTTGTTTGCAAAACGAGAGTACATGAGCTCATTGGATATAGGTTCGCCAGGTGCGAGACAGCCGAGGTTTGGCCGTCTAGACCTTGCCATGGACCAAGTGACAAAGGCAATCGATCAGTCTGTATCGTGGTTGCTCGATCAGCAGGATGAAGAGGGTTACTGGTGCGGCGAGCTGGAGGCAGACTCCATGCTGGAAGCCGACTATATCTTTCTGCATACCCTGCTCGGTACAGGGGATCGCGGACGCATGGAGCGCTGCATCAACGAGATTCTCCGCCATCAGAACGCAGACGGCGGATGGAGCGTTTACCCGGCCGGTCCCTCAAACGTCAGCTACGGTGTGAAGTGCTACCTCGCGCTAAAGCTGATGGGCTGGAAGGTAGACGATCCGGTCATGGTGCGCGCCCGGGAAAACGTTCTGTCCCTTGGCGGCGTGGTGGAATGCAATACCTTCACCAAGATCTATCTCTGTGCCCTGGGCCAGTACGACTATGATGCCGTTCCGGCTGTTCCGCCGGAAATTGTGCTCTTTCCCAACTGGTTTTACTTCAACATCTACGAGATCAGTTCGTGGTCACGTGGCATCCTCGTCCCGCTGTCGATCCTGTATGCGAAGAAACCGCTACGGGAGCTCTCCCCGGAGCAGGGCATTGATGAGCTTTTCGTTGGCGGCCGCGCCAGCGCCAAGCTGCACCTGCGCTGGGACCGTAAGCCCTTCTCCTGGCGCAATTTTTTTCTTTTTTTCGACCGCATGACCCACTGGGCCGAGCGATTCCACATTCGTCCTCTGCGACGGTTGGCTCTGAAGCGTGCAGAGCAGTGGATGCTGGACCGGTTTGAACGCTCAGACGGTCTCGGTGCCATCTATCCTGCCATGCTGAACTCGATCGTGGCGCTTCACTATCTGGGCTACTCGAATGACGATCCTCACTTCATTCGGGCTATGGATGAGTTTGAAAAGCTGGCCATCGATGCTCCCGATGGAACGCCTGAGTATCCTGTCCCGACCCTGCGTATGCAACCCTGCTTCTCGCCAGTCTGGGATACGGCGCAGGTGCTCACGGTGCTGGGAGAGGCCGGCGTTTCGAAGAACGACTCTCGGCTCCTAAAGGCGGCCGACTGGCTCCTGGCACACGAAGTGCGGCACAAGGGCGACTGGGCCGAAAAGGTTCGAGGCGTTGAGCCGGGTGGCTGGTACTTCGAGTTCAACAATGAGTTTTACCCGGATGTGGATGATACGGGACAGGTTTTGCTTGGCCTGCGAGCTGTAGACAATCCCCGGGAGCGGTACCAGCAGGAGGTGGAGCAGCGGGCCGTCAACTGGATCCTGGCCATGCAGTGCCGCGAAGGTGGATGGGCAGCCTTCGACAAGGACAACACCAAGAGCATTTTTCAGTACATCCCCTTTGCCGATCACAATGCCATGCTTGACCCGCCAACCGTGGACATCACCGGGCGGATCCTGGAGATGCTAGCGGCTTACGGATTCACTCGTCGCGACGCCAGGGTTGAAAAGGCCGTGCAGTTTCTGCTGAAGGAGCAGGAGTCGGACGGTTCGTGGTTTGGCCGTTGGGGCGTGAATTACCTTTACGGCACGTGCCTGGTCCTTCGTGGTTTGCAAGCGATGGAGTACTCGTACCTGGAGACTGCCGTGCAGCAGGCAGCCGAGTGGATCCGCATGGTGCAGAACGCCGATGGCGGCTGGGGTGAGAACTGCGGAACCTATGATGATGCCGTACAGAAGGGTGTAGGGCCGTCTACACCGTCGCAGACTGCCTGGGCGTTGCTGGGTCTGCTGGCGGCCAATGATACCCGGTCCGACTCTGTAGCGAAGGGCATTCGCTGGCTAACGGAGCGGCAACATGAGGATGGTAGTTGGGACGAGTTGATCCCAGGACGTAACGGGGAGAGCTACTACACGGGAACTGGCTTCCCACGGGTGTTCTACCTTGGCTATCATTTGTATAAGCAATATTTTCCACTTTTGGCTCTGACGACCTATCGCAAGGCATTGGAGCGCGAGGCTGCTGAAGCGTAGGGCTTCAGCGCCTCATCTCATGCCGGGCTGCCGATGCAGCCTGGTGCAGTGCAAAGGAGATCCCCAGGATGGCCGTTCCGGTATCACAGGCAATCACAGTAGCCAGCTACGTCATGAAGCAGAAGCTAAGAGGACGGAAACGGTATCCGCTGGTCCTGATGCTGGAGCCATTGTTTCGCTGCAACCTGGCCTGCGCCGGCTGCGGCAAAATTCAGTACCCCGCGCACATTTTGAAGGCGGAGTTGAGCCCGGAGGACTGCTTCCGCGCCGCTGACGAGTGCGGTACGCCGATGGTCGCCATTCCCGGCGGCGAGCCTCTGCTGCACCCGCGGATGCCGGAGATTGTTGCTGGTCTGGTGGAGCGCAAGAAGTACGTTTATATGTGTACGAACGCGCTGCTTTTGAAAGAAAAGCTTCACCTTTTTACACCGAGCAAGTACCTCAGTTTCTCCGTGCATGTGGATGGAGAACGCGAGCACCACGACTTCGGCGTCTGCCGCGAAGGCGGGTATGACATCGCACTCGAAGGCGTCCGCGCAGCTGTAGATGCCGGTTTCCGCGTGACGACGAACACGACGCTGTTTGACGGCGCTGATCCGAACTCGGTGCGGCGCCATTTCGACCAGATGATGGAAGCCGGTGTGGAGTCCATGATGGTTTCGCCGGGCTACACCTACGATAAGGCCCCGGATCAGAATCATTTTCTGGGTCGCGCCAAGAGCCGTAAGCTCTTTCGTGCCATCCTTTCCAACCGGAAGAAGAGCTGGCAGTTCAATGCCTCGCCCATGTTCATGGAATTTCTGATGGGCCACAAGGAGCTTCGCTGCACGCCATGGGGAATGCCGACCTACTCCATCTTTGGCTGGCAAAAGCCCTGCTATCTGCTGCAGGACGGCTATGCCGACAGCTTCCAGGAGTTGATGGACGAGGTTGAATGGTCCAACTACGGCACGGAAAGCGGCAATCCGCGTTGTGCCAACTGCATGGTGCATTCCGGCTACGAGGCATCCGGTGTGAACTACACGTTTGGGTCGCTGAAGGGTTTCTACCAGACGGCGAAGGCCTTTCTCTCCAATCGGTATGACGACCCAGGAGCACAGAATTTGCTGAACGACTGGAAGCCGGAAGGGCACTTCCCGCTGGTACAGATTGCCTCCGGCGCGGGACCCAAGCCCACGCCCGTGGTGGTGACAACGTCCGTGGATAGTTCACTGACCAGCGTGGCGGGAGACTGACGATGGCGACCCTGGGGCAAGAACATTTAAAAGTAGAGCAGTTGGAGCATGCCAGCCCGGATGAACTGGAGCACGCAGCTGGCCGCGAGCGGGAAAACCTGGAAGGGTGGATTCCTGCGCTGGCGACAGATGCCGAGATCCGGGAAGCATTGGAAAAGGCCTTCGATTATCGGGGCGACGTGACGGTGACGCGCAAGGATGGCTCGACCGTGGAGGGTTACCTCTATGACCGCAGGAGCGGTCCCACGCTCGAAGGCTCGGCTGTGCGCATCATGCCGCAACCGCCGAAGGGCACCCCTGCGGGCATCACACCGCCGCGGGTGAGCATCGCCTACTCCGATATCGCGGGTGTGAAGTTCAGCGGCCGCGACACCGCAGCCGGCAAGACCTTTGAAGCCTGGATCCGCAAGTACTGGGAGAAAAAGGCAGCAGGTGAAACCAACATCCAGATTGCTCCGGAAGTGCTGGACTAGGGCATGCGGCTCTTCATTACGGGGGCGACCGGGTTTGTGGGTGCCCATGTGGCCCGGTTGGCCTCGGAGCGGGGAGCCCGGCTTCGACTGCTGGTCCGGCCCACCTCGAACTTGAGTTCTTTGCCGGCCGGGGCCGAGCTGGTGACGGGAGACCTGCGCGATCCTGAGGCGTTTGCAGCCTCTCTTCGCGGCTGCGACGCACTGATTCATGTGGCCGCCGACTACCGGCTGTGGGTTCCCGATCCCGCCGCGATGTACAAGGCCAATGTTGAGGGGACGCGGAAGCTGCTGCGGCTGGCGCGCGAAGCCGGCGTGCCCCGTGTGGTCTATACCTCCAGCGTTGCGACAATGGGCTTTCACACGGACGGCACGGTGGTGGACGAAGAGGCTCCGGTGACGGAAGCGGACATGATCGGCCACTACAAGCGATCGAAGTGGATGGCGGAGCAGGTGGCCATCGAAGCTGTCCGTGATGGTCAGCACGTGATTTTGCTCAATCCCACGACGCCGATCGGATCGCTTGATGCCAAGCCAACGCCCACGGGCCGGATCGTGGTGGATTTTCTCAACCGCAACTTCCCGGCTTACGTAAAAACAGGTTTGAATCTTGTCGATGTGCGCGAAGTTGCGCGCATGCACCTGCGGGCGCTCGAGGCCGGTCGTCCGGGGGAGCGGTACATTCTGGGCGGAGAGAATCTGACCTTGAAGCAGATTCTGGATCGGCTGGCGACGCTCACGGGATTGCCGTCGCCCAAGGCGAAGGTGCCGCACGCTGTGGCCATGGCGTTTGCATTCTTCGATGAGACCCTTAACGGCAAGCTGCGGGGCAAGGAGCCACGGGCGACGATGGAGGCCGTCCGTATGGGGCGCAAGATGATGTTTGCAAGCTCGGCGAAGGCGGAACGGGAGCTGGGCTTTCGTGTGCTTCCAGTAGACGATGCGCTGGCGGAGGCATGTCGCTGGTTCCTGGCCAACGGCTACGCCCCGGCCCCGCCGCGGCTGCCATGAGCGGAACTGGGGCGGCTGCCGTCCTCGCGGCGCTGCCGAGGGAAGTCCGCGGCCTTGTGGGCAAAAGGCGCCCCGATTCGACCCACCTGCGGAGCGGCGTGCACCTGTATCGGCTGGGTGCTTCGGTTGTTGTCACGGCGGGCATGGGGGCGGCCAGGGTGTCGCTTGCATTTCAGGCGGCACTCGAGGCAGCAGAGATTTCTACCGTGTATTCAGTGGGTCTGGCGGGAGGCTGTGGTGCCGGAGTCATTGCAGGCGCTGTGTACGAGGCGGATTTGATCGTAAGCGCTGGGACGGGAGAGCGCTTCAGCACGGGCCACGGGGAGCCAGGATGCGTCCTGGCCACCACCGAGGCCATCGCCGGGGTGCAGGAGAAAGCTCGCCTGGCCGCCACCTACAGCGCGACGATGGTGGATATGGAAGCCGCCACCGTAGCCCGGCTGGCGCGGGCGCATGGCCTGGGCTTTCGGGCACTCAAGGGCATCTCCGATCCGCATGACTTTGAGCTTGCTTCGCTGGCGCGGTTTGCGGGATCACGGGGTCAGTTTCGCACTGCGGCCTTTGCAGTGCACACAGCTCTCCGGCCGCATCACTGGCGTTCGGCGGCGCAGTTGGGGAGACACAGCAACCAGGCTCTTCGTGTTTTGAACCAACGCCTTTCTGAGCTACTTTGGCAGACCTGAGAACCGAACCACGCGTCTCACGGTGGAGGTGAGGTGATTTGTGGGCTGGTTTGCGTTTCTCGTCGCCCTGGCAGCGGGTGCTGCCAATCCGTTCCAATCGGCAACCAATGGAGAGCTGAATAAGCAGCTGCAACAGCCGGTCTGGGCGGGTGTGGCGGTCTATGCCACGGGACTACTCGGCATGCTGCTGATTCAGTTGTTTGTTCGCCAGGCGGTGCCCGTTGCCCATCTTGGCGCGGTAAGCTGGTGGGCCTGGACTGGCGGTCTCATCAGCATCCTTTCGACGCTTGCGGGGCTGATGCTTGTGCAGAAGCTTGGCGCAGGAATCTTTACCAGCCTGAGTCTGACGGCCTCCCTGATCGTTTCGGTGCTGCTCGATCAGTTTGGTCTTCTGGGGTTACGCCAGCACTCTGCCTCGCCCCTGCGCCTGATTGGTTGCGGTTTACTGATTGCGGGTGTCTGGCTGGTCAGCCGCTTCTAGTTGCCCCTATCTCTGGTGCGACGCCGCTACACTGGAAAAGCATGATTTCAGAAGTTCTTCCCAACTTGATGCGGGCAGCCGTATACCGCGCTCCCGACCAGATTGTTACCGAAACTGTACCCGTGCCGAAGATTGGGCCGGGAGAGGTGCTGGTGCGTCTGGCCTCCTGCGGCATTTGCGGCACGGACCTGAAGAAGATCCACACGGGATCGCACGCGGCGCCGCGGGTGTTCGGTCATGAGATGGCCGGAACTGTTGTGGCTGTTGGGGACGGTGTGCGGGGTTTCGCCGTCGGGGATCGCGTCATGGCGTTTCACCACATTCCCTGCGGTGCCTGCTTTTATTGCCGTAAACAGACCTTTGCGCAGTGTGAGCAGTACAAGAAGGTCGGCACCACGGCAGGGGTCGGGGCGGCCTCCGGCGGAGGCTTCGCGGAGTACATCCGCGTGATGGACTGGATTGTGGGGGATGGCAGTACGCCTGCCGGACTGATTCACATCCCGGATGACATTCCCTTCGAGCAGGCTGCCTTTATCGAGCCGGTTAACACCTGCTTCAAGGCGATCCGGCTGCTGGCTTTGGAGCCGGACGACACGGTGCTGGTTGTTGGGCAGGGCAGCATCGGAATACTCCTGGCAGCGCTTGCACGGCAGACCGGTGCCACCGTGCTGACCTCCGATCTTTATCCGGAGCGGCATGCGGTGGCCGCCGGTTTCGGCTTGCGGCACCCGCTCGACGCCAGCGGCGACGTTGTGGCAGCCTGCAAGCAGGCCACGGACGGCCGTGGAGCCGACGTAGCGCTCGTGGCAGTCGGCTCGGATGCGCTGATTGGGATGGCGATGGACGCGATCCGCCCGGGCGGACGCGTGATGCTCTTTGCGAGCACGCAGCATGGCACGGCACCGTTCGACCCCGCAGCGGTGTGCATGGACGAGAAGACGCTGATGGGGTCGTACTCGGCTTCGGTGGCGATTCAACAGAAAGGGATCGACCTGGTTTTTGAGGGCTACCGCAGCGGAAAACTGGACTTTACGAAACTGATTTCACACCGCTTTCCGGTGGAGCAGGCGGCCGAGGCGGTGCACCTGGCCTCCAATCCGCAGCCTGACTCACTGAAGATCATGTTTCAATTTTAAAGGGGTCGAAGCCCTAGCGGGATTTGACAAGGAACAGGGCTCCTGCGACAAACAGGGTGCCCGCGGTGCCGCCAAGAAGATAGATCGCGTGCCGATAAGCAGCCTGCACCTGCGGTGGCGTGGCCCGTGTGCTATCGAGACACTGCGTGCATCCCTGGCCCTGAACCAAGGACGGAAAACCTGCAAATAGCAGGCTGAACAGGAGCAGGGCGTGAAGACGCTGACGCTTCACTGGGCGTATTCGAGCAGGGCAAATAAAAAGATCCAGAGGACGCCCATCACGTGCCAGTACCAGACGACGGAGTCAACCACGACCTGACGAGTCGCCATCTGGCGCGAGTAGACCAGCAGCCACAACGCCCACATCAGGCCGCCGATGCCTAGGAAGAGATGGGCGGCGTGTGTGAAGGTGATTAGGTAGAAGAAGTGACTGCTCGGGTTGGAGCGGAAGTAGACGTGGGCGGCAGCCAACTGGTTCCAGGCTACCCATTGGCCAGCGAGGAATACGAGGCCAAGGGCAAGGGTGATCGAAAGCCAGATCATGGCGCGGGTCGAGGTGGGTCGGCCATACCCGAACCACTCGTCCATCACGTGGTGTTCGTGGAACATGACCTGGCGCGCGGCTTCGGCGGTCACGGAGCTGACGACGATCACGGCGGTGTTCAGCCAGAGGATCGATGGAATGGTCGTGGGGAGCCACTCGTTGATGTAGCGATCGTAAGCGTCGAAATGGCCATTGGCCTTGGTGACGAAAAAGACGCTGATCAGCGCGACAAAGAACATGAGGTCGCCACCGAGGGCGAAGAACATGCCGACGCGCGCCTGGGCGAGGCGTTCACGGGGACCGCGCCGACCGCTTGGACGGTCTCGCCAGTTTTCGTTGTCACCATTGCCGCCGGTGCGTTTGTCTGTGGGAGGACGACGACCGGAGCCGTTGTCCCCTTCGCCGGTGTGGTGTCGGCGGTCGATCTCCGGGGGCGTGAGAGTCGTCGGCATACAGGCCTTTTGGCGCGATTGGGTGCGTGCAGAGACAGATTACTCCCGTTGGGGAGGGATGTCGTGCTCCTCGACTGCATCCGGTGTCCATTGCGGTGAAAAGGTGTCATCGGAAAGACTGTAGGAGCAAGGTTGGCGATAAACCATTGAAACTCCGACCCGATTTTGCGGGGTCCGCGCGATCGGAGCCCACTCGAGGGTGGTGGCCTGCCAGGGGTTCTCCTCCGTCTCGCGAGGCCGGCGAAGCGCCAGCGCGAGATTGGCAAGGAAGGGAAGCTGGAAGAGGGCAAGACCCACGGCCGAGGCGCTGATGTGATGTTGCAGGCCCATCGTGCTCGCCAGGAGCTCGCTGGCCGGTCCGGGGATCGAGGAAAGCTGTGCATAGTGACGCGGCTCGCTGGTGAGCCCGGTGAGGTGCATGGGGAGAAACGTACTGTACGAGAACAGGATCGTGCCCCAGAAATGCACCTTGCCCAGACCTTCAGAGAGGCGGCGATGAAACAGGATCGGAGCCCAGTAATACAGTGCGCAGAACAGCCCGAAGACGCCGGCCATGGCCATGATGAGGTGAAAGTGGGCCACGACAAAGAAGGTGTTGTGGAGAT
>CAXTZL010000005.1:0-36249 GCA_964248555.1 uncultured Bryocella sp.
CGGTGCAGTTCGACTTCAAGCTGCCGCAGCGTTTCGAACTCGAATACACCGGCGAAGACGGTGAAAAACACCAGCCCGTCATGGTGCATCGCGCGCTGTTCGGCTCGGTGGAGCGCTTCTTCGGTGTGCTCATCGAGCACTATGCCGGTGCCTTTCCGATGTGGCTGGCACCCGTGCAGATCGGGCTCGTGCCGATCTCGAATGAAAAGCACCTCGCCTATGCCGAAACGCTGAAACAGCGCCTGGAAACTGCCGGACTGCGCGTGGAGCTGGATGGCTCCAATGGCAAGATGCAGGGCAAAATCCGTGACTTCGGTCTGCAAAAAATCCCGTACATCCTCGTGGTGGGCGACAAGGAAATGCAAACGGATTCCGTCAGCGTCCGCGTACGCGGCAAGGGTGACCAGGGCTCGAGCACGGTAGCCGACTTCACCGCCAGGGCGCGGGCGTTGGTGACGGATCACGCGATGGAGCTGTAGGCGAGCCTAGGGGTAAATCTGAAAGCTGTGGCATGACCGTGACGATTCCCGCACCCGGGCGTCCCACGCAGTAGCGATCACGGAGGGTAGCGGCGTGAGCTCGGACAAGATCAGCGGCAGTTCCCCGGCAAGCCCGCAACTGCGGACCGCTCTGTTGGCCCTGCTCGCGGGTTTGGTCATGAGCGGCTGCGGGTTCCTGATCGACGTTTTCGTGCACAGGGCCAATCGCTTGATGGCTTCCGATATCTACACCTTCGCGCTGGCTTTCCTGTTCTCCTATGCTTTGCTGCGTTATGAGGCGCGGCGACGCGCGGTGCTCTCGCGGCGCATGGAGATCGCCGCCGAGGTGAATCACCACATCCGCAACGCGCTCACCGGCATCGTGTATACCGCCGCCGTGCGCAGCGACCCCGCCCTGCAGGCCGTGCTGGAGGACGCTACGGCGCGGATCGACTGGGTGCTGACGACGGTCATGCCGGATGGCGCCAGCGAACTCCGCTGGCCCGTGCAGGCACCTGCATGGAAGCCCCTGCCCTGGAAAAACCGGCGCGAACGTCGGGAACGTTCTCCGGGTCGAACCCCCACCGGAGAGGCATTTACACCAGCCAGCAGCTTCCCGGAAGAGTAGGCTGAGCCGTATGCAACCGCTTGTCGACGCAGCCTTCGTGGCCGGACGCCTGCACGCCCCCGGCACCGTTCTCCTGGACGCCACCCTGCCTCCCGTAGGCGTCCCGCAGCCGCCCGATGTGCGGTCGCGGTACCTTGACCGCCACATTCCAGGGGCTGTGTTCTTCGATATCGAGGAGATCTCCGATCCAGATATCGCACTCCCGCACATGCTGCCGCGGCCGGAGGCCTTTGCGCGCGCAATGGCACAGCTGGGCGTCGGCAGCAATATGACACTGATCGTCTATGAGCAGGAGAGCGTCTTTTCCGCGCCGCGCGCCTGGTGGACGCTTCGCGCTTTCGGCGTACGGGAGGTCTACCTCCTCGACGGCGGCCTGCGTGCCTGGACCGCGGCCGGTCTGCCCATAGAATCCGGAGCCGTGAAGCGTCCGCCGGCCTACTTCGAAGCCACGCTCGACCCTTCAGCCGTGCGCTCCCTGCAGCAATTGCAGACCGCGCTCACGGCCGGGGAGCAGGTGCTGGACGCACGCTCCGCTGCCCGCTTCGCGGGCACGGCGCCGGAGCCGCGTCCGGGGCTGCGCTCCGGTCATATGCCGGGTGCCACCAGCATGCCCTTTTCGGATCTGGTCGAGAACGGCCGCATGCGCTCGCCCGGGGAACTGGCGCAGATCTTCAAGCACCGGGGCATCGCGCTCGATCGCCCCATCACGACGACCTGCGGCTCCGGTGTCACTGCCGCCGTGGTCTCGCTGGCCCTCACCATAAGCGGGGCGGGGAACGTGGGCCTCTATGACGGCTCATGGGCAGAGTACGCCGCACAACCCGGACTCGCCATCGCCACGGGCGAGGCACAGACCGGCTGACCTCTGCCTTCTTCCAGCCGCACCCCGGTGCAGCGGGTACGATTGTGGCACATGAGCACGCAACAAACGTATGCAAGGCGCGTCAACTCGCCGCGGCAGGTCCTGTTTGCCAGCCTGGTGGGCACGGCCGTTGAATTTTTTGACTTCTACATTTACGCCACGGCCGCGGTGCTGGTCTTTCCCGGCCTGTTTTTCCCGGCCAGCGATCCAAACTCTTCCACGCTGGCCTCGCTCGCCACGTTCGGAATCGCCTTTCTCGCGCGGCCCATCGGCTCGGCGCTGTTCGGGCACTTCGGCGACCGCATCGGGCGCAAGAAAACGCTCGTCTTCGCCCTCTCCACGATGGGCCTGTCCACGTTTCTTATCGGCGTCTTGCCGGTCTACCGGACAATCGGCATTCTTGCGCCCATCCTGCTGGCCCTCTGTCGCTTCGGGCAGGGTATCGGGCTGGGTGGGGAGTGGGGCGGAGCCGTATTGCTGGCCGTCGAGAACGCGCCGCCTGGCAAACGGGCCTTCTATGGCATGTTCCCGCAACTCGGAGCGCCCATCGGTTTTCTGCTCTCCGGCAGCGTTTTTTTACTGCTCTCGCGCTATCTCTCGGAGGCGCAGTTGCTCTCCTTCGGCTGGCGATTGCCGTTTCTGGCCAGCGCCGTGCTCGTGCTGCTGGGCCTTTATGTGCGTCTCACCATCACCGAAACTCCGGTCTTCGCGGCCGCGATGAAGCGTGCCGAGCAGGTAAGGGTTCCTACCCTGGCCGTGCTGCGCCATCACACCCGCGCGCTGATCGCCGGTGTTCTCGTCTGCATGGCAACCTTTGTGCTGTTCTATCTCATGATCGTCTTTACCCTTAGCTGGGGCACAACGGCACTGCATTACAGTCGGGGTACGTTTCTGCTCATTCAGCTGCTCGGTACGGTACTGTTCGCGGCCACCATCCCCGTCTCCGCGCTGCTGGCCGAGCGAGGCCGCCGGCCCGTCATGCTTGGGGTGTCGGTCCTCATCGCGATCTTCGGCTTTTTTCTGGCGCCGTTATTCACTGCCGGGCTTGGCGGGGCCGTGCTGATGACCTGTATCGGCCTCTCGCTCATGGGGCTCACCTACGGTCCGCTCGGCACAATCATCTCGGAGCTCTTTCCCACCCCGGTGCGCTACACCGGCAGCTCTCTTGCCTTCAGCACGGCGGGCATTCTGGGCGCATCGCTGGCACCCTACATTGCGACTTGGCTGGCCAAGCACTACGGGCTGCAATACGTGGGATATTACCTCTCGGCCTCGGCGGTCCTGACGATTGCCGGACTGCTCCTGATTCGTGAGACAAGCACCGACGAACTCATGGCCGGCACACCCGAATTCTGATCGCCGCTACTCGCTCCGTCGCTGGCTATGAGTTCTTGCAGTCTGCCGCAACCTCTATTTCAACGCGCCAGACCAACGCTGCATCACATCTAGGCGAGACCATATCTACAACAGGCGAAGGAGACACATCATGGCGGGGAAACATCTGGTACGTGGAGTTTTGGCAGGGGTCACGGGCGGTCTGGCGGCAGCCTGGATGATGAATCAATGGAGCACCGGTCCTGGCGCAGCGCTCACAACGCGGCTCGAGACCCCCGAAGAGCAGGAGCAGGTCAAGACCCAGAGCGATGGGGAGGATGCGACCATGAAAGCAGCCGACGGACTCGCCACTCCAGCGCGCGGCGGCGCCCACCTCAGCACCGAAGAAAAACAGAAGGGTGGCTCGGTCGTCCATTTCACCTACGGCGCCCTGATGGGCGGCCTCTACGGCGGTCTGGCGGAATATTCCTCGCTGGTACGTTCAGGCTTCGGCACCACCTACGGCGCGGCCCTGTTTATTGGCGGCGACCTGGTAGCGGTTCCTGCTTTTGGGCTTTCCAAGCCCCTGGAAACCTTTCCAGCGGCTTCCTACGCCGGCCCATTCACCTCGCATCTCGTCTACGGCATGACCATGGAGCTTGTACGTCGCATCGTACGCACCATCCTTTAACACCGTAACTCGGGCAAGGGAAAGAAGGGACCGGCATACACCGGTCCCTTCTGCGCTAGGCCTTAAGACCTGTGGCGGTCGCCGGTAGCACACTGTCCAACCGTATCGGCAGCTTGCGCAGGCGAAGTCCTGTCGCATGGAAGACGGCATTGGCGATCGCCCCAGCGAGGCCCGTTACGCCAAGTTCACCAATACCCTTTACCCCAAGCTGGTTCACAAGATTGTCCTCTTCCTCCAGCATCACGGTCGTGATCTCCCCGATATCGCGGCACACCGGCAGGTGATACTCCGCAAGATCCGCGTTGACATACCGGCCCAGCAGCGGATCGATCTCGGTGGACTCTTCCAAGGCCGAGCTCAACCCCCACACCTGGCCGCCCTGCAACTGCGCATAGGCCGTGCGTGGATTGATAATGCGCCCCCCTGCAAACACGCCCACCATGCGCGGCACGCGGATCGTACCCGTGGCACGTGAAATACGCACCTCGACAAAGTGCGCACCCTGCGCGAACTGCATCCGATCTTTCAGGTTCGCCCCACCCACCATTAGCGGTATACCTTTTCGCACCAGTGCTGGCCCGATCACGGGTGGAGCGCCATGGGGGGTGTTCGTCGTCTTTTGCACCAGCGGCTTCCCGCGCGCCACGCGAGCCAGCGAGGCTGCGAGCGGTTCGGAAGCCCCAACCGCCTCGCTGTCCGAACCCTCTGCCGTGGTCGCCTGTTTCGGCATGGACTGCTGCGGGTGAGCGCTGCTTACCTGTCCGGGACTCGATCCCATGGCCTGTGCCGCCGCGCGCGGATCGTGGGTGAAGACTAAACGTTCGTCGATAATGCGCATCAGTGCCGGATCAAGACCATGCAGCGGGCTGCGCTTGTCTCTCACCGCAGCCCTTGCCAACTTCTCTCGAATCTCCACACAGCACTTCGCGAGCACGCTGGTGATTGTTGCCGTTGAATTGGAGCCGGCGGACAGTGGCGCCGCGGGCAAAGCGGAGTCTCCAATGCGGACCTCCACGGCCTCCATGGGCAATCCGAGCAAATCGGCCACTGTGATCGCAGCAACCGTGCGAACGCCAGTCCCGATCTCATGGGTACCGGCCTCCACCGTGGCATGCAGACCCTTCGAAAAGGCCTCCAGCGTGATGCGGCAGTCGGCGGGTCCCATCTGTGTGGGATAAAAAGCCGATGCGAATCCCCAGCCGATATAGTCGTCCGCGTCCCCCATGGAACCGGGCAGCGGATTGCGTTCGGCCCAACCGAACAACGCGGCGCCGCGCTCAATGCAACGCAGCAGCGAGCGGGACGTGTAGGGCTTGTCCGTCGCCAGCTCCACCATGGTATCGTTGCGGCGGCGAAGCTCCACCGGATCGATCCCCAGCTTATAGCTGAGCTCATCCATAGCCGATTCCATTGCAAACAGGTACGGCATCTCCGGTGGCGCCCGCATAAAACCCGGCGCTTGGCGATCGGTCTCCACGTTGTGCACGAGCGTGCGAATGTTGGCGCACGCATACAGCCTCGAACTGGAGTCGGAGCCGGCGGTGGCAAAGCGGTCCTTGCGGCTCGTCAGCTCCCAGCTCTCATGATCAAGCGCAAGCAGCTTGCCCTCGGTCGTGGCACCGAGCTTAAGATGATGACGCGTCTCAGCGCGAAATGTACGGAGCGAAAAACACTGCTTGCGGGTGGCGACCAGCTTCACCGGCTGGCCCAGCTGCCGTGCCGCGTACGCCGCGATTGCGGTGAACTGGCCCAACTCCCCTTTGGAGCCAAACGCGCCCCCAATATAGGGGCTGAAAATGCGTACCTGCGCCGGCTTGATGCCCAATTGCTTGGCTAGTCCATGCTGAAAACCGCGCGTGTTCTGCGTCGACTCCCAAACATGCAGCTGCTCCCGGCCTTCCGTATCCGTCTGCCAGGCGCACGTCGTTTGAAAGAGCTCAATGGGATTGTGGTGCTGCGCCGGCGTCTCATACCAGGCGTCAATCACCGCAGCAGATTTCGCAAGCGCCTCGTCCACGTCGCCGGACTTTAACTGGGTCTCGCCCAGTGCCTTGGCCTTCACCACTGCCGCCGTCGGACTATCGAAGGAAATCGCGGGTGGCTCGGCGTCGAAGCTGAATTCGAGGGCTTCGGAGGCCTGCGTGGCAATCTCGAAGCTATTTGCAATCACGACCGCTATCACTTGGTCTGAAAAAAATATCTTGTCCGAATACAGCGGTGCCACTGCCTGGGACATATACCCATGCTCGAGTGCGGGCTTGCCTGGCTTGATGCGTTTGCCCACATTCTTGTAGGTCAGGATTTCGCAAACTCCATGAATCGCCCGCGCATGCGTCTCAAGGATGCCGGTGATCCGCCCCGTCGCAATCGGCGAGGTCCGCAGTGCGGCATGCAATACCGTCCGTCCCGCATGCACGGGCTCCGCCGTTGTATCGCCGGCGTTTTGCAGTGCACGCCCATCGGGGCTCACCACGGGCACCTGGTCCGCGCCGTATAAAGCCTGCCCGGTCACCTTGGCTACACCCTCGACGCGCCAGTGCGCGGTGCCGATCCGGCCGTTCGGAGTAATTGTCTCCATGAACTGTGCCCTCCGTGAGAACCACCTCTCACATCGTTCCCAGATGTCTGATGCGGCTTTCCCCTGGGCGGCTGCTGCTTCCAGGGGTCGTGCGGTGTGATCATGTTCTCCTCGCAGGAGCATTGCCACGATCCGTACACCTCCCATCTCCTCGCCACGCATCACACGAAGCAGCCCGGCGTTGCCGCAACTAGATTCCTTACAGTCCGAGGAATTCTGTACGAGTGCGCAAGGAATGCGAGGCAATATGGCATCGTCAGACCTGGAACAACGGTTGAAGCAAGCGGAGCAGGCGCTGGAGCGCAGTGAACGGCTGGCCGTAGCGAGTCGATACGCAGGCGCGATCATGCATGAGGTGAATAATCCCTTGGAGGCCATCACCAATCTGGTCTACCTCACCAAGCTGCAGAAAGACGATCCCAGGCAAGTTGAACAGAACATGGCCATCATCGAGGAGCAGCTGGCGACCCTGGGAAGGGTGACTAGTCAGGCGCTTACCTTCCACCGGGAACAGGCCGACACAAAGGAATTTGATCTTGTCCAGATTGCGGAATCTGCCCTGAAGCTGCACGCAGGCAAGCTCCTGCGCCATGGCATCTCCGTCCATCGCCGCTTTCGCGGCCCGGTCGTGGTCAAAGTCTATGGAAGCGAGATATTGCAGGTCGTTTCCAACCTGATCCTGAATGCCATCGACGTTCTTCCCCGGGCCGAAGGTCATATTCATCTCGCGGTCATGTGCTGTCCGCATCGCGCTCACCTCAGCGTGATCGATAACGGCCCTGGTATCCCGGAGCAGATCGCAACACGCCTGTTTGAGCCTTACACCACGAGCAAGGAATCAGGAACCGGTCTGGGCCTCTGGCTTTCCAGGCGGATCCTCACCAAGCACCGCGGCACCCTGCGCTTCCGCACCTCTCATCACAGGGGACGTGCGGGCACTATCTTTCGCATCTCCCTACCCATTGCTCATGCGGAAGTGCCAGTTTCCGCCTGAGCTCCCGCGGTACTCCGATACTCTAGGCCGAGGAGCCTTCGGCCGTGATCGAGAACTTCCGTCTACGTGTCTTTCGCGCCGTGGCACATCACCTCAACTTCAGCCGCGCCGCGGAAGAACTCCTCCTATCGCAGCCCGCGGTCACGCAGCAGATCAAAGCCCTGGAAGAGGAGCTGGGCGCCGCACTCTTTGAGCGCACCGGCGGCCGCATCGCTCTGACACCGGGCGGAAAGGTGCTCCTGCCCTTTGCGGAAGGCATCAGAGCCCTCAGTGATGAGGCGGTGGTGGCCGTGGCTGCCGCTGAGAGTCAGGCGGCCGGAGATCTGGCGCTCGGGGCCTCACAGACGATCGCGCAGTACCTCCTCCCGCACCTCATCGCAGGCTATCTCGCCGGGCAACCACGGATCAGGATCACGGTTCGCAGCGGCAACTCCGACGCCATGCTGCAGGCCTTGGCGGCGCGCGAAATCCAGCTCGCTCTGATTGAGGCACCCGCGGGTCGCCGCGATCTCCACATCGAGCCGTTCATGGAAGACCACATGGTCCTCGTCGTTTCGTACAACCATCCCTGGGCCGGGATGGAGATTGACTTGAGTGCACTGCCGGAAGGCTCGCTGCTCATGCGGGAGTTCGGTTCCGGCTCCCGTCGCGTAGTCGAGCAGGCGCTCGCCGCTGCCGGATTGAAGCCCAGAGATTTGAACGTGCGCATGGAATTCGATTCCACAGAGGGCCTCCTGAGTGCAGTCGAGGCGGGTCTGGGAGTTACCTTCGTTTCGCGGTGGGCGGTCCGTAACCAACTTGCTCTCGGGACGTTGCGGCTGGCGAGGGTACGCGGCCTTACACTCAGCCGCCAATTTTCGCTGGCCTACCCCGCGGGTCCTGAACCAGCCGGCAACGTCGGCGCCTTCCGCACGCTTCTGCTCGCCAGGGCACTTGAGTTGACACCCCGGGTCACAGGGCGCACCTCACGTCCGGCGAGTTTTTAAGAAGCCCAGTTCCTCCCGCCTCACCATCTGAGGCGAGCTGGACAGCGTGGCTCGAAAGCCCCTACCAGGCTCGCACTCTCAGGAAAATTCTGCCCCCAAAAGACATGGTGGGACGCCACGCTGTCCTGCGCTGGGACGGTTTGCAGTATTTTCTGCGACCTCACGGCAGTTCTCTACGCTTCCGAGTGATTTCAGCAGGAGGGAGAGGATGGCAATCTCCATTCAAGGCCGATCGCACTCCGGTGCGATCCAGCCAGCGGGCTCCCATTCCACAGGACAGGTACGGACATTGCACGCCTACGCGCCCAAAACCAGCTTTAGCTCCGGAATCTTCTTCTGCGACCGCCGCCTGAATTTCGTCGCCCAGTGGCTGCGCCGCGCCGTTCAAAAAGGATTTCCCAGCGGAGCTCTCCAGGCCGGGTTCGCCGTTTTGCTCGTCTCCTGCGTGGCTTCCTGGCTCATCGCTCAGCCCGCTTCCCACACCTTCTCGCATCCCTCAATGCTGGGCGGAAACGGAGGCTTTCTGCTCCTCTGGCCCGTCAGCGGCATGGGTATCGGATGGAGTTTGCGTTTCTGGCGAACCGGCGTCGCCCGGCGCTGCGCGCCCCTGGGTGCGATGCTCTGCGCCGTTCTCCTCGGCACGCTTGCCGGGAGCCAAAATGCTGCGTTGGCTTCTACCTGGACCGTGCTGACCTGTGTGGACATTTTGCTCGCAGGCAGCTTTCTGGGGCCGCATATCGCCTCCTTTGAAGACCTGAAGCGGCGTGCCAATATCGTTCGGCTTGTGCTTGCGGCCACGGTCGTTCCCGTCATCTCCGGTGTCGCAATCACTCTGCCGGTGGCGCTTTTTCACCACGTGCCCTGGCTGCAGGCGACAAGTACCGCCATCCTGGCGAACTCGCTTGGAATTGTTATCGCGCTACCCGCCGTCCTCTTCCTGACCACGGGAGAGTATCGGAGCCTGCGTAAGCTGGCACCCCACCTGCGCTCCGCCGCCGGTGCCTGCATGCTGTTTCTGGCGGTCACCGGCCTCACCTTCTGGCAGCAGAAAGGGCCGTTTCTCTTCGTGATCTTTCCACCCCTCATGCTGGTTCTGCTCCTGCTCGGGCTGGAGGGAGCAGTTTTCGGCTCCGTGGCTCTGAGTGCAATCGGCTGGTTCGCCACGGCTCACGGACACGGCCCCATCTGGCTCATGCAGGGTGCCTCGCTTGAAGTTCACCTGATGGTACTGCAATGCTTCGTCTGGGTCTGTCTCACAACCGCGCTCCCCGTGGGAGCGCTGCTGGATGAGCGGCGCCGTGCGGAACGTGGGGCCCAGGAAGCGCAGGAGATCTATACCCTGCTGCTGCAGCACACCAATGATGCCATCGTTCTTCGCTCCCTCGATGGAAAACGCCTATACGCCTCGCCCACCATCGAGCAGATGACCGGCTGGTCACCCGCCGAATACCTCGCAATGCCGCGGCAGCAGACCCTGCATCCCGAAGATCGTGACCTCGTCGCCCTGGTGGACCAGAGCCTTCGCGATCACAAGCGGGAACAGACAATTCGTTGCCGCACCCTGCACAAGGACGGCAACTGGCGGTGGATCGAGGCAACAGTCCGCTCCTACGGCGGCGACCAACTCCTTGGGTATGTCGCTACCTTCCGGGATATCTCTGCCCAGCAGCAAACGGAAACAGCATGGCAGGCCGAACGGCGCGCCATGGCGCAGGAAAAACAGAGCATGGCCGCTCTTGCGAGTACAGATCCCCTCACCCTGCTGCTGAATCGGCGGGGTCTCGAGGATGGCCTCCGGCAACATCGATTTAGCACCGCCGCCATCGCCGTGCTGATGATCGACATCGACTTCTTCAAACAGTTCAACGATACCTACGGGCATGCAGCGGGTGACCGTTGCCTGACCCTGCTCGGCGCGACCATTCGCAGGCAGGCGGCCCGCAAGGGAGATCTTGTGGCAAGGCTCGGAGGAGAGGAGTTCACCGTCGTACTTCCGAACGCGGATGCCGCGGGTGGTGTCAGCGTCGCCGAAGCAATCTGCCGCGAACTGCAGAACCTGGCTCTGGAGCACGGCAACAGCCCTCTAGGCTTTGTCTCGGTAAGTATCGGAGTCACAGCCCGGCAGGGGGAAGAAGATGTGGATTTCAATCTGCTCCTCGCACAGGCGGACAGGGCTCTTTATGCAAGCAAACATGAAGGCCGGAATCGTGTGACCCTGTTCCAGCCCTCCCCTGCAGAAGGCGCGCCGATTCCGCCGCCGCGGCATGATGACAGAATTGCGGCCTTCAGGGGGCGGCATGCTCCAACCGTACAACTTCCGCCCAATTGCAACCCCTGCCGGACCCTCGTAGCTTGATTGCGTAGGAACAGCACTGCCTACTCTGTTGTAAGCAGGTCCCATGCCCCGGCGCACCTATCTACAAATCGCGTTCGTTCTTTCGCTGGCTGCGGGAAGCACGTGGTGGGCGGCCCGCATGGGCTCCGCTGGGTGGATGCCGTTCTGGCTGCTGCTCCTGGGTTGCATCTGCAGCTCCGGCTTAAAGGTGGCGCTACCGCGAAGTGAAGGCAGCATGTCGGCGACCTTTCCCTTTCTGCTGATCGGCCTGATCATTCTATCGCCGTTGCAGGCCATTTTGCTGGCCGCGCTTTCCGTGCTCGCACAGGCCAGAAAGCTCATGCGTACCCTGCTGGCCGGACTGCAGCTCAGCTTCAACATTGCAAACGCCATGATTGCCACGGCCCTCGCCTTCGAGGTCCTTGCCGAGCTGCAGCATCATCACGTGGCCTCCGCGCCGGCCCTGGCCCTGGCCTCGCTCACATATTTCGCCTGGAACACAGGAGCGCTCGCTGTTGTTATTGCCTCCTCAACTGGCAGCAAACCGGTCAAGCTGTGGCACGACGAGTTCCGCTGGTATCTGCCCTTCTACATTGTCGGGGCCATCCTGGCCTCGGTAGCCAACTGGCTCAACACCCACTACGGCTGGACCACGGCTCTGCTTCTCGTCCCCGCGGTGTACGCGCTGTACCGCGTTTACAAAAGTCAGATCGATCAAACCCGCGAGCGCGAGCAGCACCTCGAAGAAACCGAAGCGCTGCACCTCCGCACCATCGAGGGACTCTCCATGGCCATCGAAGCTAAGGACCAGAACACCCACGACCATCTCTTCCGCGTGCGGGCGTATGTGCAGTCGGTCGGTGAGGCCATGGAACTCGATAAGCTTGCCCTGCAGGCTCTGCAAACCGCCGCTTTTCTGCATGACATCGGCAAGCTCGCCGTTCCCGAGCACATCGTCAACAAACCTGGCAAGCTCACCCCCGAAGAATTTGAAAAAATGAAGATTCACCCTGTCGTGGGTGCCGAGATCTTGGAGCGCGTTCGATTTCCTTACCCGGTCGTGCCCATTGTGCGCTCGCATCATGAATGGTGGAACGGCACAGGCTACCCTGATGGCATTCGGGGAGAGGACATCCCCATCGGCGCCCGCATCCTCACGGTGGTGGACTGCTTCGATGCCATGGTTTCCGACAGACCCTATCGCAAAGGCATGACGAGCGAAAAAGCCCTCGGTATCATTCGCAGCCTGGCGGGCAAGCAGTTCGACCCCGAGGTTGTCTCAGCATTTGAGCGCTGCTGTGCGGCAACGGAACAGGCCGCAGTAACTGCAGCGCAGACAGCCTTTTCTGCCCTGAACACAGAAATTGAAGTGACACGCGGCCAAGCCCCCGGAGCAGGGTTTGAAGGAGCGGCGCAGGAGGAAGCCAAACCGGCGCATGCCACCTCTGGATCAGCCCCTCGCCCCCGCGAACCGACCCATCGGCTCGGCTCGCTGAGCCTTATTGCAGCCGCCAGCCAGGAGGCACAAACCCTCTTTGAAATGAGCCAGTCTCTCGGCAACTCCCTCAGCCCGGAGGAAACCGTCTCCGTAATGGCATCCCGCCTGCGGCGCCTCATTCCGCACGATCTTTGTGTGGTCTACCTTCGCCAGGACGACATTCTGGAACCGCGTTTTCTGGATGGCGAGAATGCACGTCACTTCACCCAGCTCCCGATGGCTCTGGGCGAAGGTGTCTCCGGGTGGGTGGCGCAGAGTGGAAAACCCCTGCTGAATGGCAACGCCCTCATCGAGCCAGGCTGTTCGGTCCCACCCGGCGCCACCCCCTGCCTGCAAACCGCACTTTCCGTTCCGCTCTTCGATCTGCAGCAGCAGGTCTTTGCCGTGCTGACCCTCTACTCTATGCAGGAGGGCACGTTCGAGCGAGATCACCTCCGCATCCTGCAAGCGATGGAATCAAAACTTTCGCTTTCACTGGGCAATGCCCTGCGCTTCCGCCGTTCGGAGACGGATGCGGAAACAGACTTCCTCACGGGCCTTCCCAATGCACGTCGCCTCTTCCTGCAACTCGAGGCAGAACTCGACCGTTGCCGCAGCCAGAGCCAGTCACTGGCCATCGTCGTTTGCGATCTGAATGCATTCAAGGTCCTGAACGATTGCCGTGGTCATTTGGTGGGCAATCAGGTGCTCGCTCTCATAGCGAGAGAATTTCAGCTCGCCTGCGATGACGGAGATACTGTGGCCCGTATGGGAGGTGACGAATTTGTCTTTCTGCTGCCCGGGACAGGCAAGGAACAGGCGGAAAAGCGGCTCGCCACGATTTGCCATTCCGTCGAAATTGTGTCGAGACGAACCAGGCACGGCGTCCAGGTAAGTGCCAGCCTAGGTGCGGCGTTCTACCCGGACGACGGAATCAGCGCGGAAGAATTGCTGGCCACCGCTGACCGTCGAATGTACCGCGACAAGCAAAAATTCTACGCTGCAGCCCAGGACGCGATCGATGCTGGCGAGACAGCGAAACCGGTGCTGATCGCATGAGTCCAGCCCTTCGTTTTCTGCTGCGCGGCAGCCGCATCGTGTCTCTGGTCCTGCTGGCTGCGCTCGGCACAACCATGCTGGTGCGATACGCTCCCGGATACTTCTCTGACAGCCGCGAACTGGACGCCGTGCACGCCGGAACGGCCCGCAGTCAACTGCAAAAACTGCAAAAGCAGGAGTCCTCACTGCCGGCGCTGCTGCTTGCGCAGTGCCGGGCATGGACCCACGGCGATCTGGGCCAGTCGCGCCAGTACGACCTTCCTGTTGGTAGTCTTCTGGGAACACGCTACATCGCAACCGTTCGACTCCTGAGCTATGGCCTCGGTATAGGGTGGCTGCTGGCCCTTGCAACGGCTGTGCCGCTCAGTATGCAACGGCGCACACGGGCGGAGCTACTTCTGCAGCTAGGTGTCGCCACGCTCATGGCGATTCCCATCGGAGCGCTGGCCACTTTTTCCCTGCTATTGGACAAAGGCGGCCCGGTGCTCACGCTGGCCCTGCTGGTCGCGGTGCGCGAATTTAAACTGCTCTATGCCCTGTTGCTGTCGGGCTGGCGAACCCCCCATCTGTTCTACGCTCGCGCTCAGGGCTTCTCCGGGATGCAATCGCTGCGCGTTCACCTGCTGCAGAAGCTTCGTCCCGAGCTCCTGAATCTTGCGGGGATGTCTGCCGTGGTCGCCCTGAGTGCTCTCGTGCCGGTGGAAGTCATCTTCGACGTCCCCGGACTCGGCCAGCTGGCCTGGTCGGCCGCCATCAACCGTGATCTCCCCGTTCTGGTAACCATGACCGCACTCATGGCCGCCTGCGTAGCTGCCGTGGGCTTACTGACCACGCGAGATTCACTGACAAGGAGCGCCGTCCCGTGCGAGTAGCAGCTGGTTGTGTGCTGTGCGGTTTATTGCTCCTGGCCGGCCTTGTTCTGGGTCGTTCGCCGTGGAGCTATGCGGCACAGGATCGGACACAGGCATCGGCACCGGCCTCAAGACAGCATCCGGCAGGTACCGATGAGCTCGGACGCGATCGCCTGGTCCGCACGGCAGCCGCTCTTTTGCTGGGAATGGCTGGCTCCGTTGCCGCCAGCGCACTCGCCACGGTGCTTTCGCTGGCCGTGGGCGTGAGTGCGGCTTTGGCCGCCCCGTGGATCGGTAGGCTCATCCTTTACGTCGGCGATCTTTTTCTCACATTACCCTGGATTTTCCTGCTCATGATGGTGAGGGCTGCGCTTCCCCTGCAGCTACAGCCGCTGCACTCAGCCATATTGACCTTTGCCCTTCTGGCTGCACTCGGCATTCCCGCGTTTCTGCGCTTTCACTACACGCGCACCGTCGCCTTGAGCCGTTCGGCATGGCTGCAGCACGGTTACGCCATTGGACTACGCCGTAGACAAATGGCCCGACAGATTCTGCCGCACCTTAGGCCGCTGGTCGTCACACAGTTCCTGCTGTACGTGCCCGCCTGCATTGTTGCCGAAGCCAATCTGGGCACTCTGGGTCTCGGGGTCGGCGAACCGCTCTCCTCTTGGGGATCCATGCTGCTCAGCCTGCAAAACGCTGCCTTTACCAGCACGTCCAGGCTCATCTATCTCCCTCTGGCGTTGCTCGTAGTCGTGCTCACGCTGCTGGAAATTCTTTCTTCCACCACGAATGAGGAAATCGTGTGAAGCTTAGCTTACAAACTCATCGAACGCACACTTCCGTTCAACGAGTCTCCGTGTTGTTCGCCATTTTTATCAGCCTGCCGCTGTTTCGCTTTGCATCGTTGGCCCAGACGGCGGGTCAGGGTGAGATCGCGTGGGCCATCGGCTATGACCCGAAGACTTTCGATCCAGCCAAGGTCGACGATCAAGCCTCCGAACAGATCCGGTATATCACGGGTGGAGTGCTGCTCCGCCTTAATCGCGTCACCATGCACATTGAGCCGGCTATCGCCGAAAGCTGGACGATCAGCCCGGACGGCAGAATCGTCACCTTTCATATCAGGCCTAACCTTCGCTTTTCCGATGGCTCCCCGCTCACCTCTGCCGATGCCGCCGCCAGCCTGCGTCGTGTTCTGCTGCCGGCAACGGGCGCACCGGTTGCAGAAGAATTCCTCACGCCGGGAAAGGTGGTCGTGGAAGCCCCGGACCCTACCCTGGTGCGGGTTCGCCTGCCGCAACGGGTCACCTCCGTAGCCGCCGTCTTCGACGAGATCGCCATCGAGCCCGCCGGGCGTTCTACGGACGCTCGCATCACCGCCGGCCCCTTCGTCCTTGCGGACTACCGTCGTGGAGAGTCGCTACGGCTGATCCGCAACCCGTTCTACTGGAAGCGCGCCGCCGACGGAACTCCCTTGCCGCGGCTCGCAGCCGTTCGTCTCGACATCCTGAACAATCGAGAAACCGAAGAGCTCCGCTTTGCGCGCGGGCAGTACGCCGTGCTCGAAGACGTTCCCCCGGATGGGTTCGCCGCGCTCAGCCGCCGCGTGCCCGCGGCCATGCACGACCTCGGCCCATCCCTGAACACGGAGCAGATGTGGTTCAACCAGGCCTCGAACGCACCCATTCCGCCGTGGGAAAAGTCCTGGTTCACCAACACAGACTTCCGTATGGCAATCTCTGAGGCCATCCACCGCGAGGATCTCGTACGCCTCGGCTATCTCGGTCACGCCACCCCGGCAAACGGGTTCATCTCCCCGGCAAATGCGGTTTGGTACAACCATGCCCTGCCACCCGTTCGAGAGGACCTCGCCGATGCCGCTAGGCTGCTCTCCCGGGCCGGCTTTCACAAACAGGGCAGCCTGCTAGTCGATCGCGAGGGCCACCCCGTGCGCTTTTCAATTCTTACGAACACGGGAAATGGAACAAGGGCCCGCATGGCGTCTCTCATTCAGGGAGACCTCGCAAGGTTGGGAGTCCAGGTAAACGTGGTCACATTGGACTTTCCCGCGCTCATCGATCGCCTGATGCACACCGCCGATTACGAAGCCGCGCTGTTGGGCCTATCCGACGTTCAGCCGGATCCCAGCACCACCATGAATCTGTGGCTCAGTTCCTCACCGAACCACCAATGGAATCCCTCGGAGAATAGTCCCGCGACCAGTTGGGAAGCGGAGATCGACCGGCTCATGCAGGTGCAGGCCGAAGCTCCCGATCTGCCCTCGCGCAAGGCGGCCGTGGACCGCGTACAAAGTATTGTTGCAGCCCAGCACCCATTCATCTACCTGGTCTACCCAAACGTGCTGTGCGGGGCATCTCCGGAACTTGGCGATCTCCATCTTTCCGTGCTGCAACCTAACGTAATTTCCGAGATCGATACGGCTCGCCTGAGGGGAACTGTCCGGTGAGTGCCCCCGTGTTGGAAGTCCAGCTCAGTGCCGGCTACGGCGACCGGATCATTCTCGATCAGCTCCACCTATCACTCGAGCCGGGTGAGCGGTTCGGACTACTGGGCACCAGCGGCGCCGGCAAGAGCACTCTGCTGCTGGCGCTGCTCGGCCTTCTGCCCTGGCGCGGCGGTTGGACGCGCGGTGAGGTCGTCGTCCGGGGCCGAAATCTACTGGCCATGAAGGAAAAAGAGGCCCGTCAGTTTCGCGGCAAAGTGATCGCACTGGTTCCGCAAAGTCCCGTAAGCGCTCTGAACAGCGAGCTCTCATTAAAAACCCATTTTCAGGAGGCCTGGCGGGCACACGAGCCTGCCAGTAAAGCGAGGCTCGCTCTGCGAATGGAAGGCCTTCTGCATCGCGTGCAACTTCCAGCCGATGCCGCTTTTCTGAAGCGGCGTCCGGGGCAGATCAGCGTAGGCCAGGCGCAACGTTGTGCCCTGGCTTTGGCACTGCTGCACCGTCCATCCGTTCTGATCGCAGATGAAGCCACCAGCGCACTCGATCCGGCGACTCAGGCGGAAATTCTCACGCTGCTGCGCGATGTGAGTGAAGAAGAAAACACGGCCCTGCTCTTCGTTTCCCACGATCTGCTCTCGGTTCTGCGCCTGTGCACACGCTTTGCCCTTTTGCACGAGGGCCATATTGCCGAGCAGCGTCCCGTGGAGCAGGCCGACGCGGCGCAGCATCCTGTGCTGCAACGCCTCCTGCGCACACTCCCCGTTCCGGCAACCGTGCTTTTGCAGTACACCGCGACTGCGGTGCACCCGGCCCTCGCCCTCCCACACCAGGAGCTCTCGCACGCCGGCGTCCAACAAGACCGATGAAGCAGACAGTGTCCCCGTTTGGGACAGTTTTGTTCCACATCTGCATCAAAAGTGCACTATCGCGAGCGCGCAGGTTCTCGTACTCTCTTGAGTGATGGACAGGACAAAGTTGACAACACCCGACGAGCAGGTCGCCGAAGAATTCGGCCGCATCGTCGCGCTCTTGCAGAAAGCTGCAAGCAAACCACTGTTCCGGCCCCTTATGTCGGAAGCAAATCACAAAGGCCTGAACTGGGTCGAGGCACTGGAATACGTCATCGACGCTCCGGGTTGTGCCCCCAGTCGTTTCTGAAGGCCAAATCTCCTTGGAATGCTGGCGTCCTCCCGCCCTGCATCAGCAGGGCATAAAGCCCTCCAGAGAGAAAAAATCCCAGGAACCACGCATAGTTGTATAAGAAACTCAGTGAAGGAACGAATCGCCCAATCAAAGCGACAACCACACCCACCACAAGCGAACTTACCGCCTTTGGATTGAACCCGTCTCGGTATTCATACACGCCACCGCGACAATAAAGCGCTGGGGTAGCCAGTCGTGTGCGCCGCACCAGGACATAGTCGGCGACCATAATGCCAGCCACCGGCCCAAGCAATCCGCTGTAGCCCACCAGCCAGCCAAAAACATAGCTGCCAAATGTCGCCATCAGCTTCCAGGGCATCATCGCGAGCCCCAGAAAGCCGGTAATCAGCCCTCCGGTGCGAAAGCTGATGTAGCGCGGAGCGAGGTTGGCAAAGTCATTCGACGGACCAACCACGTTGGCGCCAATATTTACGTTCAGGGTAGCTACCAGCAACGCAATCAGTCCCAGCAGCGCGATCAGCGGCTGGTGAAAACGCCCCAGCAGCGTCACCGGATTCCAGATGGGCTCCCCAAAGACCACCGTGGAAGCCGAGGTCACCGCAATGCCAAGGAACGAGTAGAGCACCATCGCCACAGGCAACCCAAAGCCCTGGCCGACCAGCTGCGACTCCTGGTTCTTCGCATATCGTGTGAAATCGGGAATGTTGAGCGAAAGTGTCGCCCAATAACCGACCATCGCGGTGAGCGAAGGCCAGAAGAAGTGCAAGAAGTCGTGCCGATTGGTAAACCTGCTCGGCGTCGACAGCATCGGGCCGAAACCACCTGCCCTATGAAGCATGAAACCGAGCAGCAGAAGGCTCATCGACACCATGAACGGCGCCGAAAAGCTTTGCAAAAAGCGAATGCTTTCCACCCCGCGCCAGACGATCACCATGTTCAGCGCCCAGAAGCCAAGGAAACACACCCACAGCACGGCAGGCATGCTCGCCGTGCGCGGCGAGAGCACGTTGACCATGGCGAAAATCGCCTGGCCGCCGATCCATGACTGGATCCCAAACCACCCACAGGCCACAATCGCCCGCAGCATGGCCGGAATGTTCGCTCCAATCGGACCGAACGACGCGCGCACAAACACCGGAAAGGGAATGCCATACTTGGCGCCCGCATGCGCGTTCAACAGCATCGGGACGAGCACGATCAGGTTTCCCAGCAGGATTGTAAAGATCGCCTGCTTCCAGTCCATGCCGCCAGCGATCAGCGACGACGCCAGCATGTAGGTGGTGACCTCCATCGACATGCTGAACCACAGCGCGATGAAGTTATAGGTCGTCCAGGTACGCTGCGCTGGCTGCGTAGGGGCCAGATCGGGATTCCAGAGCCGCGTATCGGGAGCAAGCGCCGCATCGTAAAAGCCGCGCTGCGCTGCTGACGTGACAGAGGAGGGAAGAATCACGCGAAACCTCCAGCGTTGGCCTTCCGCACCACAAACCGACCACGCCCCGTCGCACCGCGAAACGTGCCCGGCTGCGTGGCGTTATCCACCACCAGCTCGCCACGCGAGAACACCTTGGCCGCATTCCCTTTCACGGTCCAGCCTTCGAACATGTTGTAATCCGTGGTCATGCACTGCGTCGCAGCGCGAATCGTGTAATCGGCCTTCGGATCCCAAAGCAAAATGTCAGCATCCAGGCCCGGCGCAATCGATCCCTTTTGCTCCCCCATGCCGAAGATACGTGCGGGCTCGGTAGCCATCAGTGCGACGAAGCGTTCGGGCGTCAGTCGGCGGCTGTTTACTCCGAAGTGCCAAAGAATCTGTAGGCGATTCTCAATGCCCGGTCCACCGTTGGGAATCTTTGCAAAGTTCTCCCGGCCAAGCGCCTTCTGTTCCATTGTGAAAGGGCAGTGGTCGGTGGACACCACCTGCAGCGTTCCATCCGCAAGCGCGTCCCATAGCGGCTCCTGGTGGCGCTTTTCGCGCAGCGGCGGCGTAAAGACAAACTTCGCCTCGTCCCAGCTCTTCCCCGGCATCTGCTCTTCGATCGAAAGCACTAGGTATTGCGTACAGGTCTCGGCCAAAGCCTTCGCACCACGCGCCTGCAGGTGCTTCAGCTCGGCCAGCGCATACTCGTTGGAAAGGTGCACGATGTACACCGCCGCTCCGCACATATCTGCCAAAGCAATGGCCCGGTGCGTGGCCTCCGCCTCCGCCTTGGGACTGCGGCTGTGCGCATGAAAGTGCGGCGCCGTCTTGCCTTCGGCGAGCATCTGCGCCACCACAATGTCGATCGCGCTGCCATTCTCTGCGTGAATGCAACACAGCGCATTCAGCGCCGCAGCTTTCTGCATCACTTTGAACATCAATCCGTCATCAATCATCAGTACACCGGGATAAGCCATGAAAAGCTTAAAGCTGGTGACCCCCGTGGCCACCAGCTCCTCCATCTCGCCCAACCCCTGCGCACCGTCCCCAGGACCGAGATCGGTGACCGCCATGTGCAGCGCGTAATCCACACACGCCTTGCCTTCGGCCTTTGCACGCCAGAGATCGTAGGCCTCGCGCATCGTCGAGCCTTGCTTCTGCAATGCAAAATCAATCACGGTCGTGGTGCCGCCAACCGCCGCGGCCTGCGTGCCCGTCCTGTAGTCATCAGCTGAGGTGGTCCCCCCAAACGGCATGTCGAGATGCGTGTGCACGTCGATGCCGCCGGGCATCACAAGCAGCCCCGTTGCATCAACGATCTCGTGACCGGCCGTGTCGAGCGCGAACCCCACTGCGGCAATGCGCTCACCTTCGATCAGCACATCCGCCAGCATGGAACGATCGGCATTCACAACCGTGCCACCCCTAACCATCAAACCCATGCTCGTCCCCCGTGCAGTGACTTACCTAAGAAATTGCAAACAAAACCACATCCCCGCGGCTCCCAGACACTGCTTGATTGACTCCCTACGGTGTGTTCGGGTTCAGATCCGTCGGTGCGGTCACACCTGTTGGCACAATACCGGCTTCCACGCGCTCGGCCCAACTCTGTGGCGGCAAACTTTCATCCACACGCTCCATCGTGATGCACTCCGGCACCGGACACACCAGTGAACACAGGTTGCAGCCAACACAGTGGTGTTCATCCACGCGCGGAATGCGCGACAGCGGCGCGCGACGCGCTCCCTGCGCTCCCAAAACTCCATGCGATCCCAAAACTCCCCCTGCATTCGGATCCAGCTTCGGAATCGGCGTGGTCGTAATGCGTCGTGCACTCTCAGCCGCGACCATCGCCGGCGTGCGCTTCGTGTCATGCCCCGGCAGCGTGCGATCCAGGTGAATGCATTGGTGCGCGCCGTCCCAGCACGCCGTGTAGCAGAGCTGGCAGCCAATGCACAGCTCCTCATGAATGCGTGCGACCACCTGGTAGTTCAGGTTCAAATCCTTCCACTGCCTCATGTGTGGAAGTGATTGCCCACGAAACTCGTCTAACGTATGAAAACCTTTGCGACGCATCCACGCGAGCAGACCGTCGGCCATGTCCTCCACGATGCGATAGCCGTAGTGCATCGCTGCGGTGCAAACCTGCACGGTGGTGGCGCCCAGCAGCATGAACTCCGCCGCATCCTGCCAGTTGCCAATGCCGCCAATTCCCGACATCGGCAGCGCGGCTTGGGGATCGCTCATCACCTGCTCCACCATGTTCAGCGCGATTGGTTTCACCGCCGGTCCGCAGTAGCCGCCGTGCGAACTGTAACCATCCACTTTAGGCCGCGGTTCCAGTGTTTCAAGATCGATACTCGTGATCGAGTTAATGGTATTAATCGCGCTCAGCGCATCCGCTCCACCACGCTTGGCCGCGCGTGCGGGCATGCGGATGTCGCTGATGTTGGGTGTCAGCTTCACGATCACCGGTGTGCGCGCCTTTTCCTTCACCCACTCCGTTATCTGCTGGCAATACTCCGGCACCTGCCCCACGGCGGAGCCCATGCCGCGCTCACTCATGCCGTGCGGACATCCAAAGTTCAGCTCCAGCCCATCAGCACCCGCCTCTTCCACACGCGCCACCATCTCATGCCAGGCCTCGCGATGTGACTCCACCATCAACGACGCAATCACAACATGCTTTGGATAACGCCGCTTCACCTCGGCGATCTCGCGCAGATTCAACTCGGTCGACCGATCGCTGATGAGCTCGATATTGTTCAGCCCCATCATGCGCTGTCCGTTCCAATCAATAGAGCTGTAGCGCGAACTCACGTTCGTGATCGGTGCTCCGATTGTCTTCCACACCGCACCACCCCAGCCCGCATCGAAGGCCCGCATAATCTGCTCACCGCAGTTGGTGGGCGGCGCGGACGCAAGCCAAAAGGGGTTCAGGCAATCGATCCCGGCAAAAGTCGTCTGCAGAGAAGGGCCGCTGGAGGCGCTGATGGAAGATGTGCGATCGGGGCTCATCCTGCCGGCAAACTCAATCATGCGCGCCTCCAAGCCATGCAGCCATGGCAACCCCCGCGCGCTTGCCATCGGCCACCGCATCCACCACCTCGCGGCCTCCGTTGGTGCAGTCGCCGCCTGCAAAGTAACGTGGATTTGAGGTCTGCCCCGTAGCGCGGTTCACAAGGATGCGGCCACGTTCCATTTCCAGTGTCCGCATGTCGCTTGCCTCGCCCTCGAGAAACTTCGTGTGCGTCGCTTGACCAATCGAAAGCACGATGCAATCAATGGGTAGCGTCCAACTCTTCCCATGCAGCGGAACCAGCGAACCATCCTCTTCAGCTTCCAGTGCCTGCAACTCCAAACCTTCTACGGCATGGTGCAGAAATGAGCGCTTGATGCCGACCGGCTGCACGTGCCACAAAAACCGCACGCCTTCTGTCTTGGCGTGCTCGTATTCAAAGCCGAAAGCCGACATCTGCTCCGGTCCGCGACGATAGATCATCGTCACCTCTTCAGCGCCCAGCCGCACCGCCGCAATCGCCGCGTCAATGGCCGTATTCCCTGCTCCGACAACCGCCACCCGCGCGGGCGAAGTCGTCAGCGTGCCAAGTTTGTACTCTGCAATCCAGTCCAGCGCATTCGTCACGCCGTGGCTGTCCTCATGCGGCAACCCAAGCTTGTGAATCGCCCCCAAGCCGATGCCGAGAAACAGGGCGTCATACTCAACCTCCAGTCGCTGCAGCATTGCCGCGTCCACGACCGTGTTGAACTGAAACTCCACCCCAAGCCGCGCAATAAGATCGATCTCGCGCAGGCTCTCCTGCAATGGCAGCTTGTACTCCGCGATGCCATACGTGTTCAAACCGCCGGGTAAAGGCCTCGCGTCGAAAATCGTTGCCGCAATCCCACGTCGCCGCAACTCTGCCGCACACGCCAGCGAAGCCGGTCCCGCGCCGATCAGGGCCACACGCTTTCCCGTCTCCACGCCCGGTGCAAACGGCAGTGCAGCCCCGCTTCCATGCAGCGCCGCAGACGAGTCCATCGCGTAGCGCTGCAAGCGGCCAATCTGAATGGGCTGCTTGTTGTCGTGATGAAATACGCACGCACCCTCGCACAACACCTGCACAGGGCACGCCCGCGCACAGCTGGCGCCCAGGATGTTCGCATCCAGAATCGTACGTGCAGAGCCTTCGAGATTGCCGCTGCTGATCTTCTTGATAAAACCCGGCACATCAATGTGTGTGGGGCAGGCTTGCGTACACGGTGCGTCAAAGCAGTACAGGCAGCGGTTCGCCTCGGCCAGGGCTCCGGTATCCCGGAAGGGCGGATGGTAGTCCGCAAAACGTGCGGCGATCTCCGGCGCGTTGGGCGCCTGCGACTGGAAGCTTGGGGCATCACTCATGCGGGGCGGGATCTCCGTGCCGTGGTGAAATCGTGCTGCAGCCCATCAGCAAGTTGCAGCGTGAAAGCTGATTATGCACCACCCAGATGCGGCGTGCGATGCTCCTCGGCCCAAAGGTCATTGCCGCCATCGTTTGCAATCCAGTGCATCGTCGACTCGGCGGCACGGCCAAAGGCTTCCGCCGCCTGCTGCAGGTGCAGGCGGTTCGTGTCTTCCGCGCGGTTGTGACTGAGCCCGCCAAGCGACTGCACAAACAGCATGCCCGTGGGCACGCCCAACCGCGCCACCTCGGCCGCATCATGCAGCGGCCCTGACGGCAGGCGCTCGCTGGTGCCGGTCAGCTCCAAAGCGGCCTCCTCCAAAAACATCATCAACTGCGGGTGAAACGGAATCGGCTCAATCGACCAGATCTTCGACCACTCGACCGTGCAGCCTTCTTCTGCTGCAAAGCGCTCGCTCGCTGCACGCGCCTGCGCCAGGGTATCCGCCAGTGCGGCGGCGTCAAGGTCCCTCACATCCAGCGTGGCCTCGCAGCGGCCCACCACGGCCGTCACGATGCCGGGAAACGTCTTCACGCTGCCCATTGTCGCCACCGCGTCGGGATACTTCTGGGCAATCGGTCGAATTTCCAAGGCCAGCTTGGCACACGCCGCCAGCGCATCCTTGCGTAACGCCATGGGCGTCGATCCGGAGTGAGCTTCCTGCCCCGTAAACGTGATGGCCCAGCGCTCCACGCCTTTGGTTCCCGTCACGATGCCGAGCGCCCTGCCGGCACGCTCCAGCACCGGCCCCTGCTCGATGTGCAGCTCAAGATAGGCCGCGATATTCTTTTGCTCCGCTGCTGCCTCGTGGATGCGGTCGGCATCTACGCCACAGCTCCGCAGCGCGGCCTCCAGGGTGCCGCCTTCACGGTCCGTGCGCTTGCGATCGGCCTCAATCGTGTGCGTGCCCGCAAAGGCGGAGGAGCCAAACAGGCTGCGGCCAAAACGCGCGCCCTCTTCATCGGCCCAATCCACCAGCTTGATCGTGCACGGCGGGCGGCCCTCCGTGCGTCTGGCAATGGCCTTCATCACCTCGAGCCCTGCCAGCACGCCGAGGCAGCCATCCAGCCAACCACCGTTCGGCACCGAATCCAGATGCGACCCCAGCACCAGCGCCTTTTCTGACGCGCCGGGCAGCGTGACCCAGTGATTGCCGGCAGCATCATGGTGGTGCTCCACCGGCAACTCGTTCAGCTTGAGTTCGTCTAATTTGGCCTCAAACCACGCGCGGGCCTTCAACCATCCGGGTGTCCAGGCGACGCGTTGTGCGCCGCTCTCATCGGCGGTCAACTCCCGTAATTCATCCAGCTGCGCCAGCACGGCATGGGCATCAATCATGCCCCAAGCTCACGCCCACCGCGCCCGCTTGTCAAGCGCTCACCGCCTGTTCGCCGAATGGATGTCCCACGGCAGCACAGTCTGTTGAACAGCACGTTGAAATTCGCTGTATATTTGGCACGAGCACCAAAATTAATCCTCGACACGGCACCAACCTGGCCAGGTCGAAACAAAGTGGACAGCACGCGCGAGAGCATTCTAACGCGCGAGGCCTCCCTGTACCCTGTACGTCGCTTTAGCACCCAAGAATGTGCCGAGCGCTCCAGTACAGGCTGCTTGTACCTTGGCCGGACTGTGCCGCCGGTTACCCTGGCTCGTCGCCAGCGCATACCCTGCGCGCCCGTGCAGAACCTAACCTGACTTCGCATGCCAGAGCACCCTTCGGCGAGTCACTGACTCTGAACCCTCATCCCCGCCCCGCCCCGCGTCATCTGTGTGCAGTTTGTTCTCGGAATTTTCGCTTCAGGAGATCCATCGTTGAAACGCACCTCATTGCTCTCCGTGCTGGCGCTCTCCTTCGCGCCGGCAGCCCTCGCCCAATCCTCCGCGACGCTTTCCGGCACGGTGAAGGATGCCACGGGCGCGGTTCTTCCCGGGGCCACGGTCGTGCTGCACAACAACGGCACGGGTGCAAACCGCACCATCCTCTCCAACGGTGCCGGACAGTACGTTCTGCCTTCGCTCGCACCAGGTGACTACGCCATCACCGTCTCCGCGCCCGGCTTCAGCAACTACGCCGTCAAGGATTACGTGCTGCAGGTGGATCAGAAGGCCACGCTCGATGTACCGCTCTCCGCCGCCAGCACGGGGCAGACCGTCGAGGTCGAAGGCGCCGCCCCCGCGATCCAGACCGAGACCATCACCGTCGGCCAGGTCATCGACGCGCGCACCGTGCAGGAAGTGCCCTTGAATGGCCGCCACTTTCTTGACCTCACCGTGCTTACCGCGGGTGGCGTCACCGCGCCCGCTGCCGGTTCACTCACCGCACCCAGCCGCGGTCTCGGCGCCAATAGCTTCGATACCGCCGGCAACCGCGAAGACTCCGTCAACTTCCAGATCAACGGCGTCAACCTGAACGACATGGTGCAGAACCAGATCACCTTTCAGCCCTCCATCGATACCACCAGCGAGTTCCGCGTCAATAACCAGACTTACTCCTCCGAGTACGGCCGCTCGTCCGGTTCCGTGGTCAATGTGGCGACACAATCAGGCACCAACAAGTTCCACGGCGAAGCCTTTGAATACCTCCGCAACAATGCACTCGACGCCCGTAATTACTTCAATCCGAAGGGCACGCAGATGCTGCAATTCATTCGCTCCAACTTCGGTGCTTCGCTGGGCGGCCCCATTTACCGCAACAAAACCTTCTTCTTTGCAAGCTATGAGGGCCTTCGTCAGCATCAGGGCATTCCGCTGAACAGCGCGGTGCTTAGCACGGCCCAGCGCACTGCGGTGACCAACCCCATCATCCGTAACCTGCTGCCCTACATCCCGCTCGCCAACAGCGCGAATGCCGCCGGGCAGGCTTACTTTGTCGGTACCGCCTCCGGGCCCGTGCAAATCGATCAGGGCACCGCGGATGTGCAGCAGATCTTCAATGAAAAGGACAACCTGCACGGCTTCTACGCTCTGCAGGAAGACACGCGCACCGAGCCCACACTGCAGGGTGACACGCTGCCGGGCTTCGGCGACCATCGCCACGCCAAGCGCCAGATCCTCACCGTGAATGAAACGCACGTGTTCTCGCCGCGGCTGGTCAATGACGCCCGCATCGGCTTCAATCGAATCAACATCAATTTCCTTCCCAACGTCACCACCGACCCCACCACGCTCCTCCTCGGCACCGGCACCTCGGGACTCAACGGCATCCCGTTCACCACGGTCACCGGCTTCTTCTCCTTCGGCGGTCCTGGCGGCTTCCCGCAAGGCCGCACGGACACCCTCGGTGTCTTCAACGACGCGATGACCTACTCCGTGGGCAAGCATTCCATCAAGTTCGGCGGCGAGTACCGCCGCTTCATCAATGCCAACTACACCGGCGACACCGGCACGCTCACCTTCAACAACCTCGCCAACTTTCAGGCCGGCCTGGCCAACGCCTACAGCATCACCCCCTTGCTGCAAACCAGCCGCATTTACGTGAATGCGGTGAACGGCTTTGTGCAGGATGACTTCCATGTCTCCCCCGCGCTGCTGCTCGAACTCGGCTTCCGCTATGAGTGGAATGGCTCGCCCTCCGCCGGCAACAACAAGCTGGTAAACTTCATCCCCGGTCTGAACGAACTCATTCAGGTGGGCACGAATGGCCAGGGCCGCAGCCCCTACACGCAGAACAACAACTACGAGCCGCGTGTGGGCTTCAGCTACAACGTCGGGGGCAAAAGCAAGACCGTGGTGCGCGCCGCGTATGGCCTGATGGCTGACCAGCCGGAGACCAATCTCGTGACCGGCCTCGCCACCAATGCCCCATTCACCAGCAAGGTGAACTACTCAAATTCCACGGCGCCCATCCCGGTGGCGAACCTCTTCAAATCCGCCGCCCTAGCTGGCTTGGCTATTTCAGCGGTCGCGCCCAACTACCGCAATGCCTACACGCAGGACTTCAACTTCAACATCCAGCAGCAGAGCTTCGATGACATCACCTTCTCGATCGGCTACTACGGCTCGGTCGGGCGGCACCTGCGTCAGCTTGTGAACCTGAACGAGCCGGGTTTCGCTACGACCCGGCCGATCCAGGCTCTTTCCGCCGGCAGCCCCATCGATCCCGGCTCCAGCCTGGCCAACGCCAACCTGCCGCAATATAATTTCGCGGGTCAGTCCAACTACAACGCCCTCTGGTTTACCGCGCAGAAGAACTTCCGCAACTCGCTCGAGTTCAACTTCAACTACAACCTGTCCAAGTCGCTCGATCTGGGCTCGCTCGGTACGACCTACCTGCAGGATCAGACGCGGCCGCGCCTGAACTACGGTCCGTCGGACTTCGACACGCGCCATCGCGTCGCCACCAACGTGGTCTATAACCTGCCGTTCAAGGGCAACCGCCTCGTCGAAGGCTTCCGCCTCACCGGCATCGCGCAATGGCAGACCGGCAACCCGCTCAACGTCACCGACACCGTCACCACCTTCAGTGGTCTCTCCGGCGTCACGCATCCCAACCTGCTGGCACCGGTGGCCTATGTGAAGGCCAAGACCAGCGCCACTACCGTGCAGTGGTTCACCAACTCCGTGTGCACACAGGCTGCAACCACCGCCGGCTGCACCTTCCAGGTGCCGACAAACGGCTTCGGTACCCTGGGCCGCAATGCCCTGATCGGCCCCGGCTTTGCAGACGTCGACGTGTCGCTTGAAAAGAACACGAAGATCTACGAAAACGCCAACCTGCAGCTACGTTTCGATGCCTTCGACGTAGCCAACCATGCCAACTTCGGCAATCCCGGCACCTCCGCTGCGGTGGGTTCGGCCAGCTTCGGCACTATCACCTCCACACGCTTTCCCACCGGCGACAGCGGCTCCTCACGGCAGCTGCAGGTAGCCGCCAAAATCACCTTCTAGCCCGCAAGCCGCGCGGCACGTTCAGGCGGTGCGTCCTTCCGGCGCACCGCTTCTCTCCTTCACCCATCACGGAACTAGGGCAACAAAGAGCCGCCCTCCGAAGAGGGCGGCTTCTGGTTCGATGAAATGGGTAAACGCTTCAGATCCGCAGCCGGCGGTGGGCAAGGCCCATCACCCCGAGCAGCCCCGTGCCCATCAGCAGCAGGCTGCCGGGTTCCGGCGTCACGCTCGTCGTTGCATTCGGAACGACGCTGATGTCATCCAGATCGAAATCGAACGCATCGTTTTCTGAGATAAAGGAAAGCGTGGTGCTGCTCCCGGTTGCCAATCCCGTAAACGTGAGGAGCTGGTAGGCACTGGCGGCCGCGTTCGTCTCCGAAAACAGGACCTCGCTCCCGAAATCGGCTTCAAAGCTATTGAGGTAGCCCATGCCGGCGCTCCCCATATTGTCCAGTGCGAACTGAACTGTATACATCTGCCCTGCTACGGTTGCCAGTGCCTGCGAAAGCGTAACCGTGCTTCCGGGGTTTCCCAGGTAGGCTTCGTAGTTGCCTTGGTAGGGATCCATCATGTCGACACCCATGTAGTTGGGATTGCCGATGGTGGCGCTACCCGTATAGCCGGTGAAGTCCCCGGTCTCGAAACCGCAATTCGTGACCAGGTTCGCGGCATTGGTCATGCAGCTATCTGCCTTGGCGGCCGTCGCCGCACACAGGGCAAACAAGGGTAAGGTGAAAAGTGCAATGGCTTTACGCATAAAGGGTTTCCTTTGGTTTTCAGTTTGGCAGGGCAGGGGCCGCATTACAGCGGCCTGGAATAGCTCAACCAGGCGTTGATCAGGTTGGTGACATTGGTCGTTCCAATGCCGGTGGCGAAGTCATAACCGGTCGTGGAAGAGTACGCCGGCTGCAGGCTGGTGTTGCTGGTCGAAAGCACGCCATAGGTACCGCCGTTGAGATAGCAGTTCCAGATGCCGAGCGAGGTTGTGCTGGCCGAAGCCGTGCAGTTCACCGCATTGTCACCCTGCGTCACGTCATAAAAAACGCAGTTGGACGCCACACCGCTGCCCAGCGAGGAGTTGCAGCTCGCGTTCCCCGTGCTGCCATACGCCGTGTTGGCCAGCGCATAGAGCACTGGGTTCGAATTACCCCAGATCGCCCCCGTGGACTGATTTACCAGCGCCTGGATGCCCGCCCAGATAGGGCTGGAGATCGACGTGCCGCCGTAACCGGGCCAGGTGGAAGGATCGCCGGAGCAGGGAGTATCCCCATCCTTCGGGTTGCTGTTGCACACCGCGTAATAGGTGCTCCAGATGCCGTTGGAAGCAAACAGGGAAACATCGGGAATGTCGCGAACGCCGTCGTTCGGAACACCCACCAGGCTCTGCCATGAGGGCTTGGCATAGCCCTTGCACGTCCCGCCCACCACATACCGCTGACCGGTGGCATAGGTGCCGGTCGCGCATCCGCTCGGGCCGCCGCTGCCGGCTGCCGTCGTAATGTGACTGCTGGTGGAAACCAGGGAGTTGCAATAGCTGCCCGCACCCGTTGTGGGCTTGCCGTTGTAGGAAGCCTCCAGAATGCTGGCGCAGGAGCCGTCCCAGGGGATCTCCGGGATGTAAGAAAGCGCTGTCCGGAAATTGGTTCCGTTGTTCGCACTGAAGTAGGTTCCCGCCGAGTGCAGAGGGATATTGCCGAAGTCCGTTCCGCCCACGGAAATGTTATAAGGCGTGGAGGTAAAGCCGCTGACCGCGATGCCGCGCGTCGCATTGGTCCGCCCCGCGTCCACGCTCGCCGCGCCTTCATCGCCGGAACTCACAAACACTGAAACGCCTTCCGCCGCCGCGGTGGCATACAGGTTCGTGATGTAGGCATTGGTCGTAGCGCCAAGCTGGGTTTCCGCCTCGCCGTAGCTGATGCTCACCACCTTCGGCGGTGTATTTGCTTGCAGCAGGTTGGCCAGGGCCAGAAAGCCGCCAAACTGCGTGCCATTCTTGCACGCCGCATTGATCAGGGTGGCATTGGGAGCCGCCGCAGTAGCCCAGTCCACGTCAATGGAGGCTTCCACATCATCGCCCGTCACCACGCCCGGATCCGTGCAGGTGTTGGTTCCCGTGGGATTGCTGTTCACCAGCGTGGCATAGGGGTACGTGCGGCTGAGGCCAAAAATCTTTCGGAAAACCTGCCAGTCCGCCAGGCTGTACTGGTCCGTATCCTCGATCAGCACAATCGACACACCCTTGCCCGTGATGCCTTGCGCAAAAAGCGGGTTAAAGTTGTAAATCGTGGCGATATCGGCTGCGGCCAGGTAGTTGTACCCACCGCCGGCGTTACCCTGCGAAACCGCCGAAGCTTCTGTCTTGCGCCGCGACTGCACATGCGGCATAAAGTTGTTCAACGATGCGACGCCCGAAACCACCGGCGTCAGCCCTTCCGGCAGCTCCGGGTCCGTCATGTTGGCGAAGTGCTCCTCGCCGTTCACGCTTAGATTATGGATGGACGTTTTGAACGCCCGTTCCACGCTCCGCACGTCGCCGTCAAACTCAATTACCGAGCCGTCCGGGGAGGCTGGATGCACCACGAAACCCTTGTCCGTCAGCCATTGGCTTACACGGTTCAGGTCGTTGGCGCTGGGGCCAAAGGTCGAGCCGATCTCGGCGTTGCTCAGAAATTTGTGAAAATTGGAGGACTTCGGATCATTCAATCCGGCCAGGTATTGCTCAAAGGCTGTTTCGTTTTCCGGCGAACGGTGCAGCACCAGCTGCAGCCCGTTCAACGGTGCCGAGGCCGTGCGAGGCCCGCGGTCATTTGCCGCGGTCGCCTCCGGCCGTACATTGCCGGCAATCGTCACCGTATGGCTTTCATCAATGGTTCCAGTAAGAAAGCTCGTGTGGTGCTGAGCGCAGGCCGTACCGGCAACGCCCAGAGCGAAAGCGGCCGAGCGCAGCACGGACGATGAAAAAAAGCGGGTCATCAAGACTCCTTTTATAGCGTTTCGGATCAGGGAATTCGTCCATTGGTAACACGGAAGTGGTACCCCGGTCAGTAAAAATTCGTATTGTGCCGCGCAATTCTGTACGTCTTGCGGCGGACCCGCTCCGCCTCTTTCTGAGCCAAGTCGGTCATTCCGGAGTCTGCGTGCTCCCTGGCTCACGCACCGCCCACAACGCGGCATCCAACTTTCCGGAAAGCGAGGTTGCGATGAAGGCAGTGGTGTTGCACGAGTACGGTGGGCCGTCCAAGCTGCATTACGAAGATTTCAAAGACCCCCAGCCAGGTCCAGGCGAGGTGCGCGTCCGTGTACTGGCCGTTAGCATCAACCCGGTGGACTGGAAAATGCGCTCCGGCGAGGCAAAGGAGCGCCTTCCAGTAGCCTTCCCAGGTATCCTTGGCCGCGATGTCGCCGGCGTCGTGGAATCGCTCGGAGACGGTGTTGAAGGCTTTCACGAGGGTGAACGTGTCTTCGCTCTCGCACACCAGACCTATGCCGAGCTCTGCATCGTGAAAGCCTCCGAACTGGCGCATCTACCCGAAGGTTTGGAGATCACGCTCGCCGGGGCCGTGCCGCTGGTCGCACTCACCGGCGATCAGCTGATCCGGGAGGCTACGGAAGTCAAATCAGGAGAGACGGTTTTGCTGACCGGCGCCACGGGCAGCGTCGGACGCTGCGCACTCTTCGCCGCCCGTGAAATCGGGGCCCGCGTAATCGCCGGTGTTCGCAAAAAGCAAAAAGAAGAAGCCCTGGACCTGGGTGCGCTGGCGGCCATCGATCTGGACGATGCGCATGAACTCGCCAGCCTCGGCTTCGTCGACGGGGTCGCCGATACCGTAGGAGGCAAGCTGGGGCCCGTCCTGCTGGCCAAGGTAAAGCCCGGCGGCGCGTATGGCACGCTGCTCGGACCCCCGCAGGGAGCCTCGCTCCACCCGCTGGCGCGCATCAAGCCCATGATGGCCCAGCCCAACCCGCAAACGATCGTCCACTACGGGCAGGCGGTCCGCGATGGCAAGCTGAAGCTCCCCGTGGAGCAGGTGCTGCCGCTTTCCGAAGCGGGTTCCGGTCAGGCCCGGGCCGAGAAGGGCGGCATCGGCAAAATTGTCCTCGTCCCCTGACAGCGTCTTCCATCCCCCACGGCTTCCCAATCGAAAAGCCGTTCGGTGTCGCCTACAATCGGGGGGTGATTGCGCATCTACGCGGCCAGATCCTGGCAAAAACGCCCGCTTCCGTCATCCTCGAATGTGGCGGTGTCGGCTACGAGCTGACCATCTCCGTCTCCACCTACACCGAGCTGGCCGAGGCAGGCGGCGTGGCGGCGCTGCACGTCCATACTCACGTCCGGGAAGACGCCATTCTGCTCTTCGGCTTCAAGGAACCGACAGAAAAACGTCTGTTTGAAAAACTGCTCACCATCTCCGGCATCGGCCCCAAACTGGCGATCACGGTACTGAGCGGCATCAGCCCGGAACGGCTCGTGGGCGCCATCCGCGGTGGCGACCACGCCACGCTGACCAAGGTCCCGGGCATCGGCAAAAAAACCGCCGAGCGCGTCGTCCTCGAACTCAAAGACAAGCTCGATGACCTCGCCGGCTTCTCCTTCACGCCAGAACCCGCAAAGCCATCGTTGGGGGCGGTCGCGGACGACGTGCTCAGCGCCCTCGTCAACCTCGGTTACGGCCGTCCCGCAGCGCAGAAAGCCGTGGAATCAGCGGCAAAGCATAAGGAAAACAGTGCCGACTTCGAACGCATGTTCCGCGCCGCGCTCGCGGCGGTTCGTTAGCCGACTGATGTCTAGGCCCGGCGACGATACCGCACGGCGAACTCATAGCCGGCGTTCGCGGGGTACAACTCCGCCACCAGGCGCAGCCGTTCCGCCAAGGGCCCGGGCGCCAACAGCGGATAATCCCGCTCCCGAAGTTCGCTGTAATCCAGATCCAGAACCAGAGACAACAGGTAAATCGCCAGGGCGTCAGAAAACGCGCTCTCGGCAAAAACCTGGCGCTCCTTCTCATCAATAGCCTGCTGCGCTGACGCGCTCAGTATCACCGGCTGCGGCCCCTTCGCGCCCACTGCACCGAAGGATCGATTGCTCAGCGCCGAACCTGACCCAAACAGCCGAGACCGCCGGCCGCCCACTCCCGTTGACGCAATCGCCGGCTCCGGTTCCGCGCTGATGGGCTTACCCAGAGCTAAGTGACGGGCCTCCCAGGCATCCAGACTGGTCTCGCCGCGGGCTCCGCTCAGCGCTTGTTCCCAAACCAGCTTCCCAAACGCCTCCGGCACCCCGGCCTTGTCGATAAAAGCATGCGCAACGTTGATGAAAAACTCAAAACTGAGCGCAAACCGGTCGCCCATCAGCCGCGTCGAGATAAATACCCCGCGGTGCCCGCTGCCAAGCTCCTTATCGAGCTCTACATTGCGGTGGCAGATCGCCGCTTCACCTAGGTCCTCGGTCCACGCCGGCGCTACCATGGCCTGTTCGCCCGACTCTGTCTTGCCCCGCCGCTGGGGCAGATCCAGGCCGTCCGGCTCGCGCAGCGCCAGCGGCACAAAGAAGTAGGTATTGCCATCCAGCGCACTCGCAACTGCACCCGGCACCGCTTCCAGCATGCGATCCAGGTCCGGTCCCGGTACGCCCGTCTCGCCGAAGGTGGCAAAGTGAACGCCATTGACAGAGCGGCGTAGTTCGGCCTCACGCGCCACCTGCGAAGCCCGTACCAGGCCATCGGTCGCCTGCACCAGCATTTCGCCTGCGCTCCCTGTCACTCCTGTGTTCGGACTCTCGGCCATCAGGCTATTCTACTGGAGATGGACTCACCACATCACATCGATCGCGCCCGCCGCGAAGGAACCCTGTTGGGCATTCCGTTCGGCGACCTGGGCTGGTTTCAGTCCATCGTCATCGCGATCGCAACGGGCTTTATTGCCTTCTTTCTCGTCACCTTCGTCTCCATCGTCACGCTGCTGTTCTACACCGCCGCAGGCCATGGTAACGTTGATTTCGCCATCACCTACAAGCGCATAGGCCTGCCCGTAGGCTTGGTCGTCTTCACCGCGGCAGCCGGCTTTCTGGCCTTCCAGTACATCCGGCGCACCCTGCGGGGCGGGCGCCCGCAGGAGTAACCTCCCGGCGTCGCAGGAGCATACCGGCAAAGCCAACACACCGGCAAGCCAACACACAGCTCAACCCCCTTGCGTCTTTTTGCGGCGCCTTCGCATCTCCTCGAAAATACCTTTCACACCGGCTTCACGTGCCCTCTCCAGGAGTTCGTGTGCCTTCTCTGCCCGTCGTGTGCCTTTCGCCGTGCGCTGTACAACCACCATCATCCTGATCGCTTCGCTGACCGGGGCGGCGGTGTTTCCGGTTTCCTCTCTCCCCATAAAGGCCTCGTTTTCCTCAAGAAAGCACCAAGGAAAGCACCTCCAGTGGCGAAAATGATGCAGAATCGCCCGAAATTTGCACATTCTGTGTTGACAAGGGCTGCGGAAAAGCTGAAGGTGAACTCGGCACGGTTCACCGCACCCGCATAAACATTGGCATTTCGCCTTCGGCGCCCGTCAATGCCTGCGGCGGAGCACCCCCAGAATTCACCTCCCTAACGCGTGCAAAGGAGCACACAAATACCATGGCAAAAGGTATGACAAAAACGCAGCTGATCCGCTTCATGGCAGAAAAGCTCGAGCTGACCAATAAGCAAAGCGCGGCATTTTTCGCCATGATGGCCGAGACCGCCGTCAAGGAAACCAAGAAAAACGGCGAGTTCACCATTCCCGGCATCGGCAAACTGGTTAAGGCGGAGCGCAAGGCGCGCATCGGCCGCAACCCCCAGACCGGCGAGGCCATCAAGATCAAGGCCAAAACCGTCGTCAAGTTCCGCATCGCCAAGGCCGCCAAGGACACCATTGCCCCGGTAAAGGAAAAGGCCGCGTCCAAGAAGGCCGTAGCCGCCTAGCTCTTCGCAGCAATCGTGAAAAGAAGCCCCGCACGCTGCGGGGCTTTTCTCTTCTTATCGTTTTCAAAGGAACTTTGCGCTTTTCCTCGCAGCCACTGTGGGTCTGGTTACAAACCGATCTTCGCCCGCAGCGTCGCGGCCGCCATCTCCGGCGTAATGTCCCGCTGCGGTGATCCCAGTAGCTCAAATCCCACCATGAATTTACGCACCGTCGCGGAGCGCAGCAGCGGTGGAAAAAAGTGCGCATGCAGATGCCACTCCGGATGCGCTCTCCCATCGCAGGGCGCCGCATGGAATCCCATGGAATACGGAAACGGCGTATCGAATACGCGGTTGTACCCCGCCGTCACGGCCTGCAGCATGGCAGCCAGTCCATCGCGCTCCACCGGGTGCAGATCGTTCATCCGCGCCGCCGCCCGCCGCGGCAGCAGCAGCAGCTCAAACGGCCACACCGCCCAGAACGGCACCAGGGCCACCCAGGTCTCGTTCTCCGCCACCACGCGCTCGCCTGCTGCCAGCTCCATCTTCAGGTAAGCGCCCAGGAGCGGCTGCCCGTGCTCGGCCAGGTATGCCAGTTGGGCTTCCCCCTCCACCGCGGGCTCGTTCGGAATGTGTTCCGTCGCCCAGATCTGCCCATGCGGATGCGGATTGCTCGCACCCATCA
>CAXTZL010000006.1:0-27822 GCA_964248555.1 uncultured Bryocella sp.
AGGCAAGATCCGCCATGGTGATGCGTTCTTTCACCCGGTAGTTCATGCCGTAAATGGACTTATAGTTATAGCCCGAAAGATGCAGCACCGCCTCACGCATCGTCTTGGAGGGGATGGTGCCCGTATTGATGCAGGCTCCGCCCACTACCTCGCGCATTTCTATCAATGCGACACGTTTGCCGTGCTTTGCGCCGTAAATCGCGGCACGCTGCCCAGCGGGGCCGGATCCGATAACGATCAGATCGTACACAGTTGCCATAGAAGTTTGGTTGATTCTCTCCTCGGTCCGAAGACGGACCGGTTGTGATCCGCGCAGTGGGTCGCAGGCGTCTTATCGTGTTGCCGCTCCCTATCATAGCCCCCAATTGGGCTCGCGGCAGATGCTACGGTGTGGGAAGCGGAGGCTCACAGGATGGTGGTACCTGATCGGCGCGCCCTGCACTACGCCGTTTCAGATCTGTCCGCCTACCTATCTGACGCACCCCCCTTCCGGCGGATGCGGCTTCGTGCCCAGCTGCGGCAATGGGCTGTTGATGGGGTCGATGTCGTGCAACTGCGGGAAAAGTGGATGGAAGCGGGTGAGCTTCTTGCTTTGGCAGAGGACGCCATGAACACCTTGCGCTCCGCCGCACCTCCTGGCGCCCAACGGCCCCGGCTGCTCCTGAATGGGCGGCCCGACATTGCCCTCGCAGCGGGAGCGGACGGCTTTCACCTCACGGCCAAGGAGGGCGAACTCACGCCGGCGCAGGTGCGCAGGCTTTTTCCCGCACCGGGTGCCCCGGCCCTGATCAGCGTAAGTTGCCACACACCGGAGGAGGTCCTCGCCGCCGGCGCCGCCGGAGCGGACCTGATCCTCTTCGGCCCGGTCTTTGAAAAGCGGGTAGGCGGGGTCCAGGTGACCACCGGATTGGGCCTGCAAGCCCTCCGCGAAGCCTGTATTGCTGCCGGTTCCACGCCCATCCTCGCCCTGGGGGGTATCACGGCCGGCAACACGGCTTCCTGCCTCCAGGCCGGCGCCGCGGGGCTCGCCGGTATTCGCCTGTTTGCAAAGCCTCTATAGGGCTTTCCCTTTCACCAACAAAGCGCCCCGGGCAGGTTCTCCAGGGCATGCGGTAGCAGGATTTTCTCTATCCCGGCATGAGAAAATAAGGGTCATGGTCATCAAACCGGCCCTGCTCGTCGACGATCCTCTTCCTCTCGATCTTCAGCTGCCGGAGGGGGCAGTCGAGTATGCACCCGACATCCGCCAAATGGGTCCCCTTACGGTGGAAGGTCAGGCCGAGTTGCTGGTAGAGCATCGCGGTCACAAGGAGACGGTCGAGGATATTCGCGTGCGCGCACGCCTGAGCGGTAACTTCGAGCTGCTCTGTGCACGCTGCCTTGCTCCCGTCTCCACACCGCTGAAAGCCCACTTCGACCTCATCTTCCGTCCGGAGGATGTCGATGCCGAGGGTGGCGAGCACGCCATCACGGAGGACGAGACAGAAATCGGGTATTATGAAAAAAGCGGCCTCCCGCTGGAAGATGTCGTGCGTGAGCAGGTGCTTCTCACCCTGCCCGGACGAGTTCTCTGCCAGGAGGAGTGCAAGGGCCTTTGTCCCCTTTGCGGTGTTGACCGCAATGTGGAGCAATGCAGCTGTGCTGAAGAAGTCAGTGACCCCCGCTGGGGAGCATTGGCAGCCTTCAACACAGGCAAGGCCTAAGCCTCGCAACAGTTTGCTTCACCGTCGTATTCGTGGGTTCCGTATCCTGCGAACGAAATTCTGAGTTTCTGAGAGGTTCACCATGCCGAATCCAAAACGGCGCCATAGCAAACAGCGCACCGCCAAGCGTCGCTCCCACGATTTCCTGACCCCCACCGGCACATCCCTCTGCCCCAACTGTGGCGAGCGCAAGCTCTCCCATTGCGCCTGCAAAAAGTGCGGTGAATACAAAGGCCGCGCCGTGCTCGCTGCAAAGGACGCAGCCTAGTCATTCCGTTGCCGCTCCTGAGATCTCCGATCCACTTCTCGCAGAGCCAGGGTAGGTTGCTCTTACCTTGGCTCCGTACACGGTATCGCGTGTCCCGTCGTTCTCTTCTCCGGTCTCGCCTGCAAGCCTGATGCCAATCGATATTTTTCTCGATGCCATGGGATCGGACAAGGCACCCGACCCGGAGATTCGTGGCGCCATCCTGGCCTGCAGCACGCTCGACGTCCGGGTGCACCTTGTCGGCCCCGAAGAAACCCTTCGCCCACGCCTCCGCGAGTGCCTCAAGGCCGCCCGCGGCAAGGAATCTCTGCACCTGCCAGGAAGCAAGCCGCCCAAAGCACCGAAGCTCCCGATCTTTATCCAGCAGGCCTCTGAGTGGATCAGCATGGAGGACAAGGCAGCCCTGGCGGTGCGCTCCAAACGCGACTCCTCCATGCGCGTCGGCCTCAAGGCCGTCCGTGAAGGCCGCGGTGCAGGCTTTGTCACTGCCGGTAATACCGGAGCCGCCATGGCGACGGCCAAGATGGTGCTCGGCTCTCTGGCCGGTGTAGACCGGCCGGCCCTGACCACGGTTCTGCCCACCAGCAGCGGTTCACCCTGCGTGTTTCTGGACGTCGGTGCCAACGTGGACTGCAGCGCCGAAAACCTGCTGCAATTCGCCATCATGGGCCACATGTATGCGCAAAACGTACTTCGCGTTGACAGGCCGCGCGTAGGCCTGCTGTCCATCGGCGAAGAAGATTCCAAGGGCAACGCCCTCATTCATGAGGTTTTGCCGCTTCTGCGCGACCTCGGACTCAACTTCATCGGCAACGTCGAAGGCCGCGATTTGTACAACGGCCGCGCGGACGTCATCGTCACCGACGGTTTCGTCGGCAACGTCGCCCTGAAAACCAGTGAAGGTCTCGTCAAGCTCGTAAGTTCGACCCTGCGGGAAAGTCTCAAGTCCACGGTCACCGCCCAGGTCGGCGCCCTGCTGAGCCGCAAAGCCTTCAGCATGTTCCGCAAGCGTTTCGATTACAGCGAATATGGCGGCGCCCCGCTGCTTGGCGTCCGCGGTGTCTGCATTGTGGGCCACGGCTCCTCAAACGAGCGCGCCATCATGAACGGCATCCGCGTCGCCGCCGAGTTTGCCTCCAACCAGGTCAACCCGGCCATCGAAGCCATGCTCGCCGCACGTCACCAGCTCTAGCTCCCTCTACCAGAACCTGGCAGGTGCAGGCACACAGTACCAGGCGCCCACCCGGTTTACGGGCTCATCCGGACCGGATCAGAAAATCGGCCTCCCCACTCCCCACCCCCACTGCCCCCGCGCTCCACCTGCCTCCTCCTGCGCGTAAGCTTCCATTCAAGTGATCTCGCACAAGAGCGTTTCATGCAGCGAAGCCTCTGGCAACGGACACGCATTCGCCGGGCATCACCCGCATGCACACCGTCATCCGACCCTTAAGACACACGCAATGCCTGCGTGCACTGAACGAGCTCTGGAGGACTGCTTTATGCCCGAGATTCTGGATACAAAGAACCTGCCCGTTTTTCCCGCCGGTGCGGGCAAGGGAGGACACTTCACCCCCCTGCCGCAGGACGTCGACGACGGCGTCATGCGGGCCCACACGCAACAGACCATCAACGCCTCGCGTCAGCACCTGTACAAACTATGGCGTGATGTGTCGAATGCACCCCAGTTTCAGGAGTATGTGATCTCCGTCGAGCCAAAATCCGAGACTCGCAGCACCTGGACCTTCGGCAATCCCGAGGACCCCAAAAGCCCGCGTCTGTCCTATGACACAGAGGTGTATGAGGACCTTCCCGGTGAAAAGATAGCGTGGCGCTCCGTCGACACCAAATTTGAAGAAAACGGGGAAGTTCGTTTTGAGGAGGCTCCGGGCGGACGCGGCACCGTCGTTACTCTCCAGGAAAACCAGCTGGTTCCAGGTGGCCGCCTCAGCATCGCCGCCGCCGCACTTTCAAAGCGCACACCACGGCAGATCGTTATCGAGGATCTGCGCCACTTCAAGGAACTGGCGGAGTCTGGGGAGATCCCCACCGTAGTGGCCAACTCGCACGGGCCGCGCGGTTTCAGTGGATCCATCAAGGCTCGGCTTTATGGCGAAAACAACCCTACGCCTCCCGGCACCAGCAACCTGCCACACGCCGTAGCCGCGACCACGGAGGTCGTCTAACCTCTTTTTCCGAATCAACCGCTTTCGCCGCTCACCCCGGCTCGATCGCTACTGGAGAAACAAAATGAAAGCTGTCTGTTGGATGGGTACGCGCAAAATCGAAACCCTCACGGTTCCGGATCCGAAAATTATCAACCCGCACGATGCCATTCTCCGCGTCACCCGCACGGCCATCTGCGGGTCGGATCTGCATCTCTATGACGGCTACATCCCTACGATGGAGTCGGGCGATATCCTCGGCCATGAATTCATGGGCATCGTGGAAGAGGTCGGCCCCGAGGTGAAAAACCTGAAACGCGGCGACCGCGTCGTCGTCCCCTTCACCATCGCCTGCGGCAACTGCTTCTACTGCAAAACTGACCTATGGAGCCTGTGCGACAACACCAACCCCAACGCGCAGGTAGCTGAAACCATGTACGGCTACTCCGGCTCCGCGCTCTTTGGCTACTCCCACATCTATGGTGGCTATGCCGGCGGCCAGGCCCAGTACGTCCGCGTGCCGCATGCCGACGTTGGTCCCATCAAGATCGAATCCGACCTGCCCGACGAAAAGGTCCTCTTCCTCTCCGACATCTTCCCCACCGGCTACATGGGTGCGGAAAACGGCAACATCAAGCCCGGCGATACGGTCGCAGTCTGGGGCTGTGGTCCGGTCGGCCTTTTCGCCATCGCCAGCGCCTACATGCTGGGCGCGGACCGCGTAATTGCCATTGATCGCTTTCCGGAGCGCCTCCGTCTGGCGCGCGAATACTGCGGCGCCACCACCATCGATTACATCGACGACGATATCGTGGTCGTCGAAGCACTGCGCGACTTCACCGGCGGCATGGGTCCGGACGTCTGCATCGATGCGGTCGGCATGGAGGCTCACTCCAACACAGCCGTCGGCCTTTACGACAAAGTCGACCAGATGCTAAGGCTCGAAACCGACAGACCCTTCGTCCTACGGCAAGCCTTCCAGGCCATCCGCAAGGGGGGCACCCTGTCCATCCCCGGTGTCTACGGCGGCGTGCTCGACAAGGTCAACTTTGGCGCTGCCTTCGGCAAAGCCATCCACATGGCCATGGGGCAGACCCATATGCACAAGTACCTCGCTCCCCTGCTCAAGCGCATCGAGAACAAGGAGATCGATCCCAGCTTCATGATCTCGCACCGTTGCGGTATCGAGGAAGCTGCTGACATGTACAACATATGGGCCAAAAAGCAGGATCAGGTCACAAAAATCGTTATCGATCCCTGGCAGGACCGCCTCGGTCAGCCGTTGAAGATCGCATAGCGTCACTGCACGGAAAGGCCCACCGGCTTCCTCGCCGATGGGCTTTTTACTGCTTCCCGCCAATCTGCTCCGCGGCCCGCAGCCCACTACGAAGAGCTGCGTGCACGGTACCCCAGTACCCGTCGGTCTCCGTGTGCTCTCCGGCAAAAAACAGTGTGTCCATCACGGGAACGGTCATGGCCTCGGTCGCATCCAGCGCGTGTGCCGGCACGTAGCTGTAAGAACCCCCTGCGTACGGATCGGCGCTCCAGTCGTAGGTATACGTTCCCCTAAGCGCCTCGCGCACCACGTCCTTCCGGATGCCAAAGGCCTCGGCCAGGTCTCTGCACGCAAGCTCCCCGAGCTCCTCCGCGGTCTTGCCCCGCAGCTCCTCGGCACGCGGTCCCCCAATCCACCCCACCAGGGTCGCCTGCCGCTCCGGTTCAGGGCGGCGCGTCCACCAGACCGGCGGCATTCGCTCCGGGGTGAAAAGGAAGCTCGCCGTCTGCAGCGCCTCGGCGCTCAGCGCAGCGGTAGGGGCGAGCGCAGCCCACCAGCGCTCGCGGAACACAAGGGTAAAGCGAACCACGTGGCCCATTGCCAGCCGCCTCGCTTCAAACAGCGGCCGCGGTTCCGGTTCAATCCGAACGCTCCCGGGCTCGCTGGAATTCGCCGCATGCAACACTCCCAGCGGCAGCGTGATCACACAACGCGGCGCACGCAGGTCCCCGCCTCGCATGCTGAGCACCACCTCGCCCTCGCGCCAGCGCAACGCATGCACTGCAACCCCCAGCCGAATCTCCGCTCCGGCTTCGATAACCTTTTCCGCCAGGTACTCCGGCAGCCGTGCGTAGCCGGCGGGCAGATGCCAGCCGCGGTCGCCCTCGGCGGCATCCTCCACCCGCTGCTGAATTCCCAGCGACCGCGCACTGATCCGGCGCGCATCCGCGGCGTTGAAACCTTCCACATAGCCCGTTAGCGCATCGCGCTGCCACCCCGGCAGGTCACTTCCCTCCAGCCAAGCAGCAAAGCTCAGGTCTTCGCCCGGCAAATCAGCCAGGGGCTCCAGCGAGGAGAAAAATCCCTCTTCGCGCTGGTCTTCTTCGCGAAACCCGCCGCCCTCGTGTTCACGCAGCATCGTGCCCTGCCGCTCCACGGTCTCCAGACCCGCCTCCTGCAACAGGGACCACAACGCCGGGATGCGCCCATGAACAAACTCCGCCCCGTGCTCGACGAACGCGCCCTCACCCACGGCTTCCGTGTAGATCCGGCCCCCAACCCGGTCGCGCGCTTCCACCACAATCACCCGCAAACCGCGTTCCGCCAGCGTACGCGCCGCCGCCAGTCCTGCCATGCCCGCACCCACAATCAGCACGTCCGCGTCCCGCTTTTGACGCTCACTCCCTGCCTTCATCCTTGTGCCTGCCATCCTGTTTCGGGAGCCCCAAACTGCGCGCGAATCAACTCCAGCGCTCCCGGCTGATCCAGGACCGCACCTTCCAGTTGTGCATCCTCCGCAGCGGTCAGCATGTCCTTGAACCGCGGCCCGGGCCGGTACCCCGCCGCGATCAGATCAGCCCCGGTCAGTAGCAACGCCGGCCGGATCTGCTCCTGCCCCATCTCCCCCAAGGCCCGCGTAGCCGTTTCATAGGGCCCCAGCATGCCGTGCGAACTCATCACGTCTGCATAATGCAGGGCCATGTGCTCCTCAAACCGCGGCATGCGCAGAAATCGCTTCAGCGTCGACTGCTTCATCTTGGGAACATCCCCAAACTGCATGTGGTGCTTTACCAGTTCAAGGATTTGCGCGCAGTCATCATTTGAAAATCGCAGGCGGTTCAGCATCGCCCGCGCCACCGCCACCCCGATCTCCGCATGGCCATTGAAGCGAATGCGGTCGCCGGGCTTGTTCGGGTTGGGAGGGGTAAAGGTCGGCGGCTTGCCCACATCGTGCAGCAGCATGCCCCAGGCCAGCGTCGGGCTTGCACCCGCGGGCAGGTGATCCAGCAGCATCAGCGTATGCACCCACACGTCGCCTTCGGGATGGTAAGCCGGCGGCTGCTCACAGCCCTTCATCCGCGCCACCTCCGGCAGCACAACATCCAGCAGTCCGCTCTCCTCAAGCAGTGAAAACGCCCGGTGCGCCGCGCCTTCGGTCAGCATCTTCGTCAACTCTTCGCGGATCCGCTCCGGCGAAACCTGCAAGACCTCGGGAGCCAGTCGCTGCATCGCTCCCATCGTCGCCGGCTCCACGTTGAAGCCGAGCCGCGCCGCAAAGCGCACCGCCCGCAGGGTACGAAGCTTGTCCTCCGTAAACCGCTGAACCGGCTCGCCAATGGCACGCAGCAGCCCGGCCTCCAGGTCCCGCCGGCCCCCGACAAAATCCAGCACGCAGTCTTCAAGCGGCTCCCCCGCCTCGTACCGCAAGGCATCGAGCAGCAGACCATTCACCGTAAAGTCACGGCGCAGAACATCCTCCCGCGGATCGCTCGAAAAGGTAACCGTATCCGGCCGCCGCCCATCGCTGTACACTCCATCGGAACGGAAGGTGGCCACTTCCGTCGCTACACGCTGCCCATCGATCTCGTCAATCACCAGCACCACGCCGAAATGGGCTCCCACGGCCTCTGTCCGCGAGAACATCTGCATCACCTGCTGCGGCGTGGCCACGGTGGTCACATCGAAATCTTTCGGTTCTACTCCCAGCAGCAGGTCACGGACGCAACCGCCCGCAAAATAAGCCTCCCAGCCCTGGTCCCGGAGCCTTTTAACAACAGCCAGCGCGGCCCCGTACGGCGCATTCTCAAATCTCGGCACAGGAAGTGTGATGCTGTTCAACTCCGGAAAGCGTCAGCCGCCACGCAGCGAACAAACTGGTGCGCTTCACCGACCGAAAGCGGTCTGCCCTGCGATTCACAGCGCAGTGCAACATCTCCAGCTCAGTGCAACGTCTTCGGGATCACGGCATACTGCAGCAACACTTCAAAGGGCACCACATTCAGTGTGGCCTCATGGGTTGCTTCCAGTACCACCGGGCATCCTGCGCCGGCGCGCTGCGCCTGCAGCCAGCGGGCTGCGCACACGCACCAGCGATCGCCCGGCTTCAGCCCCGGAAAGCCATACTGCGCCATCGGCGTCATCAGGTCATTGCCCAACTCGGCGGAAGTCGTAAGAAAGGCCTCATTCACAATGCAACACACCGTATGCAAACCACGGTCATCCGGCCCGGTATTGCAACATCCATCACGATAAAAGCCAGTCAGCGGCTCGGAACCGCAGGACTCCAGCGCTTGACCTAGTACATTCTTTTGCTTGGGCTGTGTTTCAGCGGAGGCCATGAGCAAAATTGTAGTGCGTCGCGTGGTCCTCTGGGAAATGTCAGGCAAGGAAACAGTGCGCCCATCAACAACCCGTCTGGGGAACCTCCTGTTCAGGTCACCGCAGCGTTGGCTGCCGCTTCCAACAATCGTCCAGCTACCGGCACCGGCAGCGTAATGCGGATCGTTGTACCGCGGCAACGGCCCCGCGTAGTGGAGCGCAACAGCAGACTGCCACCCTGCTCCTCGACAATGCCCCGCGTCACCCACAGTCCCAGCCCCGTGCCGCGCTCGCCCTTCGTCGTAAAGAAAGGTTCAAAAATGGAGCGCAGATTTTCCCGGTCGATCCCATGGCCCGAGTCCGATACGGTCACCACTGCCAGATCCCGTCGGGGGCCCCGCAGGCAGGCGCGCACCACGATGCGTCCACCGCTCTGCTCCATCGCCTCCAGCGCGTTCCCCACCAGATTCGCAAACACCTGGCGCAGCGATGGATCGAAATGGGCTGCCTCCAGACCGCTGCCATAACGGGGCTCAATCATGATGCCGTGCTGCGCCGCCCTCGAGTGGAACAGCTGCACAACCTCCTCCAAAAGCGCCTGCAGGTCCAGCGTGCGGCCCGGAATCTTGCGATAAAAGCTCAGCGTGGAACGCGTAATGTGCCCAACACGGTCCAGCTCCCGCGCGGCAATTGCAATCAGCTCCTGGGACTGCGTCGAAAGCTCCTGCGTCTGCAGCAGGTAGAAAATGTTGGTCAGCGCCTCAAGCGGGTTGTTGATCTCATGCGCCAGCGTGTTGGCCATGCGCCCGGCCGCCGCCAGGCGTTCGGAGTTGATCAGCCGCGTCATCAGGTCGGCCGTTTCGCGCTCCGCCTCCTTGCGCGCCGAAATGTCCTCCACCACCCACAGCAGCGCCGTGGTCGGCGCACCGGTCTCGCCATCATGGCGCAGCAGCGACACCGTCAGCTGTGCCGGAAACGTCACGCCATCCGCCCGCAATAAGCTGCGTTCCACGCGATAGCCCGTGCGCTTGCCGCTCAGCAGCTCGCTCTGCAGCGCGGCATCCAGCCCCTGTTCGGACGGAAGAAGGAAATCTTCCAGCCGCAGGGCGTGCAACTGCTTCTCGGTCACACAGAGCATCTCGCTCAGACGTTGATTTGCAAGCACAAAGCGCCCCTCCACCGAGGTATGCGCCATACCCACCGCCGCCTGGTTGAACGTAGCCGAAAACCGCTGCTGCGCCAGCCGCAGGGCAGCCTCCGTCTGCAAACGCTCGCGGCGCCGCACCGCATCCGCCAGCTCCCGCTCAATGGCCGGCAGCAGGCGTTCCAGGTTGCCCTTCAGCACATAGTCATGTGCCCCGGCCCGCATCGCCTCCACCGCCGACACCTCGTCGATGGTGCCCGAAACGATAATGAACGGCAGGTCCGTTCCACTGCCCTGAATCAGCGCCAGCGCATCGCGCGCGCCAAAGCTGGGCAGCGTGTAATCGGCAATCACAAGATCCCACGGCCGCGGGTCGGCCAGGGCAGCAAGCAACTCCTCCGCCGTTTCCACGCGCTGCGCTTCCAAAACGTAGCCGGCGCGGCCCAGGTGGCGCCGCAGCAACAACGCATCTTCTTCGTAGTCCTCAATCATGAGGACCCGCATCGGTCGGCTCTGGGAACTTAAGAAGTCGGCGGGCATTGGTTCAGCAGTAGCCAATAAAGCCCCAACTGCTTGGTGGCCTCGGCAAAGTCAGCGAAATTGACAGGTTTCCGAATATAGCTGTTCACACCCAGCCGGTAGCTGGCAACAATATCGCGCTCCTCATCCGAGGACGTCAATACCACTACCGGGAGCATCGCTGTCTTGTCCGCCGCACGGATCGCGCGCAACACGTCCAGACCCTCCACTTTGGGCAGCTTCAAATCCAGAAGCACCAGCTGCGGCATGCGCTCCGTACCGGCCGCCACGCCCTTCATGTACTCCACGGCCTCTTCCCCGTCGCGAGCCACCTTGATCTCGTTGGCCACCTTCGCCTTGTTCAAGGCACGGATCGCCAGCGCTTCGTGGTCCGGATCGTCTTCCACCAGCAGAATCATGCCATCGCTCATCTCTGTCTCACAGGTTGGAGTTGTTCGTATACGGCGTTTCGCTTCGGGCCGTCAACGTAAAGTAAAAGGTCGCTCCTTTGCCCGTCTCGCCCTCGGCCCAGATCTCCCCATTGTGCCGGCGTACAATCCGCGACACCGTCGCGAGCCCAATGCCGGAGCCCTTGAAATCACGATCCCCATGAAGTCGCTGAAAGGCCGTAAACAGCCGGTCAACATACTGCATATCAAAACCTGCACCGTTATCCCGGATAAAGTATACGGTCTGACCCTCCCTGGAAGTTTCACCAAACGTAATGCCTGCATCGGCTGTCTTCGACGTAAATTTCAGGGCATTTCCCACCAGGTTCTCAAACGCCACCCGCATCAGTCGTGGATCGGCGTCCGCCATGACTCCCGGCTGCACCGTCAACCTCACCGGGCGTTCGGAATCGTTCGCCCGCAACTCCTCAAAAACCAGCGTCACCAGGCTCGACAGATTAACCTCCTCCCGCTGCATCTCGGACCGTGTCACCCGTGAAAGCTGAAGAAGCGCATCAATCAGCGTACCCATCCGCTGCACGCCGCTGCGCACGCGCCGGATGTAATCCCGGCCCTCCTCGTTCAGCACCTCCGCAAAATCCTCTTCCAGCGCCAGGGAAAATCCGTCAATGGTCCGCAGCGGCGCTCGCAGATCGTGCGAAACGGAATAGGAAAATGCCTGCAATTCCTGGTTCGACACCTCCAGCTCCCGCGTACGCTGCGCCACCCGCTCTTCCAGGTCGGCGTTCAGGGTCTGCAGCTCCCCATTCAGCGAACGAACCTCGAGGGAACGCGCGGCCAGCTGTTCGCGATCCTCCGCGGATCGGCGCATCAACTCAAACGCCGCGATCAACAACACAATATCCAGCAGAAACGCCAGCCCCGTGCTGACGACGGCCCGCCGGCGCGCGGCCTGCGAAGCGTGCTCACGGTCTGCCAGCAACCGCCGCTCCTCGCCTTCCATCTGCAGCAGCAGGTAGCGCACACTGACGTTGCCGTTAGGACTGTCCGCCACCGTCTGCTGCACCATGGCCGGGGGTATCTGAGACAGAGGCCGGCGGCTGCGCAGATCGCGCGCCCGGTCCATCACCGCAATCTTGTCCGCCACCGCGTTCCGCAGCAGGATCAGGCGCCGCTGCTGGCTGCCATTGTCCGCCGTCAGGCTCCCCATACTGCCAATCTGGCGATCCAGCTTTTCCTTCGCCCCCTCAAACCGCTGCTCGGAAGTCTCGCTCGCAATCAGCAGGTAGCCCCGCGCCGCGCTGTTGAGGATGGCGATCTGCTCGTTGGCACCCTCGATCGCAGTCATCACTCCGAGCGTATGCATCAGCCAGCTCTCCGCTACAAACATGGTTCGCAACGCGGCAACGGCTACCCACGTATTCAAAGCCACAATCGCAATGGCGCCAAGCATCAGCAGGCGAAAACGGGAGGTGCGGTTCATGCTTGGTTCACCCTAGCAAAGATTCGGGCGCTGGCACCACTCCCTATAATGGCCACAATGAAATCCGCTCAACGGATCTTTCTTTTCGGCTTCCTTGCCGTTGCATTGCCCTTGCTGGCCTACGTGGCGAAATACGGATTCATCGCCCCCGTCTACCTGTTCGCAGGCGACGCCTTCTACTATCTCGACATCGCTCGTCACAGGGTCTTGAACGGGGTTTACAGCTTCGACGGCGTGAACCCCACCAATGGATTTCATCCCCTGTGGACCTGGATCCTGGTTCTGCTCGGGAAGCTCCACCTCGTGGATTTCCGGCAGTGCCGGCAGCCGCTGGTACCCGTCTTTCTCGCCGATGTACTGCTCCTCAGCCTCGGCAGCGGCCTGCTCGCCGCCACCGCCGCACGTCTCCTCAAGCAACCCTGGCTCGCGATGCTGGCCGTGGCCCCGGGACTCTTCTGGTTTCTCGTCAGTCCCTTCACCGCCGGCAGCTTTTCCACCTGGTCCTTTGCCAACGGCATGGAAAGCGCAGCCGCACTCGCGTGGTTCGGGGGAGCGTGCCTCGCGATGACCCGGCCACTCGAAAAGAACGCGGTTTGGGCCTCTGCAACTGCTCTTCTCCTCAGCCTTTGCGTCCTGTCGCGGCTGGATGACATCTTTCTCGCAGGCCTGGCCACCTCATGGATTCTCTGGAAGGGACGGCGACAGCGAAGGCTCCAGCTCCTGACCGCCGGGTCCTTTTTGACGCCGATCGCGCTCTATCTCGCCTACAACCACATAACGGTCGGAACCTTTCTTCCGGTTAGCGGCGCGGCAAAGGCCAGCTTCGCCGCCCTTCTCAATCTCAGGCGCCTGGCCGCCATCTTTCTCCCCGTACTGACCGGCGACGGCCCCTCCGTCCTCCAAACCTTCAGCTACTTCAGCTTCGGGGAGGTCCTGGGCAAACTCGCCCAGATGCTTCTGCCCGCCGCCCTCTGCGCAGCCGAACTGGCACGCTCGTGGCACCGCCGCCGCACCCTCCAACGTCCAACTTTTCTCGACGCATTGGCCTTGGGTGTCCTCCTCAAAGCGGCTTACAATTTCGCCTTCGTTTTCCTCTGGAACCAGGGCCAGTGGTATTACACCACCTCCATCGCCGTCGCAAACCTCATTCTTGTCCTCTGGCTGGAAAGACTGCTCGACGCTCTGCGGCCGGAGCGCGGCTGGGCCCCACCGCTGCGGACCGCCGCCGTCACCGGCTATGTCCTCCTCGCCCTTCTCAGCTTCAATCTCTTCATCAGCCTTCGCAACGCCACAGGCCCGGTGAACGAAGTGCACCTGCTCGAAAACAGCAGCGCCTTCCAGGCAAAACTGCAACAACTCGGAGCCACTCGCATCCTGGAATTCGACGACGGCTTCACCAGCTACATCGCGCTGCGTCCCGCGATCGCCGGCATCGGCTTGGCCCTGGATTACCAGGCCACGCAGGCCGCCCATAGCGGGCACCTGTTGGATCTGCTGTGGAAGCGCGGCTACCGCGCAGCCGTCGCCGCAGGCGCTTACGCCGTCGCCGTGCAGAATGCCAATCAAGTCAACACGGAAAAGGGCCACGACGCCATCTTCGTTATGCATGCCAGCGAGTTCGACCACTACAGACTCCTGCCGGCCGGCACAGATGGCAGCACCGATGGCCTAACCTTCTATCGCATCGAAAAGCGCTGACCCCATCCCTCTATGTGAGCTCCGGCCCGCTACTTTGCCGTCAACGCCAACTGCTGCTGATACTCCTCGTACGGTCCCTTGTGATCGGTAATGTGGAAGTCGCTCGGACCACCCTCAAAGTGCCAGATGCGCGTACCGGCCTCTTCAATCAGGTCCTGATCGTGCGTCACCAGAAACACCGTTCCCTCATACTTCTGAATCGCCTGGTTCAGCGCATTGATGCTCTCCAGATCCAAATGGTTCGTCGGCTCGTCCATCACCAGCACATTCGGCTTCTGCAGCATGATCTTGCAGAACAGCAGCCGCGCCGCCTCGCCGCCCGAAAGCGCATCGGTTTTCTTCATGCCCTCTTCGCCGCGAAACAACATCTGCCCCAGAATGCCGCGAATGTCTTCCTTGCTCGCCTTCGGATCATACTGGTGCAGCCAGTCATTCGCGGTCATGCCAAGCTGGATCGACCCCTTGTGATCCTGCGCGAAATAGCCGATCTGCACCTCGTGGCCCCACTTCACCGTGCCCGAATCGATCGACACATCCTTTTCTTCAATCCCAGGCCCATTGGCTAGCAGCGCCTTCAGCAGCGTCGTCTTACCCTGCCCGTTGCGCCCGATCAGGATCACCTTGTCCCCGCGCGTCACAGAAGCCGTGAAATTCCTGATCACGTGCTCGGTTTTCCCACCGGGCTGCGGGTAGCTCTTGTTCACCTTCTCGAACTCAAGCACATTCTTGCCCGAAGGCCGCTCCATCTTGAACGCAATGAACGGACGCGCAATATTGGACCGCGCCAACTCACTCGTAGCCAGCCGCTCCACTTCCTTCTTGCGGCTGTTCACCTGCGAAGAGCGCGTACCCGCCGAAAACCGCGCAATGAAATCATTCAACTGTGCAATCTTCTTTTCGCGCTGCTCGTTCTGGCTCTCGATACGCGTCCGAATGCTCGTCTTCTGCAGCACCATATCGTCATAGCCGCCGTTGTACGTGATGATGGTCTCGTAATCAATATCGGCGATATTCGTGCAGATATTGTTCAGGAAGTGGCGATCATGCGAAATCGTGATCACGGTGCCGTTGTAGCGCAGCAGGAAGTCCTCAAGCCAGTGAATCGACTCAAGATCCAGGTAGTTCGTGGGCTCGTCAAGAAACAGCGCCTCCGGATTGCCGAACAGCGCCTGCGCCAGCAGCACACGCACCTTCTGGCCGCCCTGCAGCTCACTCATCTTGCGCTCGTGCACCTCGTCGGGAATATCCAGACCCTGCAGCAGCACCGCCGCATTGGCCTCGGCCTCATACCCGTCCTCATCGCCCACAATGCCCTCAAGCTCCCCCAGCCGGGAACCGTCTTCATCCGTCATCTCGGCCTTGTTGTAGATCACCTCACGCTCTTCCAGCGCCGCCCACAACGGCTTGTTGCCCATAATCACCGTATCGATCACGCGATACGCGTCGAACTCATACTGGTCCTGCTTCAGCACGCCGAATTTGCGCGGACGCACGACCGTGCCCTTCTGCGCATCGAGCTCGCCGGTCAGCACCTTCATAAACGTGGACTTGCCGGCACCATTCGGCCCGGTCAAACCATAGCGGCGTCCATCCGTAAAGGTCACGGAGACGTCCTCAAAGAGCAGCTTCGCGCCGTAGCGCATGGTCACATTGGAAACGGAGATCATCGAGACTATTTTCTCACGCGATGCTCCCGTGTGTTATCGTTTGCAGCCGCAGAACGAATCAAAGCCGGGCTCAAACCCCGGCAAACGAGTCACTTCCTCCCGCCCCCCGGTCACCGGTGCCAGATAGGCCGCCGCTACCAGCAGCGACGGAAGCATAAACAACAGCATTTCCATGAATTGCCCCCCTTACCTCCAAAGGTGCTGAGGACAGCCTTCGCCCCTGGCCACATCAGCCCGCCAGGGGCGAAACACCATCCAGCTAGCGCATGCCGCCAGCGGCTTGCAGCAGCGACCCATTTACCCAGCGCGCCTCCTCGGAGGCCAGAAAAGCAACCACATCGGCAACATCGTCCGGCTCACCCATTCGCCCTGCCGGCGTGCGCTGCAGCATGGCTGCAAAGGCTTCCGGCGGAAAGCCCGCCGTGCCTTCTGTGTTGACAGGACCGGGATTTACGGCGTTCACACGAATCTTTTTTGGCCCAAGCTCCACGGCCAAGGTGCGCGTAATCGCATCCACAGCGCCCTTGGTACCGTTGTAAATCACCATACCCACCGGCGTTTGCTCGCTCGCGATGGAGCCAATATTGATAATGCTGCCGCCTTCGGTCGGGAACAGCGGAAGAGCCGCCTTCGATGCCAGCAGAAGGCCTGTCACATTGATGCCAAACTGGCGAACAATCTCGTCCTCGCCCAGGTTCTCCAAGGGACTAAAGCCATATACCCCAGCGTTGTTCACCAGAATATCCACTTTGCCGAACTGCTTCTTTGCTTCGGCAAAGAGCGCGTCCACGTCAGCGGACTTCGCTACGCTGCCGCCGACGGCCACGGCCTTTCCACCCGCTTCGGTGATAACGCCTACAACCCGATCCGCGCCGGCCTTATCCGAGGCATAATTCACGACCACGCTCGCGCCTTCACGCCCCAGCACCTTCGCAATCCCCGCACCAATGCCCTTGGAGGCTCCCGTTACCACCGCAACCTTGCCCGTCAGCTTACCCATACCGTTCTCCTTGTTTCAATTCTCTGGCGACACTTCGACGCCTATCGAATAGATAGGAGCGAACGCCAAAGGTTGCACGAAATTCAACGCCAGCCGGGGCTGGAAGCTCTGGAGCCTACAGCGCAGCCAGCTCGCGGAGGTAGGCCTCCCACACGTCGCGCCGCAACGCGAGCCGCATCCCGCGGCCTTCGCGTTCCGAATGGACCAGACCCGCCTCTTGCAGTTCCTTCACATGGTGCGACAAGGTCGCCGGACTGATGCAATCGCGCTCGTGCAACGCGCTGCAGGCAAGCGACCCCTGCCCCGCGATCTGCTGCAGGATGGCAAACCGTCGCGGCTCAGCCACCGCACGCGCCACGGCAGCGACCTGGTCCGGAGACAATTTCAACTTCAAAGACTGCGAGCTCGCCACCCCTCCATCTTACGTCTCTGCAGGGGCAAAGCTCTTGCAAGGGAAAGGTCCATCGGCCTCGCTCCTCCTCGCCGCAAGACTTTATCGCGGCGGCAACAAGGAGCCGATCTGACAGTTGGTGCGCTCCAGCGGTGCTCCGGCGCGCCCCAGCCTGATGGCATAGGTGCAGTTCTTGGTGGCGCCCCCGGTCAGCACGCCGCTGTAAACGTACAAACTCCGCTCGTTCGGGCTGTAAAGCGTTAACGTACCCTCACCGGCCACGGAGCTGAACTGAAAGAAGGGAAACTCACTGCCCTCCGCCGCGTGTACCGCCCGCGAGGGGCTATGCGCCCACCAACCCACACCCAGGGCCACGGCCACCAGCGCCAGATCGCGCACGAAAGAACGCCTGTTGTTCACTTCTGCCATAAGGAATACTCCTAAGAATCTCAAACTGCCTGGACCATCTACGGTGCACGGACGACGTTGAACGAATAAAAGAGAGACGTGGCTCATGGACAAAAGGGCACCCGCCTCTTCGTGCAATCCATACGCCGCACCCGCGGCCTGGGTGGACTACACACGCCATAGGGGCACCGCGTAACATAAAAGAGCGATCGCCGCTGCGGGCGCAAACCGCATCTTCCGGGAGTTTCCTTGTCGCTTTGTGTTCGCCGCTACGCCCTCGGCCTGCTCGTCACGGTATCTACCCTTCTCGCCGGACCGCTCACTCCGCTGCAGGCCCAGGGCTACTCCGCGGACAAGCCGGTCGGCGCCACCGCGCAGCAACTTCCCGCCTATCTCGCCCATGCCGGCGTTGAACAGCGCCTCGGTCAGCCGCTTCCGCTCACCGCCGCCTACACCGACGAAACAGGCCGCACCGCACCCCTGAGCGCCTTTCTGAACGGCAAACCGTCCGCCCTGGCCTTGGTCTACTTCCACTGCGGCATGCTGTGCCCACAGGTGCTGCACGGTCTCGCCACCGGACTGCATGACACCACGCTCAAGCCCGGCGCGGACTACAACGTGCTCGTCTTCAGCATCGATCCCCACGACACACCGCACGATGCCGCGCTCGCCAGGGCCGACTTCCTGCGCGAGGCCGGCATCCCGGCCGCAGCCGCCCCCAGCGTGCACTTCTTCACCGCCGCGCAGCCGGGTATCGACGCCATCGCCGGCGCCACCGGCTTTCACTACGTTCTCGTCCCCGGGCCCGACGGCAAACTCGACCAGTACGCCCACTCCAGCGTCATCATGTTCGCCACTCCGGACGGCAAGCTCTCCAAATACCTTTCAGGCGTCGTCTACGAGCCGCGCGACCTCCGCCTCGCCCTGCTCGGGGCCTCCGAACACCACATCGCAAACCCCGTCGATCTGCTCATCCTCTATTGCTGCAGCTACAACCCGACGGTCGGTCGCTACTCCGTCTCCGTCATGCGCGTCCTGGGGATCGCCGGCATGATCACCGTCTTCGGCCTGGTCGGCCTCGTCATCCTGCTCACCCGCAAGCCGCGCCGTCCGGCAGCCACCGCCTGAATGCTCAACGATGAGCCGCCAAGTGAGCGAGCACAAGTCGCTCAACCCGCTCCGGCTCTTCTTCCAGCAGCCAGTGCGATCCGCCCACGACGCGCTCAAAGGTATACGGCGCCTTTACGTGATGCGCCGTATCCAGCGCAGCCGTTTCACCCAGCGCGATATCCCGATCACCCCACACATACAACGTAGGCACCCGTATTCGCCCGGCCTTCGGCGGATGCAGGCTCAAGGCCCGGTACCAGTTCAGCGCCGCTGTCAGCGCGCCGGGCTCCGAAAGCCGGCGCACATTCTCCTCCACCTCCGCTTCCGGCAGCTTCCCTTGGTACACCCCGCGCAGCACCCTGGCCCCATCTGCCAGAAACAGCTTCTCCGCGGCATGGCCCGGCATCTTGAAGAAGGCAATGTACTTGGACTTCCACATCTGGTCCGGATCAGACCGCACCGCCTCGAAAAAGGCATCCGTATGCGGCACCGCCAGCGCCGTCAGCGAGCGCACCCGTTCCGGCCAACGTCCTGCTGTCAACCACGCCAGCACCGCACCCCAGTCATGCCCAACCAGGTGAAATGACCTCGCCCCCAGCGCATCGGCAAAGCCCAGAACATCCGCCATCAGGTGTTCCAGATCGTAATCTGCAACCTTGTCCGGCCGGGCGCCGGGGGAATAGCCACGCTGGCTGACCGCCACGGCGTGGTACCCACTCCGTCCCAGCGCAAGCGCCAGTCCGCGGTAACTGTCCGCAAACTGCGGAAACCCGTGCAGCAGCAGGGCAAGCTCCCCGGAGGCAGGACCCGACGCAAGCGCCTCGTAGCGCCAGCCGTTCACCTCCAGGAAGCTCGCTCGCAGTGGCTCATTCATGCCGTCCGGCTCCCAAAACTCAGGACTGCGGCCGAACAGCCGCAGGGGCTTGTGCCGGTGGTTCCGGGTGGATTGTCACCTCGTAGTCGTGACCCAGCCAGCGCTGCTCCGCCGGCCAGTGCAGCGTGAAGCGCAGACTTCCGGCAGCCTCCGGCGCAATACAGATGTCGGCATAGGATCCCGGCGACCCTACCTGCCGCGAATCCGTCCGGTTGGTCGTCGCCCAGTCATCCAGCGTCCAAACCACCTGGAACCGGCTCGAATCCGTCACCCGCAACGTCCCGCCCTGCGTCATCGCCGTAATGGGCCGGTTCACCCGAAAAATCTCCATGCGGCTTTTGAACTTTCGCTGGTCCGTGGGCACACCGTACCGTTCCGCGACGACGGAAATGCGATCAAACACCTGCCCATCGGCAATGGAGCGCAGCAGCTTCAGGTACTCCGCGTGCGCCCACACCAGGGGCTGCGCCGAACCGGCAGATCGTCCACAATACATGCCTTCCTCCGGCATGTCCTTGTAATCCCACACCTGCTCCGGCAGCATGCCGCCAATCGACGAAAAGTTCTCCATCGCCTTCAGCAGCGGCTTCACATCGCCCCCCGCAGCCAGTTCGTAATGCGCCCGCTCCCCCACCAGGATGGGCCAGGCCCGTCCCTGGCCGAAGTGAATATAGGGACCGCCGTCCTTTCGCTGGCCATAGCCGTCGTGGTTGTAGCGCCGCCAGCATGGCCCATAGGGCGTATTGATCTTCAGGATCTTGTCCGCCACCTTCAGCGAGTTCACAATCAACGGATCGTCGGGCCGGCGGATGCCGTAGCGCACCAGCTCCAGAAATCCCCCGTCGATCACCGCCCGTGCCTCAAACGAGAACTCCTCCCCGGGAGCGCGGTTGGCGATATGAATCTGCCCGGATGGAATCTCCGGATTGTGAAACGGCTCACCCTCGGCCGGCGGCCGGATCCGCATATAGTGGTACGGAATTTCCGGGTCCAGCACGCCCTGGGTCGTCGTCGTCCACTCGTCCAGGTGCGCCTCGATCCAGTCCGCATAATCCTCAAGAAAGCCGCCCAGCTCCCCCGATCCCATGCTGCGCACAATGTCAGCCGCGCACAGCAGGGCCGAAATCACCACCGCCAGCGTCGAAGGCGAATAGCCCGCATTCTCCTCCCATCGCTCCTGCTGCGTTACGGGCGCGTACCGCACAAGAAATCCCGCCGCCCGCGCCACAAAAGCAAAGATGTCGAAGTCACCCAGACCGTCAATCTTCCACAGCCGCCATGCCAGAATGATCGGAAACGCCACCTCATCCAGCTGGATACCCGACCAGTACGGCGAGCCGTCAATCCAGAAGTTCTGCGCAAACCCGCCATCCGGATGCTGCGTACAAGCCAGGTACACCAGCGCCCGCCGTGCGGTATCGATGCGCCCGCACGCCAGCAGCGCCGTGGCCGACTGGATCATGTCCCGCGTCCACACCAGGTGATACCCACCCAGATCGTCATCACCCTTCGCGTACCCCCAGGGGATCGACGCCGACGCGATAAACGCTCCCGAGTACGTCTTGTCCTCATGGGTCAGGATAATATTGTGCGAAACCCGCGCCAGGCGGCCGCCATCCCCTGAAACCGCGGCCAGCCGCTCCGGGCTCAGCGCACGATGCCACTGCTCCACAAAACGCTTTTGGTGCAGTGCAAACGGCGTCGACAGCGTCTGCATCATGCCGGCCAGCGCCGCATGGCCACCATCACCCAGCGCAATCGCGATGGTGAACTCACGATGCTTCGCCACATCGATCTCGCCCATCATGGCGATATTGCCGTTCAAGGCCTCCCCGTAATTCCAACGCATCTTCAGGTGACAGGAAAGATCCTGGTACCCATCACTAATGCCGACAAAGCCGCAGGACGACCGGGAAAACCCCACATTCGCCCCAAAAGCCAGTGCCAGCTCGTTCTTCCACGCCAACACCGCACGCTGACCCGCCACATCCACCGAACGGGCCGAATTGCCGGCGCCACCCCCATCCAGGTGCGGTGCCAGCAGCGCATAGCACTTCAGCCGGGAAAGAATCTCCTCCTCCCCCGTAACTTTCACGTTCATCAGGACCACCGGATGATGCGGGTCCGAGATGAACTCCTTGGTCACTGTGTAACGTCCATTCAGATCGTTCGCCACCACCCGGACAGCCAGCGCGTCGTCGTCGACATAGTGAAAGTCATACTCGAAATCCCTCTTTTCCTCATGAAAAAAGGTCTCCCCATCAGAAAACAGCAGCTCCATATCCCGGGTCTGCGGCCGGTCAATGGTCGGGTAGTAAATCTCGTTCAGCGTTCCGTGCGAAAGCGTAAACCAGATCCTGCTCGACGCCGCATACGCCGTCGAAACCGTGTCCTTCTTACTCGAGGTCCAACGTGGCTCCACGCCTGGCGCTCCCGGGGCCGCGCCATCGTCGAGGAGCCAGCGATAATTTACCTTGTCGATGTCCATGCGTTATTAAATGCGTAAAGACCGCACAAAAGATGCAGGCGGATCAGCAAATTGCTGTTCCGCCTGCATCTTTCCCTTCAACAACTCCTCAGCCGGCAAGCCTTCTAGGCCTTGGGTTCCTCACCCTCGGCGCCGCTCGCTGCCGAGCTCAGGGCCTCGCCCAACTCATGGATGTGCTTCGCCGTGGCCGTCTTCTCATCCTTCGCCACGGCAACCGTATCCTTGCCCAGCTTCGCGATGAGCTCCTTCACCTTCGCGCCGTCCAGCTCCTTGGCATGCAACAGCTTCTTCAGCTTGCCCAGATCCGCCACCACCTTCTTCACGCCCTCGTGGTCGTGTTTGGACAGGTAGTCCTCCCAACCCTCAATGTTTTGCGTAGCCTTGTCGATCGTGAAACTCTTCACGCCGCCCTGGATTGCATGCAGCGTGCTTTCAAACCGTGTGGTTGCCATGTTGTTCCCTTTCCAATGGATGCTCCGAACTCGTACGGGTCCGTGCAGTCCGATGCGGCCTGGCAGAAGCAACGCAGCTCCGGCATGCGGCCCGCTTCACCAGATCGAAGAGAACTCCGGCAAGGACGAATGGCGCAAACAATCGGGAGATCAAGCGAAGCCGGCCGAAAAAGAAAACCGCTGCAATGGCGAGACCAGGTTCCCCGGAAAGAAGCCGATGCAAATGTTCTGAAGGGAACATGCCGGGGTTCGCTTGCGCTCTGTTAAACTTTTGTTGTAGTTCTTGCAGTCCGGTTTCCCTTTTCTCCCTTTCGGACGTTGATTGGAGTTTCTCTTGCGCTCAGGCTTTTTGTTTGCCATTCCCCTCTGTTTGTTCACAGGTCTCGCATCGGCCCACGCCGATACCATCGCCACTTTTAGCCTCCAGGGCGCAAGCATCTTTTATGGCATGGCAAACGACTACAACACCGTGACAGGAACAGCAACGATCAACACCACCACCGGTGTCGTCCAAAGTGTCTTGCTGAACGCCGCAGGGCAGTCTCTGAGCGGAGTCGATTCCCAATCCGGAGCGGAAGTGTTCCTCGGTGCGGCCAACGCAGGTCTCAGCTTTTCTGAAAGCTCGCTAATCGGCTACACGGGCTCCAAGTTCAACCTGAATGGCGCCAACGATTTGTTCGTGGGCGGGGTGACGCAAATCGCGCAAAGCACGGAGCTTGCGGCTACGGCCCTGCCCACCGCCGTAGCCATCACTCCCGAACCGGCCAGTCTCATCTTGCTAAGCATCGGGAGCCTGGCAGGCGCGGCCATCATCCGCCGCCGGCTCACGCCGGCTGTCAGCTAAGCTTCCTTTTAGACCCGTCTTCCCACCCAAGGCACCCTGGGCGCTCCATGCGTCTAGGGCTTTGCCGTGGAAGCTGTCGCCGCACCCGCTCCGGTAAGATCCACATCCGCTGTACCCATTCTGCCCGAAGCATCGACCCGCACCACAAAGCGTGCGCGCACCGCCTTCGGATCCGTTGGAATCTGATAGTCAAGGTTGATGGCCCGCTCAAGGCGTCCCGTCGGTGGCACCTCGCCCGTGGCCTTGATCGTCAGCGACTTCGCCTCGGTCTTCAGCACTTTGCCCTTCTTATCAAAGGTCGTCATCAGCAAAATCAACTTGGTGGTACGCGGCTCCGTGGGTGTGGCGGGCGTCCAGTACAAGCCCTGCCCCTCCAGGTGCAGCTGATATCTCCCAGGAGTATCCATCGGCCGCAGCGCGAGCGGAATGCCGTCATACACCATGGTGCTCGTCTCCGCAGCGGCAAGCTCCGTCTGCAAGCGGCGCCCGGCCATGTTATCCGCGGTAAGGCGGGCCGGCGCACGGGAATCGAAGTACCCCTGGCGGGTAATCACCTTCAAATCAGGGTGGCTGGGAATCGTCACACTGATTTGCGAAAATGCCGGATATCCCGCTGCGTGTCCGTCGGCCTGTAGGTCAGGGTGTAGAAGCTTGCGCCATCGCGAATCGAAGTCCCGATCTCCGCGTCGACATCGTTTCGCCCATAAAGATTGCGGCCACCGGTGGCACGCGCCAGGTTCTTGAAGTCGGGCTGCCCGCCGAACGGGTCAAACCGGGTCCCTTCGCCATACACTCCGGGATTGACCAACAGGCCGGCAGGATCCACCGTGTACAACGTGACCCGGGCATCCCGCAGCTCATTCAGGGTCTGCTGCATCGCATTGTTCACATTGTCCCGGTCGATCGAACTGAACCGCAGCGGATCGGTGTTCGGCAAACCACGTCCGATCCAGATCATCGTTTTATGCCCCTGGTGTCCGATCGAAGCCTCCGCCACCCGGCGAAGCGTCAGAAAAGCCGTCGAATAGCGCTCCGCAATCCAGGCAAACTGCTGTGCCTGCCATGGGTAGGCGGCAAAATGGTGATCCAGCGCCGAAAGGATCTCATCCTTGTTCTGCGTGTAATCCCGCAGCACCTCAAACTTTTGCAGACTCACCGACACCAGCATGGTCGGTGTATCCAGCTTCGCCGGCTGCTTCTCCAGCCACTTCTTCAGCGAATAGCGGGCAAACGCCATATCTTCAAAGCGGGTATTGAACTCGTCAAGAAGAATAATGTTCACCGGCGCCCGGGGAGCCAGGCGGTCCAGGTCCCCGGTGGAGTCGATGGTCTCATCCGTGGGCGGCGTATACCGCCCAGGTGGAACAAAGTTCAACACCGTCTGATCCGACCCATCCTCCTGAACATCGAAGTCATCCCGCGTCAGGTTGGTCACCGGCTGACCCTGACTATCGGCAACAACCATGTCCAGCACCAGCAGCCGCGCATTCACCCGAATGGTATTGGCCGCGGTCGGCGGAGCGGTCTGTGGGGAAGAACTCGCCTGACCCGGCCCAACTGCAGGTGGAATCTGCGGAGAAGTTGCAGTGGCCGAAGGAGCCGGACTGGCCTCCTGAGCCTCCACGCCGGCAGGCAGCAGGGCTGCCAGGACCACAAAGCTCGTGAAAACAAGCCGTCCTCGATCAGGCGTTCCCAATCGCAAAAATCTCAGCGCAACCCGTGACAAACGAAGGGGTGCAAACAGGATGAACATGAACGGCCTTCCTTGTTGCTCGTGACGAAAAGAATCACGAAAAAGTCTCGATTAGATTCCACTTGTAACCCGGAACCCAGAAACTTCCGACTGTTCACGAACATACGTTATGAAAAGCTGCCTTTCGGACCTACTCGGTCAAAGGCGAAAACAGCGCTTTCCTCCTTGGTTTACCCCAACGTAACGCAGGGATGGGCCGCACAGGAGGCGCAGCTGTGACATCATCTCCAGACGGAAGCAATACAACCTTTGGGGCTCCCCTATGCGTTCCCGTTTCGCAGCCACCGCACGTTTAGTCGCTGCGGCAACTTCTCTCCTGGTCATGGGTCAGATCTCTGCCCAGTCCTGTACCGGCCTGTGTCAGCAGCAGGTGAGCTGCCCGGGCGGCGGCACCACCAGCGTCTCCGGCACGGTCTACGCCCCCAACGGCGTGGATCCCATCCCCGGCGTCATCGTGTACATCCCCAACGGGACCGTCGACGCCTTCACCCCCGGCGTCAGCTGCGCCGTGAACGGCCAGCCGCCTTCCGGTTCACCTCTGGTGGGCACCACCACGGCCACAAACGGCACATTCACCCTCACCAATGTGCCATCCGGCACCAACATTCCCTTGGTGGTGCAATCCGGGCATTGGCGCAGACAGATAACCATCCCAAACACGGCAGCCTGCACCAATACGGCGTTCAGCACCCGCTTTGCCCAGACCAGCAGCGAGGGCGACATCCCCAAAATCGCCGTGGTCACCGGTTCGGCAGACGCCGTCGAGTGCGTTCTCCGCAAGGTCGGCCTGGCCGACACAGAATTCACCGACGCCAGCGGCTCCGGCAGGGTCAACATCTTTCAGGCCACCGGAGACCCCGGAGCCAGGATCGACACACAGACCACCACCGCCGATACCCTCCTCGCAAACCAGACCTCGCTGAACAGCTACGACGTCCTCATGCTGCCCTGCGAGGGAAATGCGTTCACCAAGCCCTCCGGCCAGCTCAGCAATCTGATCTCCTATGCGAACGCCGGCGGCCGCGTATACGCCAGCCATTACAGTTACGACTGGTTTGTCGGCAACGGCGATTTCAACAACGTCGTCAATTGGAACTCGAGCAATCTAACGCTCCCGGATGGCACCGCCACCGTAAACACCACCTTCGCCCAGGGGGAACAGCTCTCCGGCTGGCTGGGCGTTGTCGGCGCCTCGACCACAACACCGGCTCAGATCGCCATTTCCACCCTGCGCCAGAACTTCTCCACCGTCAACCCTCCCACGCAGGCCTGGCTGACCCTGAACAACAGCACCTACGGCAACCCCGTCATGCAGTTCACCTTTGACGCCCCCGTAGGCTCGGCAACCAACGCCTGCGGCCGCGTACTCTTCAACGAGTACCACGTCGAAAACAGCAGCAATACAAGCAAGGCAGTCTTTCCGGCCGAGTGCTCCCCCGGCGCCATGACCGCCCAGGAGAAATTGCTCGAGTACAACCTCTTCGACCTCACCGGCGACGGAACCCCACCGACCCTGACGCCCGCATCGGCCGACTTCGGCACCGAACCCGTGGGCTCCACGACTGCCTCCCAGAAATTCACCTGGACAAACAACACCTTCTTCCCCGTTGCAGTCAGCACAGCCACCCTAAGCGGCGACTTTGCCTTGACCAAAAACACCTGCGCCACTGTGGGTGTTGGTGGCTCCTGTGAGCTTGACGTCGATTTCACCCCCACCGCACTCGGCGCCCGCACCGGCACCCTCACCGTCGTTGCCAACACCGGAACCCTCACCTCCGCACTCACCGGAAACGGCATCTCGCCGCTAGTCGTGTCGAACGCTTCGTTGGGATTCGGGCTCGTGGATGTCGGAGCCTCGGTCTCACAGGTACTCACCCTGTCGAACACCACGGCCGCTTCCTTGCCCCTCGCGCTCCCAGTCGCGACTGGAGATTTTGCGCTCAGCACGACCTGCTCTACAGCCCTTCCCGCTCAGGGCAACTGCACAGTCACCGTAACCTTCACTCCTTCGGCCACCGGCCCCCGCTCTGGCATGCTGAGCTTTGCCCTGGCCAACGTCGCCGGCGCGCTCGCCTCGACAAACCTCACCGGAACCGGCATCGACTTCACCCAAACCGTCGGGCCAACCTCCGCACAGGTCATCGCGGGCCTTTCCACCGCAACCACCGCGCTCACGTCTCCCATCGCGGGCTTCGCCCACCCCGTCACGATGACCTGCACCACCACGGCACCGGCCTCGGTCTGCACACCTGCAAGCACCAGCTTCACACCCGCCTCTCCCGTCACCGATGCCGTACAGATCACGACAACAGCGCAATACGCCGTCATCGGTTTCGGAGGCTACGCCCACATCGGCCTGGCGGCTCTCCTGTTCGCGTCAACTGGCCTTCTTCTCCTGCGCCGTCGCCGCTCCATTCCCACTGCCACCCTGCAGGTCCTTCGCTTGGGTCTTTTCGCGGGTTGCACCCTCACCCTGGGCCTGTCTCTCTCCGGCTGCTCCGGTAAGCAACCCGCCCAAAACGCCCCCTACACCCCGGCGGGAACCTATGCCTACACCGTAACGACCACAGACGGCTTCCTCATCCACTCTGCCACGTACACGCTGACCGTGACCTCCAAGTAGGTCGCGTCGCAGGGAAACGGGAGTCCGCCAAAGAGCGCGACCCCGTTTTTCATACTCCACCCCGTATCCAGAACTCCGCTCCACTTCGAAAAGGCGGGCGGAACCACATGGCCTGATCATGCGGACCACGGCCTATCCGTCTTTCCTTTCGTGTCCGGAACCTCGAACGGCAGCACCCGGAACCTCGAACGGCAGCACCCGGAACCTCGAACGGCAGCACCCGGAACCTCG
>CAXTZL010000006.1:27922-33338 GCA_964248555.1 uncultured Bryocella sp.
AACGGCAGCATCCGGAACCTCGAACGGCAGCATCCGGCCAGTGACAGCGCGAGAACCCGCAACCTCGCCGCAGACTTCGGCACCGTGGCGGCCCACGCGCGAGGCTCCCGTATACTACTCCGACCAGTCACAATTTCTTTAAGGGGTAGTCAGGAAGATGCGGATTCCAAGGGTTGCGTATGACGGTCTTACCTTCGCCAGCGTGCTGGCCTTGACGCTCAGCGCGGCGGCACAGGTGAATCCAGACCTCTACACTGGCCTGAAGTGGCGCAACGTCGGGCCTTTCCATGGCGGCCGCATCTCCTCGGTCACCGGCGTCATCGGCCAGCCCGGGGTGTTCTACGCCGGCATGCCCCAGGGTGGGATCTGGAAGACCACCAGCGCCGGCGTGACCTGGTTTCCCATCTTTGACCAGGTGACCAGCGTGGACAGTGTGGGCGCCATCCAGGTGGCTCCGTCCAATCCCGAAGTCATCTACGCCGGTGCCGGTGACCCCATCGGCGGCAGCCTCGGCAACGGCATGTGGAAGTCCGCCGATGCCGGCAAAACCTGGCAGCACATCGGCCTCGAAGACACCGTCAAAATCAGCAACATCCTGGTCGACCCGGCCGACGCCAACCTGGTAGTCGTCTCCGCGCTGGGCGATGCCAGCCACCACGGCGGCGGTGTTTACCGTTCGACCGACGGCGGGCAAAACTGGACAAGCGTCCTGAAGCCGGCCGGTTACGACGGCACGCGCGACCTGGAGTACGTCTATGACGACCCGGCCGTGATGCTGGCCGCCGTACAGGGTACCGGCGGCGGTCGTGGCGGCGGGGGCAACGGCGAAACCATGGTCAAAATCAAGCCGGCCCAGGTATTCAAGTCCACCGACGAGGGCCGCACCTGGACCGAGATCAAAATTCCGCCCTTTGAGGGCCGCGTCGCCGTGGCCGTCGCCATGCACACCGAAGGTCGGCGCATGTACATCGTCGGCAACAATATCGAAAACGGCTCGGGACTGTTCCGCTCCGACGACGGCGGCGCCACCTGGAAGCACATGGCCGGCAAGGACCTCCGCATCAGCAACGGCCAGGGAGCCTACAGCAGCGGCGTCTTCGTCGACTCCGGGAACCCCGACATCGTCTACACCATGAGCACCGCCATGTACCGCTCCACCGACGGCGGCGTCAGCTTTCAGCCCTTCAAGGGCGCACCCGGCGGCGAGGACTACCACAAGCTCTGGATCGATCCCACGAACGGCAAGCGCATGCTGGTCGGCTCCGATCAGGGCGCAAGCGTCACCCTGGACGACGGCCAGACCTGGAGTCTGTGGTACACCGAGGTGATCTCGCAGGTGTATCACGTTGCCACCGACAGCCAGTATCCCTACCGGATCATGGCGGCACAGCAGGACACGGGTGCAGTCATGATCAGCAGCCGTGGCAACTTCGGCCAGGTCAACTTCACCGACTGGACGCCGTTGCCCTCCTCCGAATTCGGCGTCATCACACCCGATCCCAAAAATCCCAACACCCTTTATGGGGTGGGCTACGGTCCCGGCGGCGGCGGCAGCGGTCTAATCAAGATCAATATGCTGACCGGGCAGTGGGAAAATGTCGCGCCCAACTTCGGCGCGGACGCCACTAAGTACCACGCCGGCCGCGACTTCCAAAAGGAATTTGATACCGCCTTCGACCCCGGCGCCCTTTACGTGGCCTACCAGTGCCTGCTGGTCTCGCGCGACGGCGCCCACTCCTGGAAGGCCGTCAGCCCCGACCTGACGACAGCCAAGGGCGCGCCGCAGGTAGCCTGCGGCACCGCACCGGCAGCGGCACCGAAGCAGCCGCAGCCGCCCGAGCCGACGCCCACACCCGCATCCGCGACGCAGCCCGCACCCGCGACGCAGCCCGCACCCGCGACGCAGCCCGCACTGACGACGCAGCCCGCACTGACGACCCAGCCGGAGACGGCGGCGCAGCCTGCGGGGATGCCGGCGCAGCCAGGCACGAGACCGGCGCAGCCAGGGACGGCGGCACACCCCGCCCCGCCCGGAGCGACTCCCGAACACCCCGTTCCGCCCCCACCCGAACCTACCCTCAATGACTTTTCCATCTCGACGGTCCAGCGGGGCGTCATGTGGACCGTCAGCAGCAACGGCCAGATCTACCAGACGATGAACGGCGGCGGTGCCTGGACCAACGTCAGCAATGTCGCGAACGTGGCACCCCACACCAACTTCACCACGGTCGCGGCCGGGGGTACGCCTGAAACCGCCTACGTGACCGGCCGCATCGGTGGCGAGCGCGGCGTAGTCGTGCCCGACACCGAGGACACCGACGTGCCGCTGATCTGGCGCACCACCGACGGCGGCAAAACCTGGACCAGCATCGTCGATGGCCTGCCCCGCGACGAGCGCACCGGCAGCTGGGTCAACAGTCTGCGCGTCGACCCCGAGCAACCCGGGCTCCTGTTCGCCGCCACCGAAAGCACCGTCTACGTCAGCTTCAACAAGGGCGACCACTGGCAGCCGCTACGCCAGAACCTCCCCACCACCTCCGTCCGCGATCTCACGATTCACACCGCATACCACCAGAATGACCTCGTCATCGGCACCTACGGCCGCGGTTTCTGGGTCCTCGACGACATCACACCGCTACGCGAGATCGCCTCTGGCGCCGGGACGATCGGCTCCTCGTCTGCCTATCTCTTCAAGCCGGAGGAGGCCATTCGCGCCCGCGTGAACAGCAACTGGGACCAGCCCTTCTCCATCGAGGTACCCCATGCGGCCAATCCGCCTTACGGCGTCATCGTGGATTACTACCTCAACCACGAGCCCAAGGGACCGATTCAGCTCCAGATCTTCGACGCGCAGGGCAGTCTCGTGCACACGATGACCAGCACGTTGCCGCCGGCCATCGAGGGCGCAGAATACCCGCGCTATTGGCTGGCCTCGCCCGAGTCGCGCGCCCTGAGCACCCATCCCGGCATGAACCGCGTCAACTGGGATCTCTACTACGACAACCCGCCCGCCCTGCGCCACGACCTCGAAAATGAGATGAACATGGTGCCAGGTTCCACCACACCGGGCCCGCACGGGCCACAGGTCATCCCCGGCGTGTACACCCTAAAGCTCACCGTCGACGGCGCGGTCTCTACCCGTGAAGTCACCGTCATGAACGATCCACGCGTGGGGGAGAGCCCGGAGATCCTGGCCGCCCTCCGCACCCAGAACCGGCTCACGCTGCTCGCCGTCCACGGCATGGAACAGAGCTTCCAGGGCCATGACGAAGTCGATGCCGTAAAGGGCCAGCTCGCCTCCCTCATGGAAACCAGTCTGCCCGCCGACATCGCTACGCAGGCCAAATCACTCGACGAAAGCCTGACCAAAATCGGCGGCGTCGTCCCACCCCCGGGCGCCCCCATCCGCCGTCCAACCACGACGCCCGACCCGAACGCCCTGCAATCCTTTCTGGCCCTCAATAACGACTACAACACCATGGTCAGCATGATGCAGGTGGGCCTCGACATGACCCCCACCCCCACCCAGATCGCCACTTGGCAAAGCGACTGCTCCAACTCCAACCGCACAGAAAACGCCTGGAAAACCCTGCAGGGAGGACAAATCGCCGACTTAAACGCCGTGCTGCTGAAAAACCACCTGCAGCCGCTAAACATCACCCCCACCAGGCTCCACGACGCGTCCTGCAGCTTCAAGCCCACTTCCAACTAGGGCCTGAAGGGTAGCCGCCCCCCTTCAGGAGTTAAAAACACTGAGAAGGTAAGACGGCCTATACCCCAATCAAAAATCGGGTAGCGCCGTCACGCAAAAGCCGGGTCCCGAGTCCCGGATGCCGAGTCCCGGATGCCGGGTGCCCCATCTTCGCGACAGCATTACCGTCGCTAAGGTGGGCCCTAGCACGAAAACACGACAGCCCCACCCGGACCCCGCAACGATCCCTCGACTCGCGGCTTGCACACCATTGAGCCCGCATTGGCTAAACTCGATTGGGTAGGGCAAACCAGAAAGGCAAAGCGGGCCGATCCGCTCCCAAAAGAACATCCACACGCAAAGTACCCCCATAAAGTCTGCAAACACAAGACTTTGCCCAAAAGTACGGGAGGGGGAGGGATCCAGCTCAGGTTGGAAGAAAAAATGGAGCCGACGAACGGACTTGAACCGTTGACCTGCTGATTACGAATCAGCTGCTCTACCAACTGAGCTACGTCGGCGTTACCAATGCGATTCTACCGGGAAGCGGTGAGCTTGGGAAGGCGTCATAAACGCCTCCCAGGTTTAAGGCTGGTCCAGCGGATCTCCGCTGGAAAACAGTGGCGTCGGATTCTGCGGTTCCAGATGCAGGCTCAGGAATTCAGCCTCCGTGGCCGCCGGCTTGCCCTGCAACACCCGAATCAGCGCCCTGCCGCCGCCGAGAAACACACCGAGCAGAACAGCAGCGGCGCCGAGCACCATGGAAAAGACGATGATATTGGCAAATAGACCAAAGGTCTTGCGTGTCTCGATCACGTCCGGCGTTGGCATGGCCTTATCGGTACTGAGAATCTGACGCAGATGCGTATTCTCTACCAGGGCCTGCGCAGCATCAGGCGAGAAGCTGCCTTCGGCCAGAATGACCAGTGAGCCCTCGCGACGGGTCTTCGCGTTCCGGGATGCAGGTCCCAACCCAGGCAGGAGCCGATCGATACCACGCAGGTGCATCCCCGCGATGGTCGGGGTGGGATAGAGCAGCAGGGTCAGCGTTTCCGCGCCGCGCCGGTCGTTGTACTTCGCGGTAACTGCTTCCAGACTCTGCTCCCAACCGAGTCCCGCGGCGGGCAGCACGCCGCCTTCCGCCATGTAGCTCTGCTGACCAAGCGCATAGCGCATACTGCCGGGAAGCAGGCCGCGGCTGGCCAGAATCGTTGGCAGAACGGGCTGCAGAGCCTGGCTACCCTCGGCCATTGGCATGTGCTTTGCCAACTCCTCCAACGCTGCCCTGTCCGCCGAGGAGGCGGGATAGACCACCGCAACCGCCGCTCCGGTCGTAAAAATGACCTCACCAGGGCCTTCGATTGCCCTAGAACCGAGGCCGCCCATTTCACGCATCCCCGGCTGGCTCAGGATGGAGAATGCGGCCAACGCCCCGGAAACGTCCTTGAATTCCGTAGCTTCGACCTGCAGTACTTTGGAGCCGTCGCCGTACTGTACGACTTGCGACTGCTGCGGACCGCACTCTTCCAGGGCAGCCTTGTCGGCGTTGACCAGGGATGAGGAAGGCTCCGGCAGCCTCCCTGCGCTCCCGCTTTGTGAGTAGTGGCCAAACCCAGCAGGCAGCAGTAATGGCGAGAGTTGCACGGTGGTTTGCGGAGGAGCCGGAGCCTTGTTCTGTCCCCAGGCCGGCCATCCCAGCAGGCACGCGACCAGTCCCAATGCGGC
>CAXTZL010000007.1:0-4948 GCA_964248555.1 uncultured Bryocella sp.
AACACCTCGCGCAGGGGCTGATCTTCAATCTGCGTGCCGAAGGCTACAGCACCCACCATGAGGCCGACGGAGCGGCCGCACTGCAATGGCTGCTTGCTCCTGATTCCCAGCCCGCGGCGGTGCTGCTTGACGTCATGCTGCCCGGTGCCGACGGCTTTACGATCACGCGGACGCTGCGGGAAGCCAGGCAATTTGTTCCCATCCTGCTGCTTACGGCGCGCGGCCGGACGGAAGACATCGTGGAGGGATTTGAGGCCGGTGCCGATGATTATCTCCCGAAGCCCTTCGATCTCAACGTGCTCCTTGCCCGCCTGCACAGCCTTTTGCGACGAAAACAGTGGCTCGGCACGGAGATTGCCAACGTGCCCGGCAACATGGCGGTTGCGGGCGGAACTCCGCCGAACCCCTCCAACCGGCTCGTGCTCGGGCCGCGCACCGTGGACTTCGACAACCTCGAAATTACCGGAGGCGACCAGCCGGTCCGGCTCACAGTGATGGAAGCGGACCTGCTTCGCTATCTCGTGGAGCGGCCCGGGCGCGTGGTTTCGCGTAAGGAACTGCTCGAGGAGGTCTGGCGCGTGCAGGGCGACACCGACACCCGCCCGATCGACAACTTCCTCGTGCGCCTGCGCCGCTACCTTGAACCGCAGCCTTCCCATCCGGTGTATCTGCTCACCGTACGCGGCGTCGGCTACCGGTTTGAGCGGCCATCGCAATAGGCTTTGCACGCGGCCCGGCGTACACGGCCCTGCTTCGCTCTGTGCCGGGGTGCATCACATGCCTATGGCAAACATCGCGCTTCAAATCGACAAGATGCACTGCGGCGCCTGCGTTCGCCGCGTAACGCAGACGTTGAATGCCCTTCCCAACACCCATGCCAATGAGGTCGCAATCGGTTCGGCGCGCGTGGAAACCGAGGCGCCTCTCGGCGATCTGCTCGGCGCTCTGCAGGCTGCCGGATTTCCTGCTCACGCGGTGACCAGCTAATCGTGGCCGGCCTCGCGGCTCCAGAAAAGAGTTCTCTGGCGGTTTCGGACATGCAACCGCCTGTGGAACAAAGCCTCGGCATCCGGGGCATGACCTGTGCGGCGTGCCAAATCCATGTGCAGCGGGCACTCGAAGCTGTGCCGGGCGTCGGCAGCGTTTCGGTAGATCTGCTCGGGGGCAAAGCCCTGGTCACAGGGGGGCCGGCCGTGACCTCGCAGCGCCTCGCAGAAGCCGTCCGCAGCGCGGGCTACGACGTAGCTGCCGGCGGCCACCCGGCCAACGCCGCTGATTTGGCATCGGGCACCGGGCCAGAAGCAGTCGTGGAATCGGGAGGCGAGACTTCGCTCGGCTTGCGTGCGCTCCTGTCGTTGATCGCCGGAGCCCTCGCCATGGTTCTCTCCATGGCGCTGATGGGTTCAAACTCGCTGATGGGTTCAAACTCGCTGATCGGTTCAAACTCGCTGATCGGTTCAAACTCGCTGATCGGTTCAAACCCGCTGATGGGCTCAAACCCGAACGGCACATTGGACCCGCTCAATCACTGGCTTTTAGCGAACACCGCCGCGCTGACCCCGGCGGCCCTGATGACCCTGCCACCGCAGCCGGTGCGCTGGGTGCTCTGCGTCCTGGCGCTCGGCACCATGGTTTTTGCCGCCCCGGAGATCTATGCCGCGGCCTGGCGCGCAGCCCGGCACCGCGCCACGAACATGAACACGCTGGTGGCTCTGGGCACACTTTCCGCCTTCGGCGTTTCCCTCACCGTCACCGTCGCCGATGCCCTGCACCGTCCTCTCGGCCTGCTGAACGACGTGTACTACGAGGCCGTCGTTCTCATTCTGGGTTTTCTGCTTGCCGGCCGCTGGTTGGAGGCCCGCGCCCGCCGCCGCGCCATCCAGGATGTCAGCAGTTTTGCCCGCATGGAGGTCTCGCAGGTTCGTTGGCTCGCGGACACCGTACCGCCTGACCCCGGAACGTTGCTGACCGCGCCAGAAACGCTGCTGCCCTCTGACGCCATGGCCGTCGGCGATGTGCTGCGCGTGCTGCCCGGCGACCGCATCCCGCTTGACGCCGAAATCCTGGTCGGGCGCAGCTCGATTGACGAATCCATGCTCACGGGTGAGCCCCTGCCCGTCACCCGCGCCACGGGGGATCGCCTGCTCGGCGGCACCCTGAACCTGGACGGAGCGCTGATTCTAAGGGCAACCGCGGTCGGGGCTGATTCGATGCTGGCGCAGATGGGCCGTTTGCTCGATCGCGCGCGCAGCACCCGCGCCCCGCTGCAACGTCTCGCGGACCGGGCCAGCGCCGTCTTCGTTCCCACCGTACTGCTACTCGCCATGCTGACCTTTACCGTCTGGGCCGTAGTCGACAACACCGGCGGCCATCACGGCGGCTTCGGCCGTGCGGTCTCGCTCGCCATCTCCGTTCTGGTGATCGCCTGCCCTTGCGCCATGGGACTGGCCGTTCCCGCCACCGTCGCCGTGGCGCTCGGTACCGGCGCCCGGGCCGGCCTGCTCTTCAAAGACGGCGAGGCAATTGAACGCCTTGCCGCGGCCGAGATCATGGCCTTCGACAAAACCGGCACCCTCACCGAAGGCCGCCCTCACATCGAGGCCTTCGCACGCACTCCCCGTTCCACCTACCCGGAGTCAATCCTGCTGGCCTGGGCCAACGCGGTGGAGCAGCTGTCAACCCATCCGCTGGCGACCGCGATCTGTACCTTCGCGACGGAAAACCTCAAAAGCGCAGACCCTGGAGAACTCCAGCTCCAACTCCAGCTCCAGGACAGCCGTGTACTTCCCGGAACCGGCATGGAGGCCACAGTTGCGGGACACCGGATCGCCATCGGCAGCGCTTCGCTGCTCTGCGTAGAAGATGCCTCGGTGTTGACCGCTCCGACCCCGTCTCTGCGTTCCGCCACGGCCATGTATCTCACCGTCGATGGCCGGCACGAAGCTACGTTTTACGCCACGGACACGCTGCGCCCCAGCGCCCTTTCTCTGGCTGAGGCACTTCGGCGCCTCGGGCTGCGGCCGGTCCTGCTTACCGGCGATACGGCCGAGGCAGCGCAGGCCATAGCTTCGCAGGCCGGAATCGATGACGTACGATCCAGTCTCTTGCCGGCAGACAAAGTGCTTGCCCTTGAGACCTTGCAGACGGGTGGCCGCCGCGTCGCCATGGCCGGTGACGGCTTGAATGACGCTGCCGCCCTGGCCCAGGCCGATGCAGGCATTGCGGTCGCCTCCGGCACTGACCTGGCCCGCGACGCCGGCCATATCGTTCTGCTGCATCACGATCTTCGGCTTATTCCGCTGGCGGTACGCCTCGCCCGCAAGACCCGGAGGCTGATGCGCCAGAACCTGCTCTGGGCGGTTGGGTACAACCTGCTTGGCGTTCCGCTCGCCGCGGGTCTGCTGCTACCGCGGTTCGGGATTGCACTGAGCCCCGCACTCGCCAGCGCGGCCATGGCGTTCAGCTCTGTCAGTGTTCTGCTGAACTCCCTCCGGCTCACCCGCCTGCCACGGAGCTGGCGTCTCCAACCGGGCTCGCGCGAGGCCCAGCCCGGCGCGGTACGGTAGACTCAGGCCTGACTCTCTGGTCGTTTGCCCGTGCGCCTTTTTACTCGCTACATTCTTCGCGAAATCATCGGCTACGCTCTGCTGGGCGGTCTTCTCTTCACCTTTGTACTCCTGATGCGCTACCTGCTCCCTCTGTTGGAGCTGTTTGTGCGCGGCATTGCCTCCCCGCTGGATCTGCTCAGGCTTCTCTCCTGGCTGCTCGCAAACTCCCTCACCCTTACCGTGCCCATGGCGGTGCTTGTGGGCATTCTGTTGGGGCTCAGCCGCCTTGCCGCGGACAGTGAAGTCACGGCCATGCGTGCCAGCGGCGTCGGCGTGGTCGCTTTTTTGCGCATTGTCAGCCTGTTCGCCGTCGTCTGCTGGCTCGGCGGCCTGGGGAACTCACTTTACATTGCCCCCCGCGCCTCCGCCGCGCTGCTGCGCTATGAAGAGGCGAGCAAGACCTCGCAGGCCACACTCGAGGTACAGCCGCGTGTGTTCTATGAAGACCTGAAAAACTACGTTCTCTATGTGCAGGATGTCCTTCCGGGGTCGAACGGGACCGCGCTCTGGAAAAACGTCTTTCTGGCCGATCTGTCGCAACAGGCCTCGCCGCACATCATCACGGCGAAGGAGGCCGTCGTCCTCGGCGGTGGCGGGCAGACACTTCACCTGGAGCTGGCCGATGGCGCCCGTCACGACCTCACCGCCAAAGACCCCGGCCAGTACGACATTTCCACCTTCAACTCCACCGACCTGCCCATCCAGAGCGGACAGCAGGAGGATACCCAGCACCTCACGCGGCGCGATACGCCGATTCAGGCCATGTCCACCGGCACCCTCTGGGCTCGCGCCTACGGCACAGCGCAGACGCCTGCGGCAGCGCATCCGCAGCCCTATCGTATCGAGTTCCATCGACGCCTCGCCTACCCCACGGCCTGCCTGGTGCTCATGCTGGTCGGTGTTCCGCTGGGCTTGAGTTCCAAGCGCGGCGGCAAAGGCGCAGCCTTCGCGCTCGCGCTTTTGTTGGTTTTTCTGTACTACTTCGCCTCGCTGCTGGGAACGGCGCTGGCCCGCGACGGCCGCCTTCCGGCGGGTATTGGCGTATGGGCCGCCAACCTGCTGTTCTCGGTTGCCGGCATTCTTCTGATCCAACAGATATCCACCGGCGGTGCGGTGCTTGCCTATATCGCTTCCCTCGGACCCTCGCTGCGCCGCAACGCGCGTGGGGAGGAGACCGGCGAAATCAAGACCCGCTCCATGGATGCCGGCGCGCCTCCCGTGCTGCAGCGTTTGCGCCTGGCCCTGCACAGCCGTTTTCCCCTGATCCTGGACGAGTACGTGATGGGAAGCTTTCTTCGCAACTTCACGCTGGTGCTGGCGGGCATCACGGTTCTGTTCCT
>CAXTZL010000007.1:5048-32761 GCA_964248555.1 uncultured Bryocella sp.
GAAGCTTTCTTCGCAACTTCACGCTGGTGCTGGCGGGCATCACGGTTCTGTTCCTTATTTTTACGCTCTTTGAGTTGATGGGCGACATCATCCGCTACCGCACCCCGCTGGTTACCGTTGGCGACTACCTGCTCAATCTCATCCCGTACATTCTCTACCTCATGACGCCGCTCTGCTCGCTCGTAGCCGTGCTGATCACCTTCGGCGCCCTTAGCCGCTCCAGTGAGCTCACCGCGATGAAGGCCACCGGGGTCAGCCTGTACCGCGTTGTCGCCCCCGTGCTGGTCATCGCCGGGATGCTTTCGCTCGCTCTTTTCGCCTTCGATGAGCTGTATCTGCCGACCGCCAACCGCCGCCAGGAGGCTCTGCTTTCCACCATCAAGGGCAAACCATCACAGACCTTTCTAAGGCCCGACCGCAAATGGATCTCCGGCCAGACCAACGGCAGCGGAGATCCCAGGCGCATCTTCTATTACCAGTTTTTCGACCCGGACAAGGACGTCTTCGCCAACCTGACCGTCTTCGAGTTCCAGCCACACACCTTCACCCTCACCCGGCGTATCTTCGCCGGCAGCGTCCGCTGGGAGCCCTCCACGCGCCGCTGGGTTTTCAGCGACGGCTGGCAGCGCACCTTTGCCGGGGAAACCGTCGCCAGCTACAACACGTTCAATACCGCAAGCTTTCCCGAAATTCACGAAGCTCCTTCGTACTTCAAAAAGGAGGAGCGGCCCTCGCAGGAAATGAGCTATGACGAACTCTCCCGCTACGTCAGCGATCTGGAACAGAGCGGCTTCGATACCACGCGGCTGCGGGTGCAGCTCAACCGCAAGATCGCCTATCCCCTGGTGACGCTCGTCATGGCAATCCTGGCCATTCCGTTTGCCCTTTCCACCGGCAAGCGTGGCAATATCGCCGGGCTAGGTGCAGCCGTGGGCGTCGCGATCGCGTACTGGGTGGTTGCCGGCATCTTTGAAAACCTCGGCGATGTGAACTCTTTGCCGGCGGTTCTGGCCGCCTGGTCGCCCGATCTGCTCTTTGCCATGGCCGGCTCCTACCTTCTGCTGCGAACCCCGACCTGATTCGGCTCGCAGCACCCCTTGCTCGCGCCATGCACTAGACTTGCTCTCAGAGGACGAAAGTGAACCTTCGACTGTTGTTTCTGGCCGGCGCTGCAGCCGGCGCCACCGTGGCAAGCGCTCCCTTGCAAGCCCAGGCGCACACGGCGGCTCACCACCCGACCGCCACCGCTCACCACACCCCCGTGAAAAGCGAATGTGTCACCATTCCCGACCTTTCCCCCAAGCTTCCCGCCCTGCCCCCAGGCAGTCCCTGCCCGAAGTCGATGATTTCCGTAAGCATCGCGGAAAAGGTTGACCTTTCTCCCCTGGTTGGTCCGGCGCTACGAAAGGGCTTCCCGGACGTCTCGACCAAATTCACCCTCGCCTACGTTGACGAAAAGATCGGCACCGGCCCACTGGCGCTGCCGCAGATGTATTACACGGTGAAATACACGGGCTATCTGGCGGACGGTACGAAGTTCGACTCCTCCCTCGACCACGGCGACAAAAAGACGCTGTCCTTTCCCTACGGCGCCCACCGCGTCATCCCGGGCTGGGACCTTGGCTTTGAGGGCATGCATATCGGCGGCAAACGCCGACTCTATATCCCTTACCAATTGGGATACGGCGAACGCGGCCGTCCGCCCATTCCGCCCAAGGCCGAGCTGATCTTTGACATGGAGCTCATCGCCCAGAGCCCGACCGATCCGGATGCTCCTCCAGCCCCGCCAGCAACTCCAGGCGCGCCCGCAACACCCGGCCTGAACACGTCGCCCGGAACGCCTCCCGCTCCGTCCAGCCTGCCGGCAACGCCACCCTCGGCTCGTCCGCAAACCGGTCCGGATACCAAGCCCACGCCCCCCACCCCCGGAAGCCCGTCTCCTTCGTCCGCCACGCCCCCCACCGCGAAACAGCCGCCCCCGAGCTAGCCTCTAGCTCCCAACGACAGAAAGTTCCAATGCTCAAGCGCCTCAGCCCGCTCTTTCCGTACCTCCGCCGTTATTGGCGGAGCTTCGCCCTGGGCGGGCTGGCGCTGGTGATCTATAACTGCGCCAAGGCGATGATTCCCCTGCTCGTCGGCAGCACTGTGGACGACATGCGCCGCGACATCCACGCCGCCGTAGTTTGGCAGCATGCCCTGGCGATCCTCGGTATCGCGGCGCTCTCGGCAGTCTGCCTCTATCTCACCCGCCAGATCATCATCGGCGCCTCCCGCGAGATCGAATTCGATCTTCGCAACGACCTCTTCGCCCACCTCGAACGCCAGCCTCCGGCCTTTTTTCAGCGCAACCGGACCGGCGACATCATGGCGCGTTCCACCAACGATCTCAGCGCCGTGCGCCAGCTGCTCGGCCCGGCCATCATGTACTCAGCCAATACCGTCGTCTTCACCGCGGCGGCGCTTCCGTTCATGCTGCACATCAGTCCGCGGCTCACGCTGATCGCGTTTCTGCCGCTGCCTGTCGCTTCGGTCCTGGTTCAGTACTTCGGCGCGCGCATCCACACGCGTTTCGAGCGCATCCAGGCCATGTTCTCGGACATCTCCGCACAGGCCGAGGAGAACTTCTCCGGTGCACGCCTCATCCGCGCCTTCGCCCAGGAGCAGGCCCAGATCGATGCTTTCGAGACCAGCAATCGCGAGTACATCCGCCGTTCCCTGCTGCTCGCCCGCCTCATGGCCATGCTCTGGCCCACGCTGGAACTGGTTCTCGGTTTCTCGCTCATGCTGACGCTGCTGGTCGGCGGTCACGAGGTGGTTTCCCACCGGATCACCGTGGGCCAGTTCACCAGCTACAACGTGTACATGGTGCAGCTCACCTGGCCCATGATCGCCATCGGCTGGGTCGTCAACCTCGTACAGCGTGGCACCGCTTCGGTGACGCGCATTGACGCGCTGCTGAAGGAAGAGCCCTCAATTGCCGATGATCCTGCTTTCAGCACTGCCGCGGATTTATCCTCTCAAGCGGAGGCACAAACCGTCGCAAGGGAGAACCCCGCGGCTGACCCTGCCCACCCGGAAGCGCCTCAGATCCACGGCGACATAGAATTCCGCCATCTCAGCTTCCGCTACGACACCGGCCCCGAGATCCTGCACGACATCTCGCTTCACATCCCCGCCGGCACGTCACTGGCCGTCGTCGGCCCGACTGGCTCAGGCAAATCAACCCTTGTCTCTCTGATTCCGCGCCTTCATGATGCAGCGCCCGGCGAAGTTCTCCTCGACGGCCGTCCCATCCGCGATTACTCGCTCAGCAACCTCCGTAAAAGCATCGGCTTCGTTCCCCAGGAAACCTTTCTGTTCTCCACAACGATCCACGACAACATCGCCTTCGGCCAGCCGAAGGCCACCGCGGGGCAGGTACTCGAAGCCGCGCAGACCGCGCAAATCGGCCGTGAGATCGAGGAGTTCCCCTTGGGCTTCGATACGGTTGTCGGCGAGCGTGGACTGACCCTTTCCGGCGGCCAGAAGCAGCGTTCCGCCATTGCCCGCGCCCTGTTGCGGCAGCCTCGCATCCTCCTCCTCGACGACGCTCTCGCTTCGGTCGACACCTATACCGAAGAACAGATCCTCGCCGGTCTGCGCACGGCCATGGGGGGCCGCACCACGCTGCTGATTGCCCACCGCGCCTCGACGGCTCGCAACGCCGACCGCATCGCCGTTCTCCAGGCCGGCCGCATCACGGAACTCGGCACGCATGAAGAACTCGTCGCCCGCGGCGGCTACTATGCCGAACTCGTCGAAAAGCAAAGCCTCGAGGAAGAGATCCTCGAGGCTGTCTAGTTCTCTCGCAGCACGTTACGGAACCGGCAGGTGCCGCGACACCGCCAGGCTGATTAGATCCTTCGGCGGGATGCGGATAATACCCCCACGCGGACTATCAATATCTGCAATCAGAAAGAACGAAACCGACGCAATCACCGGCAGCACCAGCAAAAGCAGCGTTCCCGAACGGGACCTCTTTGTCGCATACCCGACCAGCAGGTTGGCAAAGAACGCGATGCCCACCAGCAGCCACCACGCCGAGGTCGGAATCCGGTTCCACCATGCAAACTGCGTATACCCCTGGCTGTTCAAGGCATCGTTCATGCCCGAAACCACCAGGGCCGTTACGGGCGTCGGTGCCGCGGCAGCCTGCGGCTTTACCGCGGCCCAAAGCTGGTTCTGCAGACGCGCCGTGATCTGGTCTACGGCGTAGAGATCGGCGCTGTAGCCGGTGGTGTAGAACGTGATCCGTCGTTCCAGGTACAGATCCAGCAGGTGCTGAATCTGCGCCGCATCGGCAGCGGGAAAAAGCTCCGCCCGCACATACTCCGTGCCGATCGCATTGGCCTCCTGCTCTTCAAAAAGCCGCCGCTGATCATAGCGCGTCGTCGCGAGTGAGAATGTGAAGCCGATGATTAGCCCCAGCAGCGTCAGCGTCGCCGATACCACCAAAGTCAGGTTGTCCTTGTCTTCCGTCTCCGCCACATGAAGCTTCGTCCGGATCCACACACCGAGAAGCGCCATCAGCCACATGCCGATCAGGCAAAAGAGGCAAAGCACCCGGGGATGATTGACCATAAAATCCATACCTTCATCATGCCGCGTTTACTTCCACGCCGGCCCTTACACTGATTGTTTCTCAGCGCCCATGACCTTCACCATGAGGCGCTTTCGACCGTTGCCCTTCGAACTCCGCCTAAACCATGCGCCGCCACGTCTCCAGATCCAGCTTGCCGCGCGTGACAGGCAGCAGTGTGCCTCATGGTGCAGCAGCAACGTCTTTAAGTGGGCGTCGGCGTTGCCCTCGCCGGTCCCGTGGTGCTTCCACCTTCATCCCTCCATGCTAAGCGACCGCAAGGCCTGACTCCTCGGGGCGCCGCAAGCGTCTAAAGAAGCAGAGCATGCACGCTCGGGGAGATCGACGGAATGATAAACAAGCTAGTTTTGGGAGCCATGTTTCTAGCGCTGGCCGCACCCGCGATGCGCGCGCAACACGTGCAGACGGATTTTGATCACAAGGCACCCTTCAGCGACTATCACACCTTTTCCATCGCGAAGATCAAGACCGTCAACCCACTCGATACCGACGTCTTGCGCACCGAAATTCGTCGCGACCTCAAGTATCACAACTGGCGTGAAGTTCCACACGGCGGCGACGTCGTGATTACCGCCATAGGCGGCCAACAAGATGCCAAACAGTACCAAACCTTCTACGACGGTCTGGGTCCCGGCTTCGGCTACGGCGGCTACGGTGGTTGGTGGGGCGGCGGCTGGGGCGGCGGCGAAAACACCACCACTGTACGGGAAATTCCCATCGGTACCCTTGTCGTCGACATGTATGACACCCACACCAAGAATCTCGTCTGGCGCGGAACATCCAATGAGACCGACTCCGACAACATGAACAAGAACTCCGGCAAGCTGCAAAAGGCCATCGACGAAATGTTCTACAAATTTCCGCCGAAGCACGCTCTGTAGCGCTCGCAAAGCGGCTCCGCACCCCGCGGGTGAGGTGGGCAAAGCCCCGCCTCACCCTTTACCATCCCCTTAATGACTTCTCTTGGAAAGCGCGCCCTGGTCACCGGCGGCGCGGGCCTGATCGGCTCCCACATCGTCGATCTCCTGATTTCGAACGGCTACACCGTCCGTATCCTCGATAACCTCGAGCCCAACACCCACAAACAGGGCAAGCCTGCCTGGATCAACCCGGCGGCCGAATTTCGCCTGGGCGAGGTGCAGGATTATGCGACGATGAAGTCCGCCCTCGAAGACATGGACATCGTCTTTCACGAGGCGGCCTACGGCGGCTACATGCCCGAGATGGCCAAATACGTCCTCGTCAACAGCTTCGGAACCGCGCAGATGCTCGAAATCATCCGCGATCACAAACTCCCCATCAAAAAGGTCGTTGTCGCCAGCTCCCAAGCCGTCTACAGCGAAGGTGCCGCGCTCTGCCCCGAACACGGCCACGTTGTCCCGCTGATTCGCCCGGTCGAGCAGCTGCGCGCCGGCGACTTCGCCGTCCACTGCCCCATCCTGGTCGACGGAAAGCCCTGCGGCAAGCCGACAACCTCCGTCCCTACCCCAGAATCCACCCCCGGCGGCGGTGAAACCGTCTACGCCCTCACGAAGGTCGACCAGGAAAAGCTCGTCCTGCTTTGGGGCAAGCAGACCGGCATTCCCACAGTCGCCCTGCGCTATAGCTGCACCTATGGTCCCCGGCAATCGTTGTTCAACCCCTACACCGGCGTGATCGCCATCTTCTGCACGCGTCTGCTGAACAACCAGCCCCCGGTCATGTACGAGGACGGCGGCCAGACCCGCGATCTCTGCTTTGTCGAGGACATCGCCCGCGCCAACCTGCTGGTCATGGAGTCCGACAAGCTCGATGGCCTGCCCGTGAATGTAGGTTCTGGCCGTGCCACCAGCGTGCGTGATCTGGCTGGCATCATCGCAGGCAAGCTCGGTGTCGACCTCACCCCGCTTGCCCGCGGCGAGTTCCGGCCCGGTGAAATCCGCTCCCTGATCTCCGACATCGGCCGCATCCGCACCGTCGGCTACGAGCCCTCCGTGACCATCGAGGAAGGCATCAGCCGCTATGTCGACTGGATCAGGACGCAGGGCACCGTGAAAGACTATTTTGCCGAGGCCGAGGCTGGCCTGCGCGCCAACGGCATTGTCCAAAACGTCGGCAAGTAAACCGATCGTTCATAGAAAGCGCCCCAGATTGCACGGGGCGCTTTCCATGTCTCCGGCTTCGGCAGCAAGCACTTACTACGGTGTCTGTGATTTCTGTCCGAAGTGCACCCGCGCCTGCGCGTCCGGGGAAAACTCCCGAATGACCGCGTAGATCACATTGCGCAAAGTCGAGTAACCGTACTTTTGGGCCAGTACCCCGAACCCTTCAGACCCCGCCGGATAATACGTCGTGGAAACGGCCTGCGCCCCGGCACGCCCGATCAGAGCAGCCGCATTGATGGTCGGTCTTCCGTCATAGGTATGCGCCACCACGATCGACTCCACCGCATGGACCAGCCGCTTCTTCGCCGACCCCGTCCCCAGGGCGTAGTACCGCGTATCCTCGTGCAACAGCGCCGGAAACAGGAACGTACCTTGGTAAGTTCCGTCTGTCTTGTCCAGAAACCCGCGCCAGAGATACGCCCACAAAATCGCGTTTCCCCCATTTTCGGTGTTCAGACTCGGATGCGAGGTTTGCGCATACGCCAACGACGAGCTGATCAGCAGAAATCCGAACGAACTGTAGTCATAAGCCTGTTTGTTCGCCAGACGGAAGTCCGTCTTCCACCCCGCCGGTCGCGGCTTCGTTCCACCGGAAACCGCGACAAAGTTTGGAAAAATGCCGAAAATGCGCCCCGTTTGCGGCCGGATCGGCCGCCCGTCCGGTCCCAACGCCTGGGCCGGCGCTGCGGTGGTCTGCGGCTTGTCACTTTCCTTTGCCTGCGCTGCGGCCGAACTGCTGCTCGATTGAGGAGGAACGATCCCCGGCGTCAGCGAGGGAACAACTTCAGCCCCGCCCGGCGTCGTCGCTGCGGCCGTGAGCAACGCCGAGGGCGCCTCCGGCAACGTGTTGGAAGAGTCCTGCGCACCCGCAGCATCGGTACGCAGCAGGCCCCCCATGGCAAAAACGAAAAGCGGTGCAAGCCTGCGCGAAGTTCTGACAACTTTTCCGGTAAATCCAGAGTTCATGGTGTCCTTTGATCGTATGCCAAGCAGCAGCAGGTCGTCTCACGGGGTCCGTCACCCACGTGAACCCGCTACACTGATGCCATGCGACGCATCCTGTTTCCAGCAGCCTTTGCACTCCTGCCGGTCTTGCTGGCCACGCCCCTTGTAGACGCACAATGGCGTCTGGAAGATTCCGGCAGCGGTGCCGACCTCCGCGGAATCGACAACATCGGCGAGGGTGTCGCCTGGGCCTCAGGCTCGAATGGAACGGTTTTGCGCACGCTCGACATGGGTAAAACCTGGGGTCACTGCACCACCCCGCCCAACGCTGAAAAGCTAGACTTCCGAGGCATTCAGGCATTCGACAAGGACACCGCCCTCGTGATGTCCAGCGGCAAAGGCGACCTCTCCCGCCTTTATAAAACCACCGATGGTTGCAAAACCTGGAAGCTCGTCTTCTCCGACCCCGATGAGACCGGCTTCTTCGACGCGATCCGCCGCGTAACCGAAAAGCAGCTCTTTGTTCTCGGTGACCCGGTCAGCGGCAAGTTCTCCATGTTCACCTCACGCGATGCAGGCAGTACGTGGTTCATTGCAGACGATCCCGGCCTTGAGGCTCCAGCCGGGGCCGGAGCCTTTGCTGCCAGCAACTCGTCCTTCACCAGCTTTGGTACCCATCTCGCCTTTGGCTCCGGTGGTCCTCAGGCAGCGGTCTACCGCATGTTGCCCCACTGCGACGCCAAAACCGGTGTCTGCAATCTTTCCTGGCAGGCCTTCCCAACCCCTCTGGCTCACGGGGAGGCCGCTGCAGGCGTCTTCTCTCTGGCCGGTCACCTCGCGGCCGGTGCGAGCGGCAAAACATCCGTCGTGATCGTGGCGGTGGGTGGAAACTACGAAAAGCCAGCTGACCCCACGGGTACCGCCGCCTTCAGTACGAACGATGGCGCCACCTGGACCGTCGCACCCACCCTGCCCCACGGCTATCGTTCCGCCGTAGCCTACGACCCCAAAACCAACACCTGGATCACCGTAGGCCCCAATGGCACCGACCTTTCGGCCGACGACGGCCGCAACTGGCGCCCACTGAAACCCGATCCCGCAGCCAACGACTCCCCCGACGCCGATCAGCACTGGAATGCACTCTCGCTGCCCTTCGTCGTAGGCCCCCACGGCCGCATCGGCCTGCTCCGCCCCGATGCCCTCACTCCAGCAAACGTCGCCGCAAGCCGCTGAAGCCACGATCCTCGCCCAACAGCTGCGCCAAGCGAAACGTCCGCCCGGCTCCGAACATCTATCCCCTTATCCCCTATGACCACGCCCGTTCATCCCCAGGCCCGCGTCGGGCACGTCCATCTTCGGGTGGCCGACCTGGATCGCGCCCTGGCCTTCTACCACGGCGTCCTCGGCTTCGAGATCACACAGCGCGTCGGCAACACCGCCGCCTTTCTCTCCGCGGGCGGCTACCATCACCACATCGGCCTGAATACATGGGAAAGCCTCGGCGGCTCGCCGCCGCCGCCCGGTTCCACGGGGCTGTACCACCTGGCGCTGCTCTATCCCACCCGCGCCGGACTCGCCGACGCACTGCAGCGGCTTCTGCGCGCAAACGTTTCCCTGGACGGCGCCGCCGACCATGGAGTCAGCGAGGCTCTCTACCTTCACGACCCTGACGGCAACGGCGTCGAACTCTACTGGGACCGCCCCGACGCTGAATGGCCACGAAAGGTAAACGGCGACCTCACGATGTACACGCGCCCACTCGATCTTCGCGCCCTGCTTGCCACACTTCCTCCCAGCTAGGGCCGGCATCCTGAGCGCAGCCCAGGATCTCTGGATTCCGCCAGCAGCAGAACAAAACCCTCAGGAAACGGCTCGGACGCCGTCAACCACTCTTTGCTTGTCACTCCCGCAGAAAACTCTGCATTCGCCACCGCCCGCCTCAGGGTGACGATTGCCTTTCACCGGGTCAGTGCCCGGCATCCTCCGCCCAGCCCACGCACGGTACCGTAGACCCATGCAGATCTACGCCGCCACCTCCAACCTCGGCAAACTCCGTGACTTTGCTCAGTCTGCCGCCTCAGAGGGCATCGAGATCCTCGCCGTTCCCGGCCTCGCCGCCATGCCCGAACCGGTCGAAGACGCCCCCGACTTCGCCGGCAACGCCGCCCTGAAGGCCATCGCCTACTCCCGCCTCGCACCCGGCCTGCTCGTCATGGCCGACGACTCCGGCCTCGAGGTCGATGCCCTCGGTGGCCGCCCCGGCGTGCGCTCCGCCCGCTTCGCCGACGATCTGAACTTTGAGCCTGCCTCCGCCCGAAGCCCCGCCGGAGGCGTCAGTTACGCCTCCGGCATGAATGGCATGACTGGCATGACTGGCATGACTAAAGACGAGCGAAATAACCTTTGCCTGCTCTCCCTGCTCTCCCCGCAGCCATCCACCGCAAGCCTCTCCGCCCGTTATGTCTGTGCGCTTGCCCTTGCTCGCGACGGCGAAGTCCTCCATCGCGCCTCCGGAGCCGTACGTGGGGAAATCCTCAAAATCCCCCGCGGGACCAAGGGCTTCGGCTACGACCCCTTATTCCTTCTCCCCTCCGCGGGAAAAACCATGGCTGAACTCGACCCGGAAACCAAGTGGGCCAACAGCCACCGGGGTTGCGCGTTCCGTGCTCTCCTGGCGACGTTGCGCAACTCGGATCTCGCCCAAAGCCGTGATTTCGAACATCGTGAACGGTAAGCGAACAAATGGCGCATTGGTTGCTTGACGCTGCCAATTTGGCGGCGGAATAATCAAGGTGCTCCGAGTGTGCAGCAATCTGCTTCCCCGTCCACGGTGCAATCGAACTCAGGAGCTTCCCGATGGCCGCAGCCGCACCCATGGCACCCCCCGATAATGCCCAGACCGCCGGAGGCCCGGCCCGCCGCGGCGTACAACCGCTCCGCGCCGGCGAAGGTCACAGCTATCTCTGGCGCCGGCTCCACTCGCTTTCCGGCATCATCCCCATAGGCGCGTTCCTCATCGAGCACATCGTCTCGAACTTTGAAACCTGGAACGGCCCACTCGCCTACGCGCAGCAGGTCAAATTCCTCAACGGCCTCCCGCTCGTCCGCATCCTCGAGTGGGCGCTCATCTTCATCCCGCTCGCCTTCCACGCCGGCTATGGCGTCTGGATCACCTTCCGCGGCCGCGTCAACGTCAACGTCTATCCCTGGGCCGGCAACTGGGCCTACATCACCCAGCGCGTCACCGGCGTCATCGCGCTGGCGTACATCATCCAGCACGTCATCCGCCAGCGCTTCCTCGGCACCTCACTCCCCGAACACCCCGGCGCCGCCTTCGCCAAGGTACAGCACGAGCTTTCAAACCCCTGGATGTTTGCCATTTACGCCATCGCCATGCTCGCCACGTGCTGGCACTTCGCCTACGGCGGCTGGCTCTTCTGTGCCAAGTGGGGCATTACGCCAGGCGTCAAGGCGAGACGTAAATCCGGCTACGTCTGGGGTGTACTCGGCGTCGCCCTCTGCCTTCTCGGATTCATCAGCATGTACGCCGTAGTCTGGAAATACCCCAACGCCCCCGCCGACGTCATGGCCGCCCAACCCGCGGGTGTCGTAGAAGCCGCACCCCGCGTTGCGCTTCCTGGTACCACGAATCCAACCCAGCCCGGCACCGTCGCTTCTACAGCGGCAACGGCACCCGCAGCGACAAGTCCCGGAGCCGCCGCAGCGGACGGGGACAACGGCACCCGACGCCATCATCGCCGGCATCGCCGCTAAGCAAAATGGAAGCTCGGCGCGGCTTCAGCCTTGCCGATACGACAAACTTCAAAGTGGGGTTTAGCCCCGAGGTTCGCAAGGCATGGCAGCAGCCATCACATCGACCGCAAGGATTCCGCTCCAGCCGGTTGTGGTGTGCTGATGGCAGGCAAGTGGATACGGCTTCTAGAAATCTGGGGCTACGGCAGCATCGGCCTCATCTGCCTCGGCAATACCGTCGCACAGTTCACATTTCGCAAGATGACCTGGCGAATGCACCCGCCTTCCACATGGCGCAGTGCAGGTTTCCACTCTGTCTGGATTACTCGCGCGGAAGAAAGAAAAGTCCTGCTGACCTACCGAGAACTGGAGCCCGGCTCGAATCTGCCCTTCGCCAATAAAGCGGCCGGCCTCCTCACACTGTCCGGTCTTGCCGGCACTGTGTCTTGGATCATCACCCTCTGCGCTCTGATCGTTCGATTGAAGGTAAAAACATGGCACTAGCAAGTACACCCCGCATCATCGTCGTAGGCGGCGGCCTAGCCGGCCTCTCCTCCGTCATCAAGATCGCCGAAGCCGGCGGCAAGGTCGACCTGTTCTCCATCGTCCCGGTCAAGCGCTCGCACTCCGTCTGCGCCCAGGGCGGCATCAATGCCGCCAAGAACCTCAAGGGCGAAGGCGACAATGTCTTCAAGCACTTCGACGACACCATCTACGGTGGCGATTTCCTCGCCAACCAGACCCCCGTAAAGGCCATGACCGCGCAGGGTCCCGCCATCATCGACCTGCTCGACCGTATGGGCGTCCCCTTCAATCGCACCCCCGAAGGCCTGCTCGACTTCCGCCGTTTCGGCGGTACCCTGTACCACCGAACGGCCTTTGCCGGCGCCACCACCGGCCAGCAGCTCCTCTACGCGCTCGACGAGCAGGTCCGCCGCTTCGAGTCCGAAGGCAAGGTCCAGAAATACGAGGGCTGGGAGTTTCTCTCCGCCGTACTAGACGACGCCGGCGTTTGCCGCGGCATCTGCGCCATGGATCTCCGCTCCATGGAGGTCCGCACCTTTCCCGCCGACGCCATCATTCTGTGCACCGGCGGCAACGGCGCCCTCTTTGGCAAGAGCACCAACTCCGTCGTCTGCACCGGCTCCGCGCAGTCCGCCGTCTACCAGCAGGGCGCGGCCTACGCCAACGGCGAGTTCATCCAGGTCCACCCCACCGCCATCCCCGGCGAGGATAAGCTCCGCCTGATGTCCGAATCCGCCCGTGGCGAAGGTGGCCGAGTCTGGGTGCCGCGCAAACCCAGTGACCCGCGCCCCGCCAAAACCATCCCCGAGGCCGACCGCTTCTACTTTCTCGAAGAGTGGTACCCCAAATACGGCAACCTCGTCCCTCGCGACATCGCCACCCGAGCGATCCACCGTATCGTCTACCAGGAAAACCTCGGCATCGACGGCCAGCCCATGGTTTACCTGGATGTCTCGCACATCGATAAGGAAACCCTCAATCGCAAGATCGAAGGCATCCTCGAAATTTACGAGAAATTCGTCGGCGACGACCCCCGCGAAGTTCCCATGAAGATCTTTCCCGGCGTCCACTACACCATGGGCGGCCTCTGGGTAGACTTTCACCAGATGACCAACATCCCCGGCATCTTCGCCGCGGGCGAGGCCGACTACAGCATTCACGGGGCCAACCGTCTCGGCGCCAACTCCCTGCTCAGCTGCATCTACGGCGGCTTCGTCGCCGGACCCTGTGCCATGGAGTACGCCAAGTCTCTTCCAAACATGCCGGGTGACGGCGGCCACGCCTCCGAGAAGCTCCGTCAACTCGAATACAACAGTGGCCTGCTCCACAACAAGGGAACGGAAAACCCGTTCAAACTCTGGCGCGAGCTCGGCGAAACCATGACCCGCCACGCGACGATCATCCGCTACAACGCCGGCCTGGCCGAGGCTGATGCCAAGATCGTCGAACTCCTCGATCGCTTCCGCGATATCAACCTCTCCGACAAGAGCCAGTGGGCCAACACCAGCTTCGCCTTCGCCCGCCAGCTCTGGAACATGCTCCACCTCAGCCGCGTGGTCGTCCAGGGCGCGGCCGCCCGCGACGAAAGCCGCGGTGCCCATTACAAGCCCGACTTCCCCGAGCGCAACGACGAAAAATTCCTTAAAAGCACCAAAGTTTTCTTTGAAGACGACGCTCCCAAAATCACCTGGGAAGAGGTCGACACCCAGTTCATCACGCCTCGAGCAAGGAGATATGACGCCGCTGCCTAGCCCTGGCTACCCCAGGCAGGCTGCATCGCCATCACACACCCCATGAGCCCTGAAACTCTTACGCACATCGTCTACGTCGTGCTGGTTGTCGCCTTCGTCAGCACCATCAGCTACATGTTCTTCTACAACATCCGCTCCCGGGCTCGGCAACGGAGCCTCGAAACCAACGGTCGTCCCTTCGCCAGCCACCAGGCCGGCATTGTCGCCGCACAGGTAGTAGGCAAGCGGGAACACCGGAGCTAGCCCCGCTTCCCCTTTCGCAGGAGATGACACCATGAACGGCGTCCCAAATGCCTATATGAGCACGACACTGTTGACGATCCTGCTGGCGGTCGGCGCAGGAGTTTTGTACGGTGCGTTTGTGTTATACGGCGCATGGATCGATGGTCGACGACAGGCCGTCAGAAACAAAGGCCTTCATCCGGTAACGGACGCCACAGGCGGGGTGCATGCCCGCGAACAGGAGAAGCAAGATGGCAGCAACCGCGGTTGAAATGAAATCTACACAGCACGTCGCCGAGGTCACCACACCGAAGCACCCGGCCTCCACGCGCACTTTCACCGTCAAGGTGCAGCGCCAGGCCAATCCGGATGCCGAAATGCACACGGAAACCTTCGCCATTCCCTACCGCAAAGGGATGAACGTCACCTCCGTCCTCGGTGAAATCGCGCTGAACCCCACCACTACCGACGGCGGTGAATCCACCGCCATCGCCTACGACGCCAACTGCCTCGAGGAGATCTGCGGTTCCTGCGCCATGCGCATTAACGGCAAGGCGATGATGGCCTGCTCCGCCCTGGTCGACAAACTCCTCGGCCCCGATGACACCATCACCCTCGCCCCGCTCTCGAAGTTCCCCGTCGTGCGCGATCTCGCAGTCGACCGTTCCGTCCTCTTCGAGAATCTCAAGCGCGTCAAGGCCTGGGTGCCCATCGACGGCTCCTACGATCTCGGGCCCGCCCCGCGCCAGGCCCCACAGATCCAGGAGCAGCGCTACCCGCTCTCCAACTGCATCTCCTGCACCATCTGCATGGAGGTCTGCCCCCAGTTCAACGACGCCACCGGCTTCGTCGGCGCCGCCACGATCGCTCAGGCCAAGCTCTTCAACATGGACCCCGCCGGCTCCGTGCTCTCCTCCGAGCGCCTCCGTGCCCTCGCCGGCGATGGCGGTGTGCAGGAGTGTTCCTTCGCACAAAATTGCGTCCAGGCCTGCCCCAAGCAACTCCCCCTCACAGAGGCCATCTCAGACATGGGGCGCGATGTCTTTGTCCAGCAGGTGAAGGACTTCTTCCGCCGCTAGGCATCGCCCAAACAGGATCAAGGGAGCAACCGTATGAGTACCACGAACGAAACACTCGATCTGGCGGATGCCCGCCGCATCATCGCCGCCGCCACAAAGAAGGCCGAAGAGATCGGCCAGCCCATGAACATCGCGGTCGTCTGCGCAGGTGGCTACCTGCTCGCCTTTGAGCGCATGGCGAATGCCTGGCTAGGCTCGGTCGACATCGCCCAGAAAAAGGCCTTCACCTCGCGCGCCTTCAACATAGCCACCCATGATCTCGCCCCGCTATCCCAGTCGGGCGAGCAGTTCTTCGGTATCCATGCCTCGAACGATGGCAAGATCATGATTTTCGCCGGCGGAGTGCCAATCAAGAAGGACGACAAGGTCATCGGTGCGATCGGCGTCTCCGGCGGCCTCGGTGCCCAGGATCAGGCCGTTGCCGAAGCGGGCGCTGCCGCGCTGTAAATCGAACCTAGGGGATGAAGTAGAAAGGGTTCGGCAGCTTCACACTGAACTCCGCCTGCGGCATCCCCAGCAGGTCGCTCCACTGGTCTCCTACGCTCAAGACAATCCTGTAACCCTGGTCGGCGATGCGCTGCCGTTCGCCTGCCTTGTACTCGATCGTCGGAATCCCATTCTCCGAGCCGTTCCGCAGGAGCAGGGCCTTCCAGCCCGCGTAACCGGCAAGCTCCAGATTTCTCGCTGTCGCCTCCGTTTGGTCTGCCGGATGGTTCGCATTGGCGTAATCCGGAATGCCAGGCCTGCCCGTAATGAAAAAGACCGACACTCCAGCCGCCTTCGCCCTGTTGAAGAGCCGAACGCCGCCCGGAATGGCGACAGCAGCAGCAGGACTCACCACCCAGGCATAGCTCATGGCAGGGATGAAGCCAAAATCCTCCCGCTTCATCTCGCAATAGCTGGAAAGAGCCGTCTCGTCGATGTCCAGAACCATAGCAAGCTTTTCGCCAGCCTTGCGCCCCGCCACCGCGGCGTCCAGAACCAACTCAGCCCGGCGGTACTGGGCATCCAGATCGGCCCAGTAACAACCGGCAGTCCCCACACAGTCGCCATAATCGGCAAGCCGGATGCGCTCCAGGCCAAAGTTTTCCAGCGGCTCAGCCGAAGGCAGCGCATGGTCCAGCACCGCCCCTTGCGCCTGCTCCGCTTTCTCGGCCTCGTAGGTAGGGCGGTGGGCCGGGATGCTGGCGCCGTGACATGCGGGCGGCCCCAAGTGATCCGTCGGCACCCCATCCTGAACAGCCACCTGCGCAACGCAAAAGGGCGCGCTGAGTAACAGCGCGCCCAGGCTCCGAAGAACCCTAATCGCCTTTATTTTCCGCATACATCTTGTCAATCTGGTCCTTGTACTTTTCCACAATGACACGGCGTTTCAGCTTCAGGCTGGGCGTCAGTTCGCCCTCCTCCACGCTCCATTCATCCGGAACCACGGTCACCTTCTTGATCGTCTCGTAGTGCGCCAACCCGCCATTCACCTTCTGGATAATGCCCTCATAAAGCTTCTTCACCTTCGGATCTCCCGCCAGCTTGGCGTGGTCCTTGGCATCAACGCCATTCTGCTGCGCCCAGCCCTCCAGGGCCTTGAAATTCGGCGAAATCAACACGCTGACGAACTTCTTATTGTCGCCAACCAGCGCCGCATGCTCCACCAGTCCATCCGCCTTCAGCTTGCTTTCCACCGGCTGCGGGGCAATGTACTTGCCGCCGGAGGTTTTCATCAGTTCCTTCTTGCGATCCGTGATGGCCAGGAACCCGTCTTCCATCTTGCCGATGTCGCCGGTTTTGAACCAGCCATCCTCGGTATACTCCTTCTTGGTCGCCTCCTCGTTCTGCCAGTAACCCTTGAAGACGGAACTGCCGCGGACCTCAAGTTCACCATCACCCGCCAGCCGCGCCTCCAGATTCGGGATCACCTTGCCCACCGTGTTGGCACGGAAATCCTTGAAGGTGTTGCGTGCAATCACGGGTGCGGTCTCTGTCATCCCATACCCCTCGATGATCCGGATGCCCACACTCAGAAACCAGTCCGTCGTCTCCTTGCCCAGCGGGGCCCCACCGGAGACGTACAGCTTCACGTTGCCGCCAAAGGCGTCGCGCACCTTCGAATAAACCAGGTTGTCGGCCAGTGTCCACAGCACGGAGGACGGCTTCTTGCCCTGCTCGATCTTGTCCTTGCTCTTGCCGCCGAGATCCAAAGCCCAATGCAAAACCTTCGCCTGAAACCCCTTGGCTCTGCCCTCAACAGCCTGCCGCACCTTCTCAAATACACGCGGCACCGCCAGAAAAATCGTCGGCTTCACCGCCTTCATGGCCTTTGGCAGGTCATCGAAGCGCGGCAGGTAGGAAATTGTCGCGCCGTGCGCATACATCGCGTAGTCCAGATGCCGGGCGAGCGCATGACTTAGCGGCAGAAACGACAGGGAACTGTCGCCCTTCACGATATTCAAACCGTCGGTTGAATAATGAAGGTTTGAAGCCATGTTGTCGTGCGTGAGCATGACGCCCTTGGGATCGCCCGTCGTCCCGGAGGTGTAAATGATGGAGGCAAGGTCCTCCGGCTTTGCAGCCTTTAACAGGGCATCGAACGCGGGATCGCGGTCCTCCAGCGCGGGAGCTCGCTTCATCAGCTCCGACCAGCTTTCTGCATTCTCAAAATGCCCGTCGTCCCACACCACCACGTGCTCGATCGAAGTGAGATCACCGGCCTTGATTAACTTCTCGTATTGATCCTTGGTGGACACAAAGATGGCCCGCGCACCGGAGTTGTTAAGAATGAAGCCCATCTGCTCGGGCGTCAGCGTCTGGTAAAGCGGCACATCTGCTGCACCGATGGCAAGCACCGCGAAGTCGACAACCGGCCACTCCCAGCGATTTTCTCCCACCAGCGCCACACGGTCGCCCCGCTGAATACCCCAGCGTTGCAGCGCTTCGGCAACGGCGCGGACCCGCCCATACATCTGCTTCGCGGTGATGGGCTTCCATTCACCTTGGCTTTGCCACTGCGCTACCGTTTCGTCGCCACGCTTGGCTACCAGCTCGAAGACGTCATTCAGGGTTGAAAGGTCCAGCATTCGTGCTACTCCTTCTTGCCACAATTCACTTTTCTGCACTTAGGATACAGAGGGCTCAGCCTGTCGCTCCGGTTTACTCGATTGGAGGATCACTGGCCCGGACCCTCACTCGCACCGGTCTTGCCGCTCGCAACCCGGGGATAGTACCCCGCCCGCGTACGCACCTGGAGCTTGCTCAGGCCTTTTTCCTTGGCTTCCACGTGGATCTGCCGGTAGCCACCGATCGAAGGAGATTTCGTACTCCGGTAGTCGATGGTGTACTGCTCACGAATATCCTGGGCGACCTCATGCGTGATGCCGTCTACCTCCTTGAGCGAGTGCGGGAAGTACGCTTCCCCGCCCGTTTGCTCAGAAAGCTCGCTCAGCACCTCGCGCGAGTGGCGCGCCTCGCTGCGGCTCACATCCTCGCCAAACAGCAGCCCAATACAGTAAACCGCCGGCCCATCCAGCTCCTGCACGCGTCGAATCGCCTGCTCCAACGTAGCGCTGGAGGCGTTATCATCGCCATCCGTCACGATCAGGAGCACCTGCTTCGAGCGTTTGCCATTCTTCGCAAGATAGTCTGCAGACGCGATCACGGCGTCATAAAGCGCCGTCCCGCCACTCGACTTGATATAGCTGAGCCCCTGCTGCAGCTTTGCAATGCTGTTCGTGAAATCCTGGTCGATATAGGCTTCCGAGCTGAAATCAACCAGAAACGCCTCATCCTGCGGATTGGAAAGCCGCACCAAATCCAGAGAGGCGGCATCCACTGCTGCCCGTTTGTCGTACATCGACCCTGAGCTGTCGATCAAAAGGCCCAGCGACACCGGCACATCCTCATGCCGGAAGCCCACGATCGTCTGTGGCGCGCCGTCTTCATAGATGTGGAAGGCTGTTGCCGGCAGATTGTCAATCTCACGGCCGGAGCCGTCGATCACCGAGGCATTCAACCGTACCTCATAGGCATCGGTTTTCAGTGTGTATCGGCCATTCTGCTCGGTAACGACGCCGGGCGAGGCAACCTGCCCGCCTCCGGCCGCAGCCGTACCAGCGGAAGAGGCCCCTAATGGCAGGGTAGGCTCGGGTGCAGGCACCGGATCGCTGTCCACAGCCGGTGGGACTTGAGGATTCTGTGCCGGTACGGCTGCGCTCTGGCCCACGCCGTTCTGTGATGCCGGGCCCCCAGACGGTGAATTCTGAGACGGTGAACTGTGGGGAGCAGAGCTTTGGGCAAGTGCGCGAAAACCCCATCCCCACGGCGAGATGGCTGCAAGCAGCACCGCAACTGCCAAGGCGCGGATACAGCCCGCTTTACTGCGATGGTGCATAGTAGCCCTCGCGATTGTGCACGGTCAGCTCGGGAAGGCCGGGCGGCGGCAACAAACGCACACTCAATTTACGATAAACGCCATTGTGCCGGCGATCGGTCGGCGTGTACCCAAGCACATACTCATTCCGCAGCTCCTCGCTGATGCGCTCGGCGATATCGGTCAGATCCTGCACGTCTCGCACCTGAAACAAACGCCCACCCGTGGCCTCGGACATCTCGTGAAGCAATTGCGGTCCGTTCTGCTCCTCCGAGGTCGGCGCGTAAGCGTCAAAGATACCGATAGAGTAGATCTGCACCTCGCTCTCGCGCACCACACGGTTCAACTCCCCCTCGGTATAACGGCTCCGGTTGTCGCCTCCGTCTGAAACCACCAGCAGGGCTTTGCGCGCATATTTCGCATCCCGCAGCTTATGCACGCCCAGGTAAATGGCGTCGATCAGGGCCGTCCGGTTCTCCGGCCGCAACATCACCATACGCGCTTCCACGTCCTCCACGTCGGAGGTGTAATCCACCAGCACTGCCGGTCGATCGTTGAAGCCGATCACAAAAAACTCGTCCTGCGGATTGGAGGTACGGAGAAATTCACTCAGCGCCTTACGCGCCCGAACAAATTTGGACTGCATACTGCCACTCAAATCAAAAACAATGCCGATGGAGAGCGGGGCATCCTCCGTGGCAAAACTCTTAATCGTCTGCGGTACATTCCCGTCAAAAAGCGCAAAGTTGGTTTTCTCCAGCCCGGTCACCAGTCGATTCTGCGGGTCCGTCACCGTCAACGGCACCAAAACCAGATCCGCATTCACCAGCAGGGACGAGTGGCCGTTTGAGGTCGCCTTGATCGCCACATCGGCGCCCGTCACTACCGGGCGATTGTCCTTCGGAGTAGCCGATACCGGCGGTGTCGCCGTATGCACCGCATCCAGAGGGCTCTCCTGCCCGTGGGCAAATCCTCCCGACAGCACAAGCGTCATCACCAGGACGAGATATCGCACTGCGAGGTGGTCCTCATGACTCCGGTTTCCAGCGACTAAACCTTTACCGCGCATAGAGCTCCTCACAGGCTGCAACTTCCTCGGCTCCGCCGCTTGCGTGCGGCTAGACTACCCTACAGTTCTTTCGCCGTCTATTCCCCATGGCCCCTACCTTCGCCTCCTGAAAACATCTCCGTCCCGTGATCCAATTTCGCTGATAGCCCCATGTCCGAGGTTCTTCGTCGCAGTTTTCTCCTTCTCACCGCAGCCGCCTTCTGCATGGCGGCGCTGCTCTGTTTTCTTCCCGCAGCCGGCCATGATCAGCTGTGGTTTCTGCTCATGGCTCGGCGCTGGTTGCACGGCGCTCCCCTTTACGGACCGGAAATCTTCGATGCCAACCCTCCTCTCGTAGTCTGGCTATCGGCTGTTCCAGTCGAAATCGGAGACCTGTCCGGTTTTGCAGCAACAACCGTCGCGAAATCCCTCGTTCTCGCCACAGGACTTGGAATAGCCGCGCTTTGCTCGGCCATCCTGCGCCGGGTCTGGCACCCGATTGCCCGCGGCGAGGGCTCGGCCCTTCTTTTTGCCTTCACGGTGCTCTTTTTCGTTCTTCCGGCGCGTGATCTCGGCCAGCGTGATGCCCTTGTCCCCCTGCTTGCCCTTCCCTACGTGCTCGCGGCCGCTCGCCGGCCCACTCAATCGCTCCCGAGATCAACAGCCATCGCCGCCGGCCTGCTCGCAGCGTTAGCCTTCTGCCTCAAACCACAGGATGCCCTCCTCGGTATCGCCGTGGAGCTCACCATCCTTGCTCGAAATCTACGCACCACGAGATCCGGCATCGCCGGCCTGCGCCAAACGTTAGCTCGCCCCGAACTCCCTGTCCTGCTCGGTTGCGGCGCCCTGTTTCTGCTGGCGATCAGGATATGGGCACCGCTGTACTTCACCGAAACTCTTCCGATCCTGCATGAAACCTACTGGGCTATCGGCGGTCTTTCGCTGCCTTCCCTGCTCGGGCAGGCCGTGGAACTCGTCCTTCTCCTCGCCGTCACGCTGACACTCTTCCTGTGCACCGGTCCAGTCGCCCCAGCCGCCTGGACTCTCCTCCTGGCAGGTTGCGGCGGGGCAGTCGCCTACCTTCTGCAGGGCACCGGCTGGTATTACCAGCAGTTGCCGGCACTCTGCCTTGTCGGCACGGCCCTCAGCCTTCACCTGCTCGACTGCCTGCGCCGCCGGCCACTGCACCCGCCGCGCTGGATCGTGCCCGCCGTGGCAAGCCTCTGCACCGTTGCCGTCGCGCTCACTACCCACTTCACCGGCTACCCGTTCACCCGTTCTCGCGCCTTCAATCTCACCTCGCCCAGTCCGGCCCTGTTCACCGGCATCCCAACCGGCACACCCATCGCGATTCTCACCACCTCGGTCGACGAATCCATGATGCCCATCGAATACTTCCACCTCACCTGGGCGCAACGAACCAACAACCTCTGGCTCCTGCCGGCCATCCTGTTGAGCGAAGCTCCCGACCCGGGCAAACCTCGCCGCCACAGGCTCTCCCCAGCAGCCCTGGCAGCGCTCGAAGCCCTACAGCACCGCTGGATGGTGGAAGACCTCACCCATTGGCAACCAGAAAGGGTTCTCGTCGAACGCTGCGAAAGTCCCGAAGTCTCCTGCCAGATCCTCGAAGACAGCCACCCCAACCTGCTCGCTTGGTTCAACCGTGATCCCGCCTTCCGATCGATCTGGCAGCACTATCACCGCACCGCCGCAGACGCCCGCTTCGACCTGTACACCCGCATTCCCTGACTCCTGCGCTGCTCCACCCGAAGCTCCACCTTTGTTGCATCCCTCCACAACATCGCCCCGTCTTGGTCCCCGCCACGGGTCCGTACAATGGAAAGCAATGGCCCGCCTGTATCCGTTCCGTGCTCTCCGCTACGATCCCTCCCGCGTCAACATGGCCGACGTCGTCACGCAGCCCTACGACAAGATCTCGCCCGCCATGCAGGACCGCTACTACGCAAAGAGCCCGTATAACCTGATCCGCATCGTCCTGGGCAAACGCGAGCCCGGCGATACCGATACGGGCAACGTCTACACCCGCGCCGCCGCCGACCTCGGGGCCTGGCGCGCCGAGGGCATCCTGCAACAGGAGGAAAAGCCAGCCCTCTACGGCTACTCCCAGACCTACACCGTTCCCGGCACCGGTGCCGCGGCAGGCACAGCCCCGGTCACGCAGGAGCGGCGCGGCTTCATCGCCCTCGGCCACCTCTACGACTACGCCGAGGAGGTCGTCTTCCGCCACGAGCAGACCTTTCCCAAGCACAAATCCGACCGCCTCGCCCTCTTCAAGGCCCTCCGCGCCTATCCCGAGCAGATCTACATGCTCTATTCCGACCCCACCTTCACCGCCGAACACCTCATCTTCGAAATTGAAGGCAAAGGAGGGGGAAACGAACACCCCCGCCCCGCCGACCTCGAAATCACCGACGAATACGGCGTAACTCACCGCCTCTGGAAACTCGACGATCCGGATCGCATCCGGCAGGTCCTCGCCGCGATGCAGGACAAGCAGCTCATCATCGCTGACGGCCACCACCGTTACGAAACCTCCGTCGCCTACATGCAGGAGCGCGCCGGGGAGCTCGGCATCGCGGGTAACCTCCCGGGCTTTTCATCCCGCAGCGCAGCGGAGGGATCTGCATCTACCACCTCCGAAGCCAACCTCCCTACCCCCGCCTTCCCCGAGGCCGCCATGATGATGACCTTCGTCAACATGGACGCCCCCGGCATCACCATCCTGCCCACCCATCGCGTCGTCTTCGGCCTGCCCCACTTCAACGGCCGCACCTTCGCGCAGGCAGCCGAACAACTCTTCACCGTCGAAGAGCTACATAACACCCCCGATGGCCACTTCCTCGGCGCCCCCAACCTCCTCAAGCGCCTGCATGACACCCCCGGCGTGGCTTTCATCGCCGCCACCCGCGATGGCGACTACCTGCTCACTCCCAAACTCGAAGCCATCACCGAAGCCCTCGCCTCCGCCACCCCCCGCCAGGCGCAGCTCGACGTCGTCCAGCTGCACAAACTCGTCCTGCACGAGCTCCTCGGTCTTGACGAAGAAGCCGTCCGCGCCGGCAACAACGTCCGCTACCTCCGCGAGGCCGCAGAAGCCCTGCAGCAGGTAGGCAGCGGCAACGCCGACGTGGCCTTCCTCATCAAGCCCGTCACCCTTGCCCAGATGAAAGACGTTTCCCTCCACCTCGAAGTCATGCCCCAGAAATCAACCGACTTCTATCCCAAGCTCCTAAGCGGCCTCGCCATGTATGCGCTCGATTAGGGCGATCAGGCTTTCGCACAGGGAAGGTGGAGGACACGATGGCTACGTTTCCCGCGCTCTTGTCGATAGGTGAGTACCTTCGCACCAGCTTCAAACCGGATCTCGACTTCATCGAAGGTTGATTGCAGGAACGGCACATGGGGGAGTACGAACACAACAAGATCCAGACGCTCATCTCCTTTCTCTTTACTCTCAACGCGAAGACTTGGGGAACAGATGCCGTTGTCGAGCAGCGGATCAGGGTCTCCTCTCGGCTGGTGGAACAGCGGCTCCAGCGTGTCCAGACCCTTCTTCAGCGCCGGCGCGGCATCGTTCTCGGCTTTGCCTACATCGTTCGCCACACTTGCATAGCGTTCGATTCAGGTCGTCCACCCGGGAAGAGGGTTGTACCCAGGGGGCTTACATGAGGCACCTTCGCCCGGTTGGAAGTGGACTTCGCCAGCAACGACCCCAACCCGCTCTGCTTGCAGGTTTGGGCCGCCTGATGCCAGGTGCACACCAAGCTCGGATTAAAAGCTGATCCGGGCTGCAAGCTGCACATTGCGCGGATCTCCCGCAGCAGTGGCTTGCCTAAAAGTGCTGTTCGGCGCCGTAGGATAGGCTCCAGTGCCAAAGGTCCCGTTCGGGATCATGTCATTGCGATGATTGAGCGAGTTAAAGGCTTCGGCGATGCCCTCCAGCCGCACCCGGCGCGTCAGCGCAAACGTCCGGCTGAGTCGCGCGTTCAGGCTGAAGAAGTCAAAACCGACGCCGGCATTGCGCCCGATCACGGCTCCGGCAAGCCCTTCGGTACAAGGGTTCAGCCCCCCATTGGCTCCGAGGCTGAAGCCAGGAGCACAGGGGCGCTCAGACGTTCCCTGCCTCGTATTTGCGCCGGTGGTAATGTTGAACGGCAGCCGCGAATAGTACTGCAGGATGCCGCCAAGCCGCCAGCCATGCGTAAGGTGAGCCGCGAAGCCACTTGCCGGCCCCATCGGCGAAGTCAGGGTCGCATCGAAAACAACGCGGTGGCGCTGGTCGTCATCGCCGCGGCTGCGATCTTCCCGAAGATTGAAGTTGTTCAGCGGCGAACTGAAAAAAAATTCGCTGATGTTGTCGATCGCCTTGGAATAGGTGTAGGAAATACGAGTCGAGCCCCAGGAAACAGGCCGCTGCTGCACCGAGACCTCCAGCCCGTCGTAGTAAGAATCGAAGGCGGAACTGTAAGGCTTGATGTTGCCGCGCGTTGGATCCGGCCGCGTTCCATCGGCGTTGATGTTGGTGTTGATCGAACCGATCAGGTGCTCCCCTCGCAGATGTTGATAGCTCAATCCCAGGGTGGTTTTTGAGAAAATCTCCTGCTCCACGCCCAGGCTTGCCTGCTGCGAGTACGGGTTCTGAATGTTGCGCTGCACCAGGGAGAAATTTTCCACCGCCTTCGCCGGCGGCGCGGCTGCCACGCTCGGAAAAGTGGGCGCGCCTGCCTGGCCGGGAGAAAACGTATAGCTCAGCAGCGCTGCCTGCGCCGGGTCCGTTGTGTTATGGGCGGAGAGCAGCGCATTCGCCAGCGGACGCAGCGGAATGCGATCGTAGAACAGACCATAGCTTCCACGAACCACGGTATGTCGATCTTGGTACGGCGACCAGGCAAAGCCCACACGCGGTGAAACGTTGCGGGTGTCTGTCGTAATCGTCTGCAAAAATTCAAGATCGTACCGCAATCCAAGATTCAGCGTAAAAGCCGGTCGCACCTTCCACTCATCCTGCGCGTAAAAACCTACATTCGGGTTGGTCTGCCCGACAACGGGATTCCCAAAATTCTGCGTAAATCCCTGCGTGTTGTACGTTCCAGCCAAAAACGTCGCAAGGGAAGAAAAGGTATAGGCTCCGCGAAGCGACATCGGAAAGGTGATGGTGTCGTCGTTGTATAGAAAATCGGCGCCCGCCTTCAACGAATGCGCTCCACGCTCCAACACCAGATTGTCCACCACCTCCACAAGGTCGTTGAGCCGTCCCGTGGGCGAAGACGTAGAGCGGCCAAAGGTAGCAACACCCGAGATGGTCACGGCTGGGCCCACCTGATCGTTCGGAGGCGCATACAGGTTGTCATAAATAAACTGACCCCGCGTCTCATTAAATATGCGTGGCGAAAGTGTCACAACATTGCTGAGGGCGACCGCGTGGTGGGTGTCATACACCGAGGTGCCGTTGCTCACCTCGTTCAGTGAGCCGCTTCCACGGGCATTCAAACTGCTCAACTGGTAGAAGCTGTACCTCGCCGTAAACTGGTCCTTGTCCCCGAACCGGGTGTCATTGCGCAGAAACGCCGTATCGGTATGCAAGGTGTTCGGATAAAGCGTGGTAGCGCCCATGCCGGCCGGCAGAAGCGGAGCACCGTACCCGACGGCCTGCAACCGCGCATTGATCGCGGCGGCATTGGCCCGTGTCACAGTGATAATGCCGTCCGTTCGCAGACGCTGTTCCTCAAAGTTGCCGAACAGAAACGATCGATCTTTCCGCAAAGGTCCTGACAGGCTCGCTCCATACTGCCCCTGCGTAAGCGGCAGCCTGTTGCCTGCAAGCGCATTGTCGGCATTCAGGCGCTGGTTCCGCAGGAAGCCGTACGCCGTCCCGTGCACCTGGTTAGTCCCGCTCTTGGTAATGATATTGAAATAGCCCCCGAGAGCGCGCCCAAACTCCGCCTGACCACCCGACGTGACAACCTGAAACTCGCGCACCACATCAAGGCTGAAAACATTGCCGGCCACACCGGCCGCATCATCGTTATCCGAAAGGCCATCAACAACAAAACTGTTCGAAAAGTTGCGCTGGCTGTTCACGGAGTAGCCCTGGCCGGGAACCGCGGAGGTCTCCGCCAGCGTTTGCGTGCTGGCCGTATTCGTGGGCGACACACCCGGCACCAGCAGCGCGAGATCAAGGGAATTACGGCCTTCAAACGGCAAATTCTGCACTTCGGTCCCCTCTACCGTCTCACCGGTCTGGCTTCGGTCCGCCTCCAGAATCGGTGGCTCGGCCGTGACCTGAACACTGCTGCTCGTTCCGGACACGGCGAGCTGCAGGGTCACATCAAAAGCCGATCCGACGGTGAGCTGCACGTCCCGGGTCGTAGCCGCAAAGCCGTCGCTTTGCGCGCTGATCACATATTGGCCAACCGGCAGAAACGGAAGCCGAAACCGTCCCTGTGCATCGGCCTGCACGTCATAACGCTGGTTGGTAGCGATTTGGAGCGCATGCACGATGACGTGCGGCAGGGCGGCGCCGCTGGGGTCCAGCACACGGCCGCTTACGGACGCCATCGTCAACGTCTCTTGGGCAGAAACAACGGAAGCGGGCACAAAAACAAGTAACGGCAGACTGGAGCTCAGTCTTTGTCGGAACACGAGTTACTCCTGGGAACGGCGCGTCACACCGTTTGGTGTGCGCGCTTCGTGATGCCTTCAGGCTGGGAAGAAGATCGGACGTGCTACCGCGCGCAGCTCACGTCACCGCTCGAAGAGCGCAGGCACACAGCAGACCCGCTGCTGAAACGCAGAGGGTCTGCCCGTAGCAAGGGAACCTGCCCGGCACGAAGGCGAGCAAACACGGGGACGTCTGTTTCTGCACAGAACGCAACCGAATCTAGCTTGCAAATACCAGGTCAGGAGACTGCTGGAGGTCCGCGCTTCTGACGTGATCGTTCACGGGCAACGCGCCATTTCGACTGTGTCTGGGCGACGCTTGCGGGGTGGCTTTCCGGCGGCAGCGCAACCGAGCTTACGGCCGGAAGCGACGACAACTCCACGTGCCCCGAAACAACAGCCTGCGGTGCAAACGGACACTTTTCCGGGGGAGCTCCAACGCTGATTCCCTTTGCGGCACTCTGCGTGCGCTCCACCGCAGTCATCGCGCAGTGATGCTTTCCTTCACGTCGGCAGCACGCCGGCAACGCCGACTGCCCAGCCGCGCTCGACGCAAAGAGCGCTGA
>CAXTZL010000008.1:0-31107 GCA_964248555.1 uncultured Bryocella sp.
GCCTGCGTGATCCGGCCGATGCCGCGGATGTGACGCAGGAGGTCTTCGTCAAGGTATTCCGCAATATTCACAGCTTTAAGGGTGAAAGCAGCCTGCGGACCTGGATTTATCGAATTGCCGTGCACGAAGCCTCGAACCAGCGGCGCTGGTGGAGCCGTCACAAGCGCCAGGAGCTGACGCTGGACGACACCCTGGAGAACGCCGAGGGTGAAACTTTCAGTCTGGGGGATCTTCTTCCGGCGCCGGATGCGTCGCCGTTTGAGAACGTGGCGCGGTCCCAGGTGCGCGCTCGGGTGGAAGCGGCGTTGCACCAGATTCCTGAAGTTTTTCGAACCGCCGTCGTATTGCGGGAGATTGAGGGCTTCGCCTATGAGGAGATTGCGGAGATTCTCCAAACCAATGTGGGCACGGTGAAGAGCCGTCTGATGCGCGGCAGGGCGGCGTTGCGCGAGGCGCTCCGCCCTACCCAGGTGGACGCAGCTTCCCCGGCAAACAGCGCGACGGTGGCCGGGGGACGGAGAAAGCCGAGTCCGCGGGCGAGTGCCGGCATCAGACCTGAGAAAGGTTGGGTAGCGGAGTGAGCAGCAGTCTGTTTTCCCAGGAAATGAAAATGGCGACGGAATCTACCTGTGAAATCTCGAGGGCCCACTTTTCGGAGTATCTGGATGGTGCCCTGGACGGGCGCACGATGGCCGATCTTGCAGCCCACCTGGAGTGCTGCGCGGTCTGCCATGAGGAGTTTGAGGCGCTTCGTTCGGTTCAATCCCTGCTGGGAGAGCTTGGACCTGCGGCCCAGCCTGTAGATCTGCAGGCACAACTTCGTGACGCGCTGGCGAGCGAGTTCCGGCGGGGCAACTACCTTTCTCCCTGGGGGCGGCTGAAGAGCTTTGCCGAGACGACCCTGGCACCGGCATGTGTGCGTCTTAGCGCGGGGCTTGCGGCGGCCGTCGTACTTCTGGGGACGACAACCTGGATTGTGGGTATGGCTGCTCCGGTTCAGGCGAACGATAGCCGCATGGCAGATTTCCATGCGCCGCGTTTCCTGTATTCCGAGGTAGCTCCACAGCCGATTGCCAGTCCTCGCAACTTTGTGGCCGTTATGGTCGAGGCCAAGATCAATGCCGAGGGCCGGGTGTACGACTACAGCATTCTTGAGGGACCGCGTGATTCTGCAACGAGGGCGCGGGTGGAGGAAAATCTGCTGACCAGTGTCTTTAAACCGGCCACGGTCTTCGGTGAACCTGTTCCCGGTCACGCCATGATCACGTATACGGCGGTTTCCGTACGCGGCTAGGCCTATTTCGATTCGGCTGTCGCTGCATTCCGGTTTTTACCGCTCAGTGTCGAAATCGGACCCCATTTAAGCTTTTCTCTCCCAGGTGCGTCGAACTTCCAGCATGAAATTTTGGGCCTCATCCTTGACCACACTCCTTTTGCTGGGAGTCAGCTTCGGCGGTGTTCTGTCGGCGCGAACCGCCCGTGCGCAGAGTTCGTCCTCGTCCCGAGCCTCAGGTTCCGCTGTGGCGAACCCGGCTCAGCAAGCAGCTGAATCTGAGAATCCTGCAAGCCGGCCTCGCGCGGCACAGATTGGACCGGGTGGGGCCGTGATTACGCTGGAATATAGCGAGCCGCTGTTTGAGGTGGCGAGCGCTCTGAACGCCTGCGGCTACGATGCCGATCTGCAACACTCGGCCAAGGTGCGGATAGAGGTTCGTACCGAACTGAATCAGGTGATGGGGGAGAGCGAAGCCGCGCGGTCCAGCCGTGATGCGCTGTGCACCTATATCTCGCAGCACCAGCTTAGCGATTCTGCCTTGAGCGTGGGGCAGTATGTCTCGCTGGCATTGTATTTGTCTCCCCCGCCGGAGCTTTCGCCCAACGTCGATGAGACCGAGCTGCCACCGCAGGCTGCGCAGGTGGTGAATGTGCTTCCGTTGTTGCGGGCCTTTTCCGAAGCGACGCAGCTGCATCTTCTTTGGATCCGTCACCGGCCGGAGTACGAGGCCCTGGCGCAACGCGTGCATGATCCCATGGAGAGCATGCTGCTGCACACCAATTTGTACCTGCACCAGCCGGTCTCAAGCTATGATGGCCGTCGTTTCCTGGTGCTGCTGGAGCCCATGTTGTCGCCGGCGCTGACCAACGCGCGTATATACGGATCGGACTACATTGTTGTGGTTTCGCCGGGTGACCGTGCGGCGGGCGACCCGGTTCGCATGGATGAGATCCGGCACATTTACCTGCATTACATTGTGGAACCCATGGTGTACAGCCGGGGATCCGCGATGGAGCGCATTCAGCCGCTGCTGCGTGGCGTGGCCGATGCGCCGATTGATTTCGCCTACAAGAGTGATGTGGAGGCATTGCTGACGGAGTGCCTTATTAAGGCCATTGAGGCGCACCTTTACACGCTGACGGATGCCGCACCCAAGAAGCCTTCCGGCCCTAAGAGCCGTCAGGATTTAGAGCAGTATGAGACCGACAAGGCCAATTACGACCGGGAGACGGCCGCTGCGCAGACCATTCTTGCCACCAAGGATGATCGTGCGGGCTGGGTCCTGACGGGCTATTTCTACCGTGCCCTGACGGCGATGGAGCGCAACGGGGATGGTCTTCGGGATGAGATTGCCCCGATGATTTACGGTCTTGACGTGGAGGGGGAGCGCCGACGGGCGGAGAACACGATTTTCATCAGGGACACTTCCTCCGATCCGCTGGGAAGGCGCGTCCGGGCGCAGGCCCAGGTGCTGACGCCGATTGACCGGGCTGAGATGGACCTGATGCAGGGCAAGGTCGCGGATGCGGAAGATCTGGCAGACAAGGAACTGGCCAGGCCGGAAGGAGATCATGGCCGCGCCCTGTACGTCCTGGCCAGAATCGAGCTGATGCAGGGACAGCCCGAGAAGGCGATGGACGAGTTTGAGCAGACGCTGAAGGTCAGTCACGATCCCCGCACCGTGGCCTGGAGTCATATCTACCTGGGCCGGCTTTATGACAATATGAACCCTCCGGACCGTGCCCACGCGACGGGCGAGTACCAGGCGGCACTCGCCGCAAGGGATGCCCGGCCGGATACGCGCCTGGCTGCTGAAAGCGGGCTGAAGAAGCCTTTCGCTTTGCCGCAGCGAGGCCAGGCCAAGCCCTCCAGCAAGCAGGATGACCCCGACTTTGATCCGACCGGCAAAGCGCAAAAAGAGGCGTACAAGCCGGGGCCGCAGTGAGCTGCCTCCGGATTTGCTCCGGATCTGCTTTTGGATCTGCTTTTGGAGCTGGCAGCCACCTCATAGACTGAAATGATGAAACCCACGGTGAAGCAGAAAGCGGCGGCGAAGGGCTCCGTCGAGGAGTCAAGCTCCCGCAGGCGGAAAGGGCCGGAAAACGACTCTAACTTGCCGGCGATTTTAGAGACTGTGCCGACCGTTGCGCCAGCGGCCGGCTCCCGTCGTGAGGGCCTGGAGGCAAGGATTGGATGGGAGTTTCACGAGCCCAACCTGTTGAGCCTGGCGCTAACCCATAGTTCCTACGTTTATGAAGCGCGGCTGGGACGCGCGAAGACGAATAATGACGAGCCCAATCAGCCGGGCACGGATAATGAACAGCTCGAATTCCTGGGTGATGCGGTTTTGGGGCTGGCCGTAACAGAGTTGCTGCTGAAGGAATTTCCGTCGCGGAGCGAGGGGGAACTGACGCGGATACGTTCGAGCCTGGTCAGCCGCAAGCGCATGGCCGAGTTTGGCGAGGCACTGGGGCTGGGCGATCTTTTGCTGATGGGCAAGAGCGCGGAGACCGGGGATGGCCGGCGAAAGGCGGCGGTGCTGGCGAACTCGGCCGAGGCACTGCTGGGAGCGATGTATCTGGATGTAACGCGCGGCCCGGACGCCCGGGCCCGCACGGCGGAGCGGGCCTTGCGGGTGGTGCGGGAGACGTTGCGCCGTTTGCTGGTTGAACCGGACCTGCCGGGTATTCGCGCGGAACTGGCCTCGGCTCCTGGCAGGAGTGCGATGCGGGATGCAAAAAGCAGGCTGCAGGAGCGGGTGCAGGCGGAGCGGGCCGGCCGGCTGTTTTATGCGGATGTGGAGGAGACAGGCCCGGCGCATGCACGGCTGTTCACGGTGGAAGCCAGGCTGGAGGCGCCGAATGGTGCCTGGCAGACCCTGGCTCGTGCGAACGGGGGGAGTAAGAAGGAGGCCCAGCAGGCTGCCGCAGAGCAGGCGTTGCAGCTGGCCGACCTGCAGGCGGGTGGGGGAAGGCCGGAAAATGTGGCGGGTTCCGCCGCTGCCGAGGTGCAGGGCCCTGGCGTGGAAATGGCCGGTGTGGGACAGGTTGTTGGAGGACGAGGACGCCTTTGACGAGGCCTGCCGGCGAAGCCGTACCGGCCGGGCGCCGGCCTGCGGGAGTTGGGGTGGAGGCTCCGACGCCTCTTTCCACGATTTCCGCGCTGCTAGCCGTTCTGGTTGTTGGGCTCTTTCTGCTCACTTTTGTGCTGCAGACATACCGGATCCCATCCGGGTCCATGGAACCCACTTTGCAAATCGGTGACTTTGTGCTGGTGACCAAGACGGCTTTGCCCCAGAACCGCGGCGGTTCGCTTTGGGGACGATGGGAGCGGGGTATTCTGCCGGACGTTTCTGTGCACCGCGGCGATCTGCTGGTTTTTCATTTTCCACCGGATCCGTCCCGGGAACTGGTGAAACGCGTGGTGGCGCTGCCTGGGGAGCGTGTGCGGTTGCATGAGGGAAGGTTGTTTGTGAACGGACATCCGTTGGAGGAGCCGTATGCGCTATTTACCCGGTCGCAGCCGGATATTTTCCGGGATGAGTTTCCGAATTTACGCGAGGTGGACCCGGACGTAGACCCGCGATGGTGGCGGGCACTGCGGCGTCTGGGTGCGACTGGGGAGGTAGCGGTGCCGCCACAGGAGTATTTTGTATTGGGCGACAACCGTAACAACAGTGAAGACAGCCGGTATTGGGGCTTTGTGCCGCAGGAGATGGTGGTCGGCAGGCCCTTGCTGGTGTATTTTTCGCTGCCGAACGGGGCCGTTGCGCCCGAGGGCGATCCATTGCAGCGGCTGCGATGGGTGATGGCCTGGGAGAGGAAGCGGATCGGCGTGGTTCACTAACGGTGACCTGAATTGCTACACTCCGTTCGGCGTTTTCCCCCCTGCTTTCCCCAAATGGGACGTCGAACTCGGGTACACTGTGCATGCCTTCCGCTCCTGGCGGAACGCGACGAGGATGAGATTGGACCAGAGCACAGCGGACGCACGCACGATCGTTGAGACCCCCGTTGGGGAGGGCGTCTCCCCAACGCCCGTGCGCAAGCTGTCGCCCCTCCCTTCACACAGCCGTGTAGAAGCTGAGGAAACGCCCCTGGAGGGCCTGGCTTCGATCTGCGTTGTGCTGGTCATTCTTCTGTTTATCTTTGGGTTCGTCTTTCAGAATTTTGAGATCCCATCGGCCTCGATGGAAAATACGCTGTTGATCGGAGACCACGTCGTGGTGGACCGCATCACGCTTTCTCCCGCAACGCACTGGGCTCCTTTTGTGCACTACCGCCCTGTGCAGCGGGGCGACGTTATCGTGTTTCTCAAGCCGAATCCTGAATCGCCTGATTTGATTTTGGTGAAGCGGGCCATTGCGATCGCGGGGGACCGGCTTCATCTGCAACATGGCGTTGTGTACGTGAACGGGGTGGCTCAGGTTGAGCCGCACGCTCTGCAGCCGCGGGATGATGGCGATCCGCAGCATGCCTACAATCCCTACCGGGATGATTTTCCCACGGTCGCACCGGCACCCGATGAACAGCTGACGGCGGTGTGGCGCGAAAATCTGCCGGAGCATATTCAGAATGGCGACCTGGTTGTTCCCAAGGGCAAGGTATTCGCGATGGGGGACAATCGCACGGAAAGCCTGGATAGCCGCTACTGGGGTTTCGTTCCGGTTGAGAATATCGAAGGGCGTCCTTTGTTCGTTTATTGGTCGTTCAAGACACCTGCGGACCAGGAGTACAAGACCACGATGGGAGATCGCATCAGCTTCATGGTGCATGAGGTCACCCACATCTTCAATGACACGCGCTGGGCCCGTACCCTGCATGTGGTGCGGTAGGCTTTGAAGGTTGCCCGGGTCCCCGGGCGGCACTTACTCGCATGGAGTTGCAAACCCCTACTCAGAACGCTGACTCCTCCCCTCCGGTAGCGGCGCAGCCGCGGGTCGACATGCCGCGTTGGCGCCGTCGTCTGCGATGGTGGCTCGCAGCTGGTGTCGCCGTGCTGCTTCTGGTGCTCGTTCCGCCGCTGATCAATGCGAATCGATACCAGCGACAGATAGCGCGTTCGATGAGCCTGAGCCTGGGCCGGCCGGTGCATCTGGATAACGTTACCTTTCATTTGCTACCCGTACCGGGGCTGACGCTGAGCAATCTGGTTGTGAGCGAGGACCCGGCGTTTGGCAGCGAGCCTACGATTCGCGCCAATACCGTGGAGGCGACACTGCGGCTTAGTTCGCTCTGGCGCCGCCGGGTTGAGTTCTCGACCGTGCGTTTTGTGGAGCCAAGCATCAACCTGGTCCGCAACCCGGAGGGCCGCTGGAATCTGGCGAATGTGCTGTTGCACGCCTCGCGGGTGACCACGGCGCCCACGGCGCAGCGGCGGGCGGGTCCGGAGCCACGATTTCCGTACATCGAGGCCACAGGTGGCCGGGTGAATGTGAAGCTGGGGGAGGAGAAGCTGCCCTTTTCTTTTACTGATTCCGATTTTGCACTGTGGCAGCCTTCGCCGCATCAGTGGCGCGTGCGGCTACGCGGACAGCCCAACCGCACCGACGCGAATGTGTCAGACCCGGGTTTGTTGCGGATCGAGGGCGACCTTTTGCAGGCAACGGCCGACCAGGGCGTGCGGATCAATCTGCAGGGCAGCTGGCATGACGCTCCATTGGGCCAGGCGAGCCTTCTGCTCAGCGGTCGGGATATGGGTTGGCGCGGCACGCTGAATTTGGAGGCCTCGCTGGCCGGAACGCTGAGGGAAGCGCAGCTCAGGACGCAGTTCACGCTGGGAGGTTTGCGCCGGGCGGAGTTTGCACCGGTCCATCCCTTGGACCTGCAAATTAGCTGCGAGACCGGGCTTTCGATCGAAACAGTCTCGCTCGGACATCTCGCATGCGGCATGCCCGACGAGGCAGCACAGCCCCTGATGCTCGCGGTGCCGAGTTTGAATCTGCAGCATCCAGATCTCGCTGGGGCCACGTTGACGGGAACCGCGATCCCGACACGATGGGCGCTGCTGTGGGCGGGTCTATTTTCAGCGAGGATTCCATCCGGGCTTCAGCCCTCGGGTACGCTCGACCTGCAGTTGAGCCACGTTGCGGCAGGCCCCGTTGGCGCTAACGCTGTTCCCGCGACGGACGGCGGGGCCGTGTACGACAACTGGACCGGTTCGGCGCAGCTTCGTTTTCCCCCGGCGACGGATCATGAAGTCGGCGCCGCTTCCGCCGGGGACATGCTGTTCTTTTCCATTCCGCAGGACGCGACCACCGATGCAACCGGAACCCAAATTCTGCTGCGGCTGCAACCGGCGGAGTTTCATCCGGATGGAGCCTCGACTTTGCAGGTCAGCGGCTTCGCTACTACGGCTGGTTACGCCTTTAGTGTGTCGGGAATCGCAGATGGCGCAGGTTTGCAAAGACCTGTGCGCTACCTTCCTCAACTTGGCGATGGTTTAGATGGCGTGCAGCCGAAAGCAAGCGCCGCACAGGAGCCAAGTGCAGTCGATTTTACCTGCAATGCTGCCTGGGGCGGCGTTCAGGAGTGTGCGCCGGCCCATTTGCCGGCAGTCAAGGACCGTTCCTTGCCTGTTGCCCCGGCTCCGTCGATTCGTTCCCGCTAGCACCGCGCTTCCAGTATCTGAATCGGTGCGAGGCCGTTACGGTCTGCCGGTGTTTAGATGGATTTCGCTGGTGTGAGTGGATGTGCGCTCTTCGGGTGTGCTCCCGTCGTTCAGCGTCACGGAAGTGGGAGCGGTCTCGAGGAGCACGCGTTCGGTTGCTGTGGAGCGCCCGGCAATGCGCATGCGGCGCGCCGTGTTGTTGGCTCCGGAGGTGACGACCAGGGGCACGTCAGCGCCGGCGCCGCCCTCGTTACGCACTGTCACGGCGACCAACCAGCCAGCGTTGTGGCTGGGACTTCCTGGTTCCTCTGCCACGGTGACATCGGCAATTGTGAGGTCGGGGAGACCCTTGTCCTGCAGGATCCAGTCATTAAAGAACCAGCCGAGTTCCTGATGACTGAGACGTTCCAACAGATGCTGAAACGTGATGGCCTGGGTGGCGGGTGAATCGGTGGACACGGGCTGTACTCGCATCGCGCTGAGGGCGGCGTGCAGGTTGCCATCGCCGACGATACCGCGCAGCATCCACCAGACCGCGGCTGCTTTGCGGCGGTAGATCAGATCGCTGGAGGCGGCAATGAGGGGCTCGGCAGCGGGTGCCTGTGTTGTCGAAGCCGGGTCGGGTTCGACGAGAATGACGGGTTTCATGAGCTCAGAGAGACTGGCAACGGCTGCCGGGCGGCCATCCTGCCGCTCAATGGACAGGAGAGCGAAGAACTGGGCGAGACCATCGTCCATCCAGGGCTGTCCGGTCTGGACCCAGGCGTGCGTCAGGCTTTGGATCAGGGCGGGGCCAGCCAAGGGAGAGGCCAGGGCGCGGAGCGGGGCCACCAGCAGCGGACCATCCTCGAATGGCTGACCTTCATGTTCGAGGGCGGTGAGCGCGGTGAGGGGTTTGGGGCCGAGCCACTCCCGCAGCAGGGCCGAAGAGCGATACGCCGCGGCGGAGAAGTCGTGAATCGTATCGGAACCGGCACCCTCCATGGCGAGAAAGGGCTCGGCGGAGGCGCTCAGGGCCCCACCGCGACGCAGCAGCGGCTGTGTCGCCGGTGCGTCGTTCGGCGGCGCTGCGGAGTTGCTGGAGGAGGAGGAACTGCTGGAAGAATCGGAGGCAATCGAGGCTTCCGAAGCTCGATCCGCCCCCGGTGCATTCCCGGGTGGGTCGGCGAGGATTTCAGGCTGTTGCAGTACAAACAGGCTTGGGGTTCGGAATCCCAGGGCTTCCGTGCCGAAGATGGCCGTAGCGATGCCGCTGCCGGCTTCGGTGGGAGAGTTGGGGCTGTCGGTGACCGCCGTGAAGCTTTGGCGGCGGCCGCAGAAGTAGGCCGCTACAGGAGGCTCTCCGCTGTAGTCGATACTGAGCCTGAGGCGAATGGCAGCTGCCTCTTCGCGGAGGCGTGTGCGCCCGACAGCCTGGAACAGTGTGTTGCCCTCCGCCAGGAAGAGCTGTGGCGAGGCGACCGGGTACCAGAGGACGTTGCCGAAACCGCGCAGGCCCGTCCAGGCAGGGCTGATCGCGTCCCAGTCGGTATCGATCTGCTGCGCAGCCGTGGCGCCGAGCCGTTGCAAGCGCGCGGCGCTCTGGGGTACCGTGCCGTCGTAGAAGAGGTCCAGATTTGCGGAAGCGCCAGGTGCGAGCGGCTCGGGAAGCGTGAGCACGAGTTCGGTTTCGGCGCCCGTGTGGTCGGCGTCGGTTTCCAGGCGGTGCTGCGCGACGGGGAGTTGCGTCCGCACCTCTCCTTTGAGCAGGGAGGCGCTTTCCCAGCGCAGGCTGGAGGAGATCTGGAAGGCCAGTTGCTTGAGCGGCTTTTCGCCGCTATTCCGAACGGTCAGCATGGAACGGACGGAGAGGCCGGAGTCAATGGGCCGGAGCCGGGCGTCGAGATTGTAGCTGGTGATCAGCAGGGCGCTGCGGTCAGCGTCGGTCAGGTCGGCTTTTAGGGTTTGATCCTGGATTGGATCATGGATGGGTTGTCCCTCGGTTTTGGAGGGTGTAGCGAGTCCGGGTTCGGCGGGCAGGGCAGGGGCGTCGCCGTGGCTCTGCATCAGGATCTGACCCTGTGGTGGGGGCAGCTCCTGCTGGCCGGGACTGGCTGGAAGCGTTTCGGGCGAGGGTTCCGGTATCTGCGCGCGAGCCTGGATATCAGCTCCGGAGAGCGCAAGGCAAGCCAGTAGACCCAATGCGCCTCTTCCACCGAAGGGTCTGGCCATCCGGCCGTTCTTTTGTCTCCTGGGGGACGCTGATCCGCGGAGGTTGGATTTTTCCGAGCGCTTTTTCAGGTGCAATGGCCACTGCCTCACGATCCGAGACCCTTCTGTGGCCTACCTTTCTTGGACGCGGGAAAGCTGGCGGCGGGAGCCAACCCTGTTGCGCTCCGGCGCTGCCGCATCGCTTCAAACATCACCACGGCGCCAGCAACGGATACATTCAGGGAGGAGACGCTGCCTGCCATGGGAATGCGCAGCAGATAGTCGCAGGTCCTTTTCACAAGATCGTGCAACCCGGTTCCCTCGGAGCCCAGCACGAGGCAGCAGTCCCCGCGGAAGTCATGCTCGGTATAGTCCGGCGAGCCCCGTTCGTCGAGCCCGACGATCCAGATTCCGGTTTTTTTCATGGTTTCCAGGGAACGTGTCATGTTGGTGACCCGAGCGATGCGGACGTGTTCACTGGCCCCGGCGGAGGTCTTGGCCACAGTGCCGGTGAGGGGGGCGGAGCGTCGTTCCGGGATCACGACGCCGTCGACGCCGGCGCCTTCGGCCGAACGCAGCAGGGCGCCGAAGTTGTGCGGATCTTCCACCCCGTCCAAAGCGAGGAAGAAACGCGGCACCGGCTGGGCCGCCGTTGCGTTTGTGGGGCGGTTCAGGAGGTCTTCAAGTGTGAGGAAGCTGCGTTCGCGAACAAAGGCGACCACGCCCTGATGCGTGTCCGTGCGGGCGTAGCGGGCGAGCTGTTCGCGGGGCTCTGCATCGACCCGGACGCCGGCTGCGCGGCAAGCGTCGATGAGCGCCTGCAAGCGGGCCTCGCGCCGGTCATCGCGTTCTCGCGCCACGCTGACGTGGTCAAGTTCAGCCGGCCGGGCCCGGACGGCTTCGGAGACCGGGTTGAGGCCATACAGAACATCCATCCCTCCAGTTTACGGTGACGGGGTTCGGCTCTGGCCTTGCGGGGGTGTCCCAGGATGGGACATCGCTCCCGTAGATGCGCTTCAGGCCGTTACCAGGAGTGGAGACTGTATTCTGAGGGTGCAAATCTGGCGAAACTGGAGTCTTTCCCATGCGTTCTTCCGTCCAAGCGACTGTGAACTCCACGAAGACACTCACGGCCGAGGCTGCGCGTGCGGTTGAGCAGGAAAATGCGGCGATTGCCCGTGGCCTGAAGCGTCAAGACCCGGAGCTGCTTGACTACCTGATCGAGACCTACCAGCACCGCCTCATGCGGTACCTGATGTTTCTGACCAGCAAGCGCGAGGTAGCCGAAGACCTGTTTCAGGAGGTCTGGATCCGGGTTTTGCGGCGTGGATCGCAGTACAACGGCAAGGCGCGGTTCGATACGTGGATCTTTACCATCGCTCGCAATCTGGTGATCGACTTATCGCGCAAGCGTACGATGGCATCGCTGGACGAGATGCGCGAAGGTGGTGAGGACGAACGTCCTTTTGAGATCGCGGAGGAGAGTCCGTCGCCACTCGAGCGCTATGAGTTTAAAGAGAACGCCGCCGAACTTGCCCAGGTGATGTTGACGCTGGAGCCCAGCTACCGTGAGGTGCTGACGTTGCGCTTTCACGAGGAGATGTCACTCGATCAGATTGCAACCCTCACCTGTGCGCCCCTTTCTACAGTGAAATCCAGGCTGTATCGCGGACTTGCCGCGCTGAAGCCGACGCTTGTGGCGCTGCGCGCAAGACCCGTGGCACACGCTCTGGAACGGGGGGCCGATTGTGAATAAGTTCACTCAGCGGTCGGAGCCGGGCCAGTTTGTTCCACCCGCTGCGGCACGGGCCAGTGTCGTCAATCGTACCCGTCGCGTGATTCGTGATGAAGCGCTGCGAATGCAGGAGAAACGAAGCCGCTCGCGCAGCCTGTGGGTACCCCTTTCGATCTGTTCTGCCCTGTTGCTGGTGATCTGTTATGCGATCTGGGGCACCATGGCGGGCTATGATCTCACCCCGTCCAGCATCCCTGATGCCAGTGACCAGATGTTTCTTTTGCTGCTGCTGTGGTCGCTTCCCGTGACGGCTGTGGTTCTTGGGTTTGTGTGGTTCCGGCGCGGCCGCGGGTCGCAGGAGCAGGCTGAAGAGCGGATGTCATGATGCCCTGGAATGGTGCAAGAGAAAACGAAGGCGTTCCCGAAGGTGATCTTGAGCTTCGCTTGATCCCTCGTTGGTCCATGGCTCTGGCGGTTCTGCTGTTTGTGGCCATGCAGTATGTGTTTCATGGCGTGATGCCACACCACAAACATGAGCTGATGCCCCTGCGGCTCATGATGGGCTATGCCTGGGGAACCCTGATGGCCAGCTATGCCCTTTTGCTTGGCTATGTGAGCCGCGATGTGAAGCGTCGCGGGATGTCGGCCGGGCTTTGGATGCTGGTGTGCATCGTTCTTCCGGGCGGAATTGGGGCGGTGGTGTACTTTCTCCTTCGCCAGCCCGTACTGTCCCGATGCCCGCACTGTTCGACGACGATTGCTTATTCGTACCATTTCTGTCCGCAATGCCAGTTCCAAATGGCTCCTGTTTGTGGCATTTGTCACCGCGGTGTCAAGATTACGGACGCGTTTTGTACGCAGTGCGGTCATGACCTGGCAGAGGACGGAGCGCCAAGCCGACTGCGGGTCTACAACGATTAGCACGTAGCCTTCCGCGCGACCGGCATATAGGAGTTCGTAGTTTCGTCATGGCGTCTGCACCGGTTCTTACGGCCCTGATTATCGATGACGAGCCTCTGGCACGTCAGGAGCTGCAATTCCTGCTGGATAGTGAGGGCGGAGTCTCTGTGCTGGGGCATGGATCCAACGGTGTCGAGGCAGTCGATCTCATTCGCACCCACCAGCCCGACGTGGTGTTTCTGGATGTGCGTATGCCCGGCCTGGACGGATTTGCGGTCTTGCGCAAGCTGTTGAGCTCGCATCGCGGGGTTCGTATGCCGGAGGTCGTTTTTGCGACCGCTTTCGATCAGTATGCCGTGAAGGCATTCGAGGTCAATGCCGTTGACTACCTCCTGAAGCCGTTTGATCGCAAGCGGCTGCGGCAGACTCTTGAAAAGCTGCGTTCCCGCTTAAGAAGCTCTTATGGCGAGGGAACTTTGCCGGTGCCGGCGGTAGTGGGCAAGGCAGAGAGGAGGGAGGAGCCGGTTTCCACGATGCAGCAGGGAGCCTCCCAGGGCTGGTTGCCGGCCGCGAGGGAGACGACGTCCTCGAGCGGACGGGCCCAGAGCGGAGCACCCGGAAGCCGCAGCCGGCTGTGGGAGGCCGCGCAGGCGAAACTGGATGCGTTGCTGCGCATGGTGGAGGAGCAGACTGCCGGTTTACCCTCGGCAAGCGGCGCTTCGTCTTCCCGGACAGGCCGTGTGGTGGTCCGTACGGGCAGCCGTCTGTTGCTGGTGGACCAGAAGGATGTCTGTTTCGCGTATATGAACGAGGGCCGTATTGCGGTGGTCACGAAGAACTTTGAAGGGGACTCCAACGTTCGGACCCTGGAGGAGTTGGCCGACCAACTGGATTCCTCACAGTTCTGGCGGGCTCACCGGTCCCACCTTGTGAACCTGCAGCACATCCGTGAGGTGGTGCCGTGGTTCAAGTCCACTTACCAGTTGCGCATGGACGATCAGAAAGGGACCGAAATCCCCGTCAGCCGATCCCAGACCAAGCGTTTGCGCGAACTCTTCAATCTTTAGCCGGTCCGTGCGCGGCGGTGTTTGCGATGGGATGTTTGTTACTCTGCGGAGATGAAACGTGCACGGGCCGGAGTGTACCGACAACCCTTGCGAAGGGCTGCGCTGGCGACCGCCGGAGTGATATTGCTGGCTTACCCGCTGGACTGGGCGATCTGGAGCCTGCGTTCCGCGTTCGGGCGCGGCATGGGTACCGTGATGGTGTCCTCTTCCCTGGCAGCGACGCTGAAAGGCAATCATTTTGAGGTGTACTCTCCGACCGTGGCTCCCGTTGCCTGCAGCCGCTCCCTGCTGCCGGAGGCAGGCGCAGGCCCTTGCTGGTGGCTTCGTCAGCATACGGAGCAGATCACGCAGTACTGATTGCGAAGTTCAGGTGAGCCGGAACGGGACTGTGCCGAGTCAGGGGGCAGGGTGACCGTGCTCCAGCCAGCCGAAACGGTAGACGACACCGACGGTACCTACTTTTGCGTAGATACTTCCGGGATTGGCTGGCATATCTCCGGTGCTGAAGGGCAGGTCCCAATGCTCGAATTGCAAGTCAAGTAGAAGTGCGAAATGATCTGTCACATCGACCTCGGCGCCAATGCCAGGCGAAAAGACATTGGTTGTGCTTTGCAAGTAGCGGAAGCTCTGGGCCGGAACAATGTATCCGCCGTTCTGGTAATTCAGCTCACCGCGTCCGACGAGAAAGTCAGCATAGGGACGGAAGGATTGGTAGCGTTTGCTGACCCGCAGACCGGCGAGCACGCTTTCCTCTCCCCCGACCTGGCCGCTGTCGAGCGGATAGGTGCCGCGAACCTCGATGGCGGGGTCCAGGCCGAAGTAGGGGTGGAAACCAACGTCGAGTCCGGCCGTGACGCTGAGATTTTTTCCGCCTCCCAGTCCGGTATAGGCCCCGGAGGCGCCAAGGAAGACGGAAGGTTCGAAGGTCCGGCTGGCGGTGGGCGCGCTTTGCGCAGCGGCGAGCGCCGGGACGAGAAGACCCATCGCAAGCAGCAGGCGACTTGGGGCTAGGGCGGCGGAAAACGGGCGATTCAAAACCAACTCCTTCGTGCTCCCTCCAGAGTAGACGAGGCCCGGTTCCGATCGGATGACCGCTTTGCCTAACCCAGGTTATTTCTGCGTATTATTCCCAAATTGGGACGGCAGCAGATGTTCCCGCCCAGCGTGGGGCCCAATGCAAGGGGTCAAAACAGAACTTAAGACCAGGAGCACGGAAACGCCCGTCAAGCTCCGAACGGGGTGGCTAACGTCGTCCCTTTTGCTCCGCCTCGGCCAGCATCGCCCGGACTTCGGTCAGCGTAAAAAGTTTGCCGTCGATCATCAACTGGGATTCCCCAGCGTTTTCGGGTACCTCGATCACCCGCTCCACGGTGAAACCATAAGTTCTGAGGCTTGCCACCAGCACGTCGTAGTCAACCATGCCCATGAATTTACACGAGGGAGCACAAAGTGGGCTGCCCCATCGCGCAGGGCGAGCTGTCCGTTCATTGTCCGGGGTGGTAGGACCTCTCGGTGTGCCCCTTGAGCTGCTCCGGGTAGAAATAGACTTCGCGGAGGTTGCCGGCGGCGTAGCGTGGCGCTTCGTCGTCGAAATGCGGCGAGGCGGGGTGGCCGCTTTCCCCTCCGGCGGTGACGGCCAGGGCATGAATCCTGGGTCCGAACTCGACCACGGCGACGAAGCTGTTGCCACTCGTGCCGTAGCGACGCTTCGTGTCAGGGTAGGCGTGTGCCGCGAAGGAGGCGAGCGAACCCCACTGCGACGATGTAAACGCAACCGGGATGCTGGGTTCGGTGTCGCTGAAGCTGGGCAGGATGTTGTCGTTTACACGCTGAAAGCGGTTGGTGGCGCCCCAGGCAGTCTGCCAGGTGCCGAACTGCGCCGTCAGCCTGGCGGAGGCTGTTTGCAGGCCGTCGAGCATGGTTGCCGGGCTTATGTGGTCTACGACGTACTGTTCCCATAGCACGCCGTTGTGGCGGGCTGCTGCGGCTACCGGCAGTCCAACGGTCTCGCCCCAGGTGACGGCGAGCGTCGTGGGGATGGAATCCTGGGACCAGCGAAAGTCCCAGGCACGCAAGGCGGCAATCTGCGCGGCCAATGCCGTCTTCTGCGGCGCCTTCGCAGGCAGCATATCCCACCCCCGGATCAGGACGGGAATCGTTCGGGCAAACCATGGAAGATAGCTGTCATACGCCGCTTTCCGTAGAGAATCCAGGGTGAAGTCCGTGTGGCCCTGCAGCACGTGGATGGCATGCAGGCCGCGGGCGGTCTCGGTGCCCTGTTCGACATAGGCAGGGTAGTCGGCCTTGCGCAGCGAACTGTCGCCGGAGCCCCACCAGGGGGCATTGTTCACGTTCAGAATGTAGCCGCTGGCTGGGTTGCGCAGATGCGGCACCTGATCGAGCGTGAGCAGCCCCTGCCAGTCGGTGCCGGGGTTGCTGCCGTCCACCGGCTCCGTGTAGTCGAACTGCGTGGCGCGGCGCGGGATAAAGTTCCCGTGCCAGTAGGCGATCTCGCCATCGGCGTCAGCGAACACAGTGTTATTGGAGGAGTTAGCCATCAGCTCCATCGTCTTCCGGTAGCTTGTGTAGTCGTGTGCTTTTGTGCGCAGAAAACTCTGTTCCAGGGCTTTGACCGGCGTGTTCATCAGCCGGATCGTGATCCAGTGATTGTTTTCGTCGCGGACGACAGGCCCACGGTGATCGTAAAAGACGGTGAAGGTGCGCTGTTGCATCCCGGCCGGGGTCCGGTAGCCCAAGGTGATCTGGCGGCGGGTGAAGGGCCGTTCGGTGCTGCCGTAGCGGTAGGTGAAGCCATTGCCGCTCGGAGCCACGGTGTCGACGTATTCGTCCACGGCGTCGACGTTGCTGGAGGTGTGCATCCAGCCGACCCGGTCGTTGAAGCCCTGATAGACGAAGATCTGGCCCCATGTGACGGCACCGTAGGCGTTCAGGCCCTCGTTGCTGGTCATCTGCAGCTCTGAGCGGAAGAAGAAAGAGGTATGCGGGTTGATCAGCAGCAGTGCGTGGTGATCGCGGGTGTTGGCCGGGGCGATGGCGAAGCCATTGGAACCGCCGTGCTCGGCATCGACGTCCTGCAGGCCGGCATCCTGGCGCGCCGCGACTGCCGGGCCAGGCTCGGCAGTCTGAAGGAGGGTTTTGGCGCGCGGAGCGTCATAGTGCTGCTGCAGTGCCTTCAGGTTCACGCGCTCGATATCGCCACCGATGCTGCCCTCGGTGAAGGAGAGTGCCATCCAGGGCTCGACGTGCGTGAGCACCTCGGGGTGGATGTCGGGATGCTGGGAAAGGTAGAAGTTGACGCCATCAGCCCAGGCGTCCATGAGCTGCTTCAGCCAGCCGGGGCTGGAGGCGTAGTCCTTCTTCAACTCGTCCGGATCGAGGAAGAGACGCTGCCGAAGGTCCTGCCAGATTGTGGTCTCGCCCTCGGCTTCAGACAGGCGGCCCAGCGAGACCAGGTAGTTCGTCTCCACTCGCTTGAAGTCGTCCTCGCATTGGGCGTAGACCATGCCGAAGACGGCGTCTGCGTCCGTTTTGCCGTGAACATGCGCTATGCCCCAGTCGTCGCGTGTGATCGTGGTGGCGTGCGCCCTGGCAGCCCAGCGGGTTGACTTGGGGACCTGGGCGATGGTGGTGGCGATGAGGCAGAACGGGAGCAAACCGGAAGCACATAGACGCAACGGGAAACTCTGCAATGAAACTCCTTCGGGTGCTGCCGATGCTGCCGGGCGTTGTGCAATCTATGCGCATGCTTCAGGTGCTTGCGACGTGGAGGGCCAGCGCTTGTCGTCGAAACACCTGCCACACGACATTTTATGGGATAGACTATGGACGAACCTTCATGCTACGCCCTCCCGAGGGCTTGGCTATACAAGCACGGCAGTTGAAAACTGCTTAGAAATTCCTCTGAAAAGGCTTTACTGTTTACCGATCGCTGCGTAATTGTTTCCAATGTAGGCCGCTGTGGTCGGGCGGGCTTCTTGCTGTCCGAGCGCCACCGGCAAGTATGTGTTGGAGCTCCAGGAGAGCGGGTCAATTCCCTTAGACCGCACTTCCACTCATATGAATTCTTCTGCTTCGGCTCTGGCCGCGCGTGAGTTTTACGCGCGTGCCCCGAGAGCCTATTCCAGTCCCACTCGTGTCCCGTGCCGAGAACTACAGGGCCGGTGGTTTCGCTTGCTGACGTAGAAGTGACCTACGGAAGTGAAAGGCGGGATTGCTCCGCGTGTGGGATGGTCGCGACGCCTGAGCTCGCTGAAGCTGGGCAGGCGGCGCAGTATGCAACTCCGTCTTCTGTCGGACCGGCAAGCGGAGCCAGAAGCAACGCTGCAATTTGCAACCGAACCCTTGCGGAACCGTGCCTGCGGCCGCCGCAAAACCAGAGACACCTCGAATTGCTACCATTTGGGAGTTTGCGTGAAGAACGACAGAAAAGTATTCATCGTAACGGTTGTTTTGGGGCTGCTCGCCTTATTTCATCCTTGCCCAGCTCATGCATTGGCTCCGCGAAGGGGGATTGCACCGCAAGCCCTGAAGCCTGTGGTGCAGCTTCAACTTGCTCCCGCCTATGCGCAGGCCAACGGCAGCGTTGTTCCGTTGAGCGCCGCCGTGGGTGATGTGGTCAGCTTCGGGCTGCAGACCTCCACGGGGAACACCAGCTACAACTGGGCGGTTGTTGCGGGCTCGCTCCCGCAAGGAATATCGCTGAGCAACGCCGGTCTTTTCACGGGCACCCCAACGACAACAGGGGTTTCAAATTTTGTCCTCGCGGTGACAGACAATATCTCCCGTGCCGTGAAGATTTCTGTAGCGTTTACGATTTCTCCCCGCGTTTCCAACACGACGACCTGGTACATCCGCAGAGACGGGGGCACGCGGTTTTCGGCCAACGTGCCCTCGGGGCAGTGTGATGGCAAATCTGATGCTGCATACCAAGGCATCGGCGTGAATCAACACTGCGCGTTCAACGATTTTCGTTTTCTGTGGGATGATAAAAGTGGTCGTGTCGGCTCGGGAGCATGGGTGATTGCGGGCGGGGACACGGTTCTGGTGCGCGGCTGCGCAGCTGACAGCACGCAAGTGAATGCGACGAATCCGGACTGCCGTTTAGGCTGGGATGCGCCGACGGGCACGGGGTCCAATCTGTGGTGCTATGGCGTGGGTTCCTACACCTGCTACAACCCACCGATTCCGGCCGGTACGGCAACGCGGCACACGCGCATCTTGGGGCAAAATTATGCCAACTGCAATACCGGGAGTAAAACCAATCCGCGGGACTACGCTCCCAACCTCACGCAGCTGTTTGGCGGCTATAGCCTGCAGTACACCTTTAATTTGCAGAACACGCAGTATGTTGATGTTCAATGCATCGAACTGACAACCCATAACGGGGTTTGCGTTACGTCGGGGAGTCCTCAGTATCCAAGACCCTGCAATCGCAATCAGCCGCTCGACGACTATGCACTGAACGGCTTTCTGCTCAATAATGCCTCGTCCAACATTACCTTCCAAGATGTCTACGTCCATGGTTTCAACGCGTCGGGATTTGGAGGACCCATCGGTGGTGCGATCACGATGACCAGGGTCTTCGACGGCTTCAATGCGTTTGCGGGTTGGAATTTCGATGATGGCCGCGACACGCCCGATGCTGCTGGCTCCGCCATCAACGCGCACTACGTCACCATGATCGGCAATGGTTGCTACGAGGAATATCCCGTTACGCACGCCTTCTCGGCACAGGCTTGCTATGACGACACAAGCAACGGTTTCGGGGATGCGTGGAGTGGTCAGGATACCGATCTCGATACGTTTATTTGCGATCACTGCATCATGGCTTATAACACCAAAGATGCCTTTATTGGACCCCACACCAACGTCAAGACGCTCACCATCACCAACTCGCAGTCCTACGGCAACATGGGCGCGCAATGGAAGTGGAACAATACTCCCGGGGCAACAACCACATTTGAAAACAATCTCACCGTAGGAAACTGCGCGAGGTTTGCGGAAGCCATACCGGGGGCGACCCAGAATTTCGCAGCAGCGAGTGGCCTTACGGGTTCCTATCTGTCAGATTTCTGCCGTGCTGGCGGCAACACCGTTGCGATCAACAGTCAGCAAAATTCCAATGTACTGTTTGGCAACAACACTTTCATCGATTATCTGGACACAGTCTTTTTGATCAGCTGTGGCCCGATAAGCAACAACCAGAATGGTATGTGCGGCACCACGCCTTTTGTCTTCACGAACAACATCTTCCTAAGCTACTCTCTTCAGAACAACCTGCCTCCAGGGTTGTTTTACCTGAACGACACTTCTGTCCAGATTACGCAACATAACAACCTTCAGTACGGAAACCGCCCGAATCACGGTGAGGTCTGCGGAACGGGTGGAAACATCTGCGCGGATCCGGGATTTTTGAACGAGCCGATCCAGCAGAGTTGGGCTGGCCAGTCCTTTCTGGATAACTTCAACTTCAACTTGGGTGCGTCTAGCCCCGCGTTTCGGATGGGTATTGCTTATCCTCAACTGCCGCCAACGGACGTTTACGGAACGATTCGTACCAGCCCACCCACGGTCGGTGCCGTCGAGTAGTGACCGGTGGAGTTTGTAGTACACGCGGACTCGCTGGCCTCCGGCGGGTCCGTACATTTTAGGCCAAGCAATGAGGCATCGACCGTGCGCAAGGTGCAGTAATGTTGCAAGGAACGCCATGCAGCGTCTTAACGTTGCAGTATCCGATTGTTGCAAGACTGTCTGGCGAAGCGGAGTGTAAAAGATGAAGCATTTTTTCCGGCTGCTGCTGTTGGTGTGGTTGTCAGCACCTGTAGCGTCGCTGTCTGCAACGACGTGGTTCGTGCGTCCCGATGGCGGCACGCGCTATTCTGCCAACATGCCTCAAGGGCAGTGCGATGGCAAAGCAGATACGGCTTACTCCGGCTCAGGTGCAAACCGACACTGTGCTTTTCGCGATTTTCGATTGCTGTGGGATGACAAGAGCGGACGAGTCGGTGCCGGTGCGTGGATCATCGCCGGCGGGGACACCGTTCTCATTCGCGGTTGCAAGGCGGACACAACGCAGTTCAACGCCTCGAACCCGGACTGCCGTCTCGGTTGGGACGCGCCCACTGGTACGGGCGCCAATCTGTGGTGCTATGCCATTGGCTCTTACGATTGTCTTAACCCACCGATACCAGCGGGAACCGCAGCGCAGCACACGCGGATACTTGGGCAACACTACGCAAACTGTAATGCGGCAGGAAAGAACGATCCGAAGACTTACGTTTCTAACCTGACGCAACTTTTTGGAGGTTATAGCCTTACCTACACCTTCAATCTGAGGGATACTCATTATGTCGATATCGAGTGCATTGAACTAACCACGCATAATGGCGTGTGTACCACTTCAGGTAGTCCCTCATTCCCGAGACCCTGCAGCCACAATCAGCCGCTGGATGACTATGCCCAAAACGGCTTCGTCCTAAATAACAAGTCGGCTAACATCACTTTTCAGGATGTCTACATCCACGGCTTCAATGCTTCCGGCATATACGGGCCGATTGGAGGACCGGTGATGATGAACCGCGTCTTCTCGGGCTTCAATGCCTTCTCTGGTTGGAACTTCGACGATGGCAGAAACACGCCTGATGCCCCAGGCTCCTCTATTCACGCGCTGGATGTCACCATGACCGGAAATGGCTGCTATGAAGAGTACCCCATCACGCACACCTTCCCGGCACAGGCCTGTTACGACGACGTAAGCAATGGTTTCGGAGATGCTTGGAGCGGTCAAGACACTGATCTTGATACTTTTATCTGCGATCACTGCGTTATGGTCTACAACACCAAAGATGCATTCATCGGCCCCCATACCAACGTCAAAACGCTCACTGTCACCAACTCGCAATCCTATGGCAACATGGGGGCGCAGTGGAAGTGGAACAACACTCCCGGTGCAACAACCATTTTTGAAAACAACCTGACAGTGGGGAACTGTGCCAGGTTCACGGAACCGATACCGGGGGCCACGCACTCCTTTGCTCTCGCCTCTCACCTGCCCGGAGCGTACCTGTCCAGCTTTTGTCGAGCGGGGGGCAACACTGTAGCGATTAATAGCCAGCAGAACTCTCGGGTCTTATTCGCCAACAACACATTCGTCGATTACCTGGATACGGTCTTTCTCCTAAGTTGCGGTCCGGTCAGTAATAATCGCGACAAAATGTGCGGTTCCACCCAGTTTCTGTTCACGAACAACATTTTTCTCGGTTACACCCTCAAGGGCCAAGAGGCACCTGGGCTGTACTACGTCGACGACCCGTCGATCCACATCACTGCCAGCCACAATATTGAGTTCGGTAATCGTTCGGGTAAGGGAGATCCCTGTCGAGGTAATATTTTCTGCGTCGATCCGGGTCTTGAAAATGAACCAGCACAAAAGCAGTGGACCACGCAGAACTTTCTGGATAATTTTAGTTTCGTTCCAGGCCCGGGTAGTCCCGCCAACGGGCATGGCGTTGCGGTGAACAACATGACCAGCGACTATTTCGGAAGGGTAAGACCGAACCCTCCCTCGATCGGCGCCGTAGAGCGCCATGCAGCTGGCGGCGTGCAGTAGAACAATGCCGGGCAGTGCGCCCGCACTCCACAAAAGTTTGAGACGCCGCCTTCTTCTGGCTCCTATACTTGGGCGTAGTCCAGAACTGCTACTGCGGGGCACCCCTGAAAGCGAAGACGATGTTGAAGCAGCAAGATGCGATGGATCCGTCCCAACTCGGCAAGGGGAACTGGGCGGGATTTGATGTTCCGCTGGAGAAGGTATACCAGGCGTCTGCGGAGTGGAAGCAGGCGCTTGTCGGTGTGAGCCGCCCGTGGCTCTGCTGGAATGTGAGTGATCGTTGGTGCCTGTTGCAGCAGCGACTGATTCAGGAGGTCGGCTGGACCCCTGTGATCGGGTACGATCCACGCAGTGGGCCGCCCACTGTCCTGCCTGGTTCGGTACTGATCAACTTCAATGAACATTTCGGGTTCAAGGTGATGTGGCCGCACTTCCCGATGGAGTTTGCTCACCTCTACACTGAGCGACTGGCTTTTTGGCACGCGGACCTGCTTTGCCGCATGGACGTGATGCAGAAGCTGAGCAAGACGTTTGCGTCACTGCCCGACGGTGCCGTGGCGGCCGTGCCGAACATAGGCGGACGCCGCAATCTGCTTCGTTTCCGCCAACATCGCTATTGGGAGTTGGTAGGCTGCACCACGCGTGGCGCGAGTCAGTCACAGTTCGATCACGGCACGGGCTGGTGGCGTTACATCAGCCATCATCCCAATTGCCCGGATGCTGCGGAGCGTTCCCGGCGCGAGAAGTACTATTACGATTCCGGTATCGGCATCATGTACTGGAAGAGGCGCTACGGAGGCAAGGTCGTCGACATTGCTGAAAAGCTTGTCGCCGAAGGCCACTGCACCTCGATTAACCGCAAGAACTACCGCCAGGTTGAGCCGGGCGGCGCCCGCAATCTGGGCGCGGAAATTGATATGAACTTTGATATCGAAGAGGTCGCCGCCAAGCTGGGGATTGCTCACTTGCTGTAGTGGTGGACAAAGACAAGGCCGATGCCATCGCCTTGCGGCTGAGGTCTGTCCAGCCGATTGCTGAATCGGGACTGTAAATGGAAACACGTCAAACCTGGGAGGTGTTGTTGCTGCCAGTTGCCGAGAGATGCTTGTAGCAAGCTAGCACTGCGCGAGACATGACCGCCAAGTCATATTTTTCTCTTACGAGTCGTTTTCCGGCTTCGGCCAGCCGATGCCGGAGCGAGGGGTTTTGCAGGAGCTCTACACAGTGCTTTGCGAAGTCTTCAGCAGTGTCCGCGATGAGCAACTCCACTCCATGTTCAGCTTCAATGCCTTCGGCCCCTACGGTTGTGGTCACGACAGGCAATCCCGCCCCCATAGCCTCCAGAATTTTTAAGCGGGTTCCGCTTCCCGTGAAGATGGGGGCGATGGAGATTGTTGCCCGCTCCAGATACGGCAAGACAGAAGCGACCGCGCCCGTCACGGCGATGCCCTGTTGTCCGTTCCATTGCAGGATCGCGGTCTGACTATTCAGACCCACCAACCAAAGCTGAGCGTCGGCAACATCGGCTCTGATGAGGGGCCATGCCTTTTGGACGAAGAACGCGGCTCCCTCGCTGTTCGGGGAGTAATTGAAATCTCCGATGAACAGAAGCGCTGGCAGGGTCTCTTGTCTATCCAGGGCCGCGAGCCGTTGTGCATCCACAACGTTTTCAACGACCAGGGCGCGATTACTGCCTAGACGTTTTGCCATTCTTGAAGAATCGATTTTGGAGCATACCCAAACAGAGTCGAAGGCGCGCAAAGGCCCGCGCTCAAAGGCGTAGATTCGGACAAGCTCTTTCAGCTCCCACAAGAACATGCGCACCTGCGAGATGCTGCTTGGAAGCTCCAGCCGGCTGAAGAAGAGGGCTGACAAGATGTCGTCCAAATCGATGACCAAGCGAAGGTGAGGTACGGTTTGCTTGAGTGCCAGGGCGTAGGGTGCCATGGAGGCGTACCGGATGTGAACCGCGTCAAATCCATCCACTCCAAGTTCAGCGATGCGGTTCCACATCGCCGGCGAATCGAAGGCTGCAAGGCAGGCAGGAATGCCAAGCGGAAGTTTTGGGACGTTCGCTCTGAGGCGTTTACCCTCGATGGACAGCACCTCATCGGAACGGCGGAGAGCCAGTACCGGGGGCCGCGCGAAGTACGGGTAGGTCGCCCATTCCGGCAACCGGGAAGGATCGTCATCGCGCGCGACAAAGGACGCCAGCACAACCTCATGTGTACGCGCCAACACGTCCAGGACGGTTGCGCCGCGCAGCTTGGCGCCCGATATGGAGGGGTAGGGAAGTAGGGGGTATAGAGCCAATATCTTCATCGGCAATGCCTCTATCTCAATCCGAAGCCACAGTTCACGGGCTTGTAAGGGAAGGGGTGACGCTTTCCTGGCAACGGGTGCATGGGCCAGGTACCTGCTAGCTGGAAGCCGCGAACAGAAGCGTTCTGATCCTGGGTAGAACCATGCTGCGCACGAAGGTACGAAATACGAATACGAGCGGAAGTAGAAGCGCCGGCAGGGTAGCCAGAACCTGGAGCGCAAAGGTGATCAGGCTGTGTGCCGGATAGTAGGTTTCGAAAGCATAGGAAAGTAAGGCGAAGGGAAGAGACGCCAGGAGCAAGGGGCCCCAAACGTCCAAAATCACCTCAGAACTGCTGACGCCAATCAGTTTCGAGATGTACCTTGGCCAGAAGACCAACTGGATTAAGAGGCTGGGACCAAGGGTTCCAATCGCTACGCCGTAGATGCCATACCAGTGTGCGAGCAGAATGCTGAGCGCGAGATTTGCGAAGCCTTCGGCAACAGCCCATAAGGCGATGGTTTTATGCTTTCCAATGCCGAACGCTATGGCTGCCGCCGTGCGGTTGGCAAAGGAGAAGAAGAGGCCGATACTTAGAATGGCAAGCACAATGCCGGAGCTATGCGCATATTGCGGGCCCATCCAGAGGCTGATAAAACTCGGGCCGCGGATGATCAGTGTGAGGATGATCGGAAGCGAGACCACCATGATGGCGCGGGTGCCGTTCTTGTAAAGCATTAACAGGCTTGCTGTTGCGCCCGCCGCTTCAAAGGTGCTTGCCGCCGGCATGAACGTGCTGTCCATCGAGCCGACGACCTGACCGGCGTAGCGGCACAGTGAATTTGCAATTGCGTATGTAGTCACCGCGGCGGTGGAGACAAAAGCGCCAACGACGATGTTGTCTGTTTGGTAGACCAATTGAATGGCAATGGTTGTGAGGAAGGTATACGAGCTGTAGGACCAGATCTTCCTGAGCGTCTCGCGCTTTGGCTTTTTGACTCGGAGTCGGAGTTCGGGATAGAGCCGGCGCGCAAACCACACTAGAAAAAGCCGGCCGATAAGCACGGAACCGAACTCGCATGCGGCTATTGCAACGATGCCATGTCCGGTTTGCAAAACAGCTACCACGCCGAGGACGCGCAGCAAGGTTTGAAGCAGGCTCACATAGTTCTGGAGATCGTAGCGGTTCAGCGCCGCAAGGACGCCTCCTACCACTCCAAAGGACAGGTTGACGGCTGTCGTTAACCCGATGAGCACAATTGCGCCCTGAGCCTCCCTGGCAAGCTCTCGCGGGATTGTGAAGAGATGGGGAAACAGGACTGCGAGTGCCAAGCTGGCAATGAGGGCAAGCAAGCTGATCTGTAATCGGACCCAGAGTGCCGCGGAAGCTGCTTCTGATGCTCCTTCATGATCCTGTTTGGTATAGCCCTGGGAGACAAACCGCAAGACTGAACTTTGCATGCCAAGGTCGAGCAGGTTCAGATAGCCCACCACCGAGACCGTGAGTACCCAGACCCCGTAGGCGATGTTGCCAAGCCGATGCAGGATGAAGGGTGAGAGAAAAAAGCCCACTGCCATGCTGATCCCGGTGCCGAGCCAGTTGAAGACCACGTTGCGGGCTATTTGTCTTCCGCGCAGCTGCAAAGCATTCTCCCGAGTCGCAATCGGCCAAAACCAGGTCCGTGGCGACTTCATGATACGTCACTGGTGAGGTTGGTAAGGACTGCCAGCGGCCACGAACAGTGCGACTTTGGTTCGATGTTCAGAGGCGGCCTGACGGTGTGGACTGTACACTGGGGCTGTTTTGCAGAGGAGACAGCAGGGAGCAGTGATGTCTCGGGTGGAATCACCGTTGGGATTGCGGGTGGGCCTTGTGCTGTCGGGCGGGAGGTCACAGGCCTGGGTGGCCGCTCTGCTCAGCAGCATGCGAGCAACTTCCTTTGCGAGCGTTGTTGCGGTCGTGCAGGCTTCGCCGGCTACGCCGCGAACGCCGTACGGCTTCTTGTCAAGACGGTGGTGGAGTCGCCGGTTGTTCGACTGCTACGAGCGGTGGGACCGTAAGCGGAACGGTATGACGAAGGATGCGCTTGCACCGGCCGATCTCGGTGGATTGCTGGCTACGGTTCCCGTATTCGTTCTTTCGCAGGATGTAGACAACGGGCGTGACTGGGAAGCGCTCCGGGCTCTGGACCTCGATCTCCTGTTGTGTTTGCATCCCGTTGCCGGGCTCGTTGTACCCGATGGCGTTACCCGTTATGGTCTCTGGCGGCTGGAGATTGATGGCACCCCGCAGTACCCGGAGCAGCCGCCGGTCTGGCGGGCGCACGCTTCGCAGGCAGCGGCCGTTGTCACGCGCCTGGTCTGCTACGGGAACGGTGCAGACGTTGGGAGCACGCCCAAGCTGCTCTACGAAACGCAGACGGCGCTCAATCCTTTTTCCTTGGCGCAGAGCCGCAACCCGGTCTACTGGAAAGCGGTGGAGATCGTTTTACGGTGTTTGCGATCTGTCGCGGCAGACGGGCGAGCGTACATGGAAGCTCTGCCGGACGCTCTTGTAGCTGCGGCGTCTCCGGGCAACCCCCAAAGCAGCAGTCGCGGGATGACACGCTTTCTCCGAGGCGAGTTGGAGCGCCGTTTGCGTGCGCGCAGCGGATCTGCGCGACGCGCCAGCTTTGCCAAGTGGTGTATCGGGCTTCGCGCTCGTGTTGCGGGCACGTCATTTGACAATCCTGCGGAGTACCGGCTGATCGTGGCGCCCCGCGACCGTTTTTATGCGGATCCGTTTCTTTTTGAGCACGAGGGCCGCACCTGGCTCTTTTTTGAGGATTTTCGGTATCCCGAGAACAAGGCCGTCATCTCCTGTTGCGAGCTAAACGAGAGGGGAGAACCTGATGAGGCCTTCGAGGTTCTGCGGCTTCCGTACCATCTCTCTTATCCCTTCGTTTTTGAGGAGGGTGGCAGCATTTACATGCTCCCGGAGAGCCGTGGGAATCGAACCGTATCGCTTTTTCGCGCGACGGAGTTCCCGCGTACGTGGGAACAGGATTCGGATCTTTTCTCCGGTACCGACATCGTGGATGCCACGCTGCACCATGCCGAGGACGGTACGTGGTGGATGTTCGCGGGTGTTTCCAACGGCAGCTATTCCAATAGTGACGAGCTTTGTCTGTTCTTCGCCGACTCCTTTCGGGGTCCGTGGACGCCGCATCCGCAGAATCCGGTCGTGTCCGATGTGCGCCGCGCCCGTCCCGCCGGCCGCATTTTTCGTGAAGGCGGCAAGCTGCTTCGTCCTTCGCAGGACTGCGGCCCGGCTTACGGGTATGGTCTGGTCTTCTCAGAGATTGAAGAGTTGACCCGCACCTGCTACCGCGAGAGCATCCTAGGCCGTCTGCTTCCGGAATCGGTCCCCGGCAATACGGCCAATCATACCTACAATCGTACGGTGAAGTTTGAGACGATCGATCGCTTCTTTATTGAGTCGCGCCTTCCGCAGACCGACACCTTTCCGGCTCCATTCCTCACGTTATGAGCGATTTATCTTGCAGCTATTCCGTTTCGGGCAGCTATTCCGTTTCGGTTATTGTTCCGCACCACAACCGGCCTGAGCTGGTGCGCGAGGCTTTGCTTTCGATACGCCGGCAGAGCCTGGCTCCACTTGAGATTCTGCTGGTGGATGACAACTCCACGCCGGAGAACCGGGCGAAGCTGAGCGAATACGCCGATCTCGCAAGACTAATTTTGCCTGAGCAGTGGCTCGGCAACGGCGGGGCTCGTAACCTGGGGGTGCAGGAGGCCCGGGGGGAGTGGGTCGCGTTTCTTGACGATGACGACCTGTACCTGCCCGACAAGCTCGAGCGCCAGATTGCTTATCTGCAGGCGCACCCGGACGTGGACGCGTTGGGGGGGGCCTTCACCAGGGTTGGGCCGGACGGCAGTACCGAGCAGTGGGGAAGCGGGGGGACGCGGCGGCTGTCGACGGCCTATGCTTTGCGCTTCACGGCGTCCATGTCGCAGTGCCTGATCATTCGCCGCAGCACGTTTTTGGCCCTCGGAGGCTTCAGCCGCGCGCTGCTGCACATGGAGGACTATGAGTTCGGCATTCGGCTGCTTCACTCCGGTGCGGAAACCCACGCCCTGGGCGAGCCCCTGTTTCTGTATCACTACGGGGGCGAGCGGGACCAGCTCACAGGCAAATGGAGCCGCATGATCCGCGCCGAGTTGCGTGTGATTCGGATGCATGCGGCGATTGCGCGGCAGGTATTTGGCCGGCTGGGTCCGATGCGGCTGACGGCCGCCTGTTTGAAAAAACATGGTGGGCGCCGGGGCCGCCTTCTGGGTCGCGCTACCTGGCTTGCGGGCGTTTTGCTTGAGGCCGCATGCGGTCGTTTGCCGGAGGCTGGTTCGGTGAGCTGAGCACCCGAGACGCGGGGCGATGAAGAGCGCTGACCGTCAGAACGTAGCGGGGTTGCGAGCCGCCTGTTTTCGGCATTCTGCCGCCTGTTGCGGGACGCGAGAGGTGTTGCGCGTGCGGTCCTTTTCTACCCGGGGTGTTATTGTCTGACGCGAGGGTTACGCGGAGACTGGAGCCAAGCTTTCGGGCCCTGACAGATTTAACGGCGGTAGAACGCCTTCCAGCAGAACGGAGAGAAGTCCCTGGTGCCTTCCAAGCAGCTTCAGTTTCCTGGTTTGCCCTTACGTCCCGATAAACGGCCGAGGTCGACCGGCCCCGCGGCAGTGGTGGCCTCGGTGTTCCAGACCGGGCTGAACCTGATGCGTGATCTGGAGCAAAAAGGTGTGAGGGTGGTGGGCATCGACTCCAACCCGGACAATCCTGGCTTTCGCTCAAGGTACGGCAAGTCCTTTTTGTGTCCCAACCCGGACAAGGATCCCGAGGGATGGCTGGCGTTCATGATCGCGCTTGCAGGGGCCATGGGGGAAAAGCCGGTGTTGATTGCCGCTTCGGATCTGTTTGTGATGGCCATCGGGCGATACCCTGCGGAGTTGCAGCAATATTTTCTGTTTTCCGAGGCCGGCGTCACCCTGCAGGCTTCCCTGTGCACCAAGGAGGTGCAGTACGCGCTGGCGCATGAGTACGGCATGCCTTCGCCCCTGGCTGCGCATATTGAATCCAGCGGGGACCTGGAGCGCTTTTGTGAGCAGGCGAAGTTCCCTTCCCTGCTGAAACCGCGCCAGCACCGCGAATGGCAGGCTCTGCCCGCAAGCCATCCGCTTAGCGGACGAAAGACTGTCTCCGCCAGTTCACCGCAGGAGTTGCTTTCGTTTTACAACTCTGTGAAGGAGCTGGTACCGCATGCGGTCGCACAGGAAGAGATCGTCGGTCCGGATTCTGCGAAGTATTGTTATCTTTCCGTTTACGCCACCTCCGGCGAGCGGCTGGGTTACTGTGTCGTGCAGGAGCTGCGGGCGTATCCGCTGTTGTACGGCTGTGCTTCCATCGTGGAGCCCGTCGTGGACGAAGAGATCGCGGAGGTGTGTGACAACTTCCTGCGCTCTGTTGGGTTGATCGGGCTTTGCGAGATCGAGGTGAAGCGCGATACGCGCGACGGCCGGCTCGGCCTGATCGAGGTGAATCCCCGTTTCAGCGGGACAGGCGATTCAGCGCGGTATACCGGCGTGGAGACCGGATTTCTGCATTACCTGGATCTCATTGGGGCGTCGCCGGCGCCTATGCAGGCCACCCACTTCGGCTTTCGCCATGTCATGATGACGGCAGATCTTTCTGCCTTCCCCAAATACCTTGCGGAGGGCTCGATTACCTGGAAACAGTGGCTCCGCTCCCTGCGCGGTCCAATCCACTATTTCGATTTCGATCCCAGGGATCCTGCGAATGCGCGCATCACCGCATGGAAGAGCATAAAAGCTTTCCTAGGCGGTCTGGCGCGAACGTGGAAGCTTCGCCGGTGAACTGCATGCTGCGGGACGCTGCTTTCGGTGCCCCGGTTCTTTGAAGGCTATCCATCCCTGGGGGTTTTTGGATCGTGAAATTGTGGCAAACATTGCGTGCGGATGTGTATCGCTACCGGGCCAGCACCTCCGCCGGTGCGTTTCTGAGTGCGTGGTGGGGTGAGCCCGGTTTCCGTTTCACCTGGTATCTGCGCAAGGTCGCCTTCTACCGCCCCCGCAGGCGATCGTTTTTCGTGTTTGCCTATCTTTACAACCGCATCCTGCTCAATCACTATCGGTTCCGCTACGGCTTCGATATCTCACCGACGACCGCCATCGGTCCTGGCCTTTACCTGGGCCATTTTGGCGGTGTCGTGATCAGTCCTTTTGCGGTGATTGGCTCGAACGTCAACATCAATCAGGGAACCACCATCGGCGCTACAAGCCGCGGCAGCCATCGCGGCGCCCCCGTGCTGGAGGATCGCGTCTGGGTTG